>JBLMZS010000023.1:0-4421 GCA_050258935.1 Bacteroidota bacterium
ATATTGCCCTGAAGGTTGAAAGCAGTGACGAATGAGCAAACCAGCTGTTTGTAAGCGAACGGTATGCAGGTTCATCCGGGGCAATCTCCTTGAGCAGATCCGAATCGCTGCGCCCGTGAGCGATCATATCCAGAAAGTTGACCACTACGGCGGTAAGATGGTTGTTCTGGTATGAATGAATATTCTGCTCGAAATTTCGTCCGACTTCGGGATCAATTATCTTTATGTATTTCAGCTCATTTCTGAGTTTAATTTTCTTTCTGTCCAGCAGAAGCTGAAGCAGTTCCTTTTCATACTTATTGCAGCTCCTCTCATCGTCGTCATTTCCTCCCTGCCAGAGCGTAGGATAGTGCTTCTCTATTTCAGAAGGATACAGCCCTGCAAACAGAGAATTTCTTGCATACGGTGTGGCAGTCGGCAGAATCGAATAGTAATAGCTATGGTCGATATTATACAGATCCACCAGGTGCTTTTCCATCAGATTCCACTGATCCATTCTCAGGCAGTCCAGCACGAAGAAGAACACGTTGGAGTCTTCCTCATTTATCTCCTTAAGCACGAATTCATCCACTATCTCTGTAGAAAGCAAAGGACGGCTGCTACGATCCTGTTTATTGATCCACTTAAGATAATTTTTCTCTACGTATCTGCAGAATTCCTGGTTACATTCCTTTTTCTGTTCCACCAGTGTCTGTCTGAGTCCGGTTTCCGGATGTATGTCGAGTTCATGCTCCCAGCCTACCAGTTTCAGATAGATATCTATCCATTCCTCATAGCCCGGTCCCATTGCAACTGCGCGCGAAATTTCATTGAAGTCCTGCAGATAATCCTTTGCCACGTATTCAGTAGAGATCTTTCTGCCTTCCAGAACTTTTTTGCAAACCAGGAGCACCTGACTCGGATGTACTGGTTTTATCAGGTAGTCGGTAATTTTCCCGCCGATCGCATCATGCATAAGAGTTTCTTCTTCGCTCTTAGTTATCATCACTACAGGGATATTAGGATTGATGTCCTTGATTTCTCCGAGTGTCTCGAGTCCGCCTTTACCGGCCATCATTTCGTCGAGAAATATCAGATCGAATGGTTTTTCCCTTACCATACTGACGGCATCTTCTCCGTTAGTCACGGTCTCAACTTCATACCCCTTCTCGCTCAGGAAGAAAATATGAGACCGCAGCAGTTCAATTTCATCATCGACCCACAGTATGTGGTTATTTCTCATAGTGACACCTCCTGAAAGAGTTCTCAGTTCTCAGTGCTCAGTTTTCAGTTAACTGAGAACTAAAAACTGAGAACCATTATTGAATTTGTATTCTTACGTCCAGACCAGCTTCATTCGTAGTGGTCGGGGAAATCTTTGCAGCACCTTCAGGTTTAACCGACGAATATTTATAGTACAGAGAAAGCGTCAGTTTCGAACTCATCTGGAATTTTACGCGCGGTTCCAGAGTGGATCTGATTGTTCCTTCCTGTGGAATACCTGTCTCTGTAAATTCCTTCATGTTAAATATAATTGAGGAATTCTTGCTGCTAGTATATGAAACTGTGAATTCTACGTCATTCTTAAAAGATATACCAAAAATCGGAACTTCAAAACCTCTTTTTGAGAAGCTGGCCGAAATACCTATCTCACGCGAGAATGTTTCGGTAATCTTATCAGGATTCGAATTATTCAGATCATACGCTGTCTTGGTTGAATACTTTGCAGAACCCGAGAAATCGCCGCCCCATAGCTGGTTGAACGTTACATTCATTCCCATAAGCGGCTGGAATCCGTACTGTACTTTCTGTCCCTGTACCAAACGCTTGCCATCCGAGTCCAGTTTCCAACCTTCTGTGTAGGTTGCACTGTATGCGTGCGTAAGAGATACTCTCTTTGCCCAAGATTTGAAAGTGGAATACTTTTCCAGTCCGTCCCAGTTTATCGACCAGTTCGGTCTGGGTATATAGCGTGCAAACTCCTTCAGGAAAGGTAACCTCCCGAATATCGGCAGAGTTTCAAATCCTTCCAGGAATGCATCGTTCATGTTGCCTTTATCCGGGTCATATAATTCATGCACGTTCTTTATCCCGCTCTTGAGCATGCTCAGGAAGAATACGGGCGGGAATGAGACGAATGAACGTTCTATATTTCCTGTTGTATTCGGTGTTCTGGGAGTTATATGTCCAAGTGAATCAGTCATTAGTTGTGTACTCTTATTGAGCGACCAGTTGACCTTCCAGTTGATATCAATAGTAGCACCTTCCCACAGAGGACGCGATGTTCTGAGAGTTAAACCGTTCCTGTGTGAAAAATTATCTGAAAGATTACCATTGGGTGCTCTGCGGCCAACATCGTGACTCAGACCGAGCATAAACGCTCTTGACGGACCATTTGCATCTTCCTGGAAAACGCCCCAGAAATTATATATTCCCGAACCCTTGCCATACAGACCAGTTTTAGTAACGGTATTGTCCTGAGTATAATTGATATTAATCGTCTCGTAATCAAACAGGAAATACTTCAGTGTACTCTTTACGAACGAGAGTGCGACAGTAAGTTTTGACGGTCCGGATTTAACCTGCATCGAATCTCTTTTGGCAGCCGTTGAGTCACCGGATGCAATCTTGTCTTGCGGTTCAGCATTATTGTTATTATTGTCTGCAGTATTATTATTATCCCGCCTGTCTCGCCCGCGGTTGCTCTGTGGAGTGGTAAATTTTACGCTGCTCTTCTGCTGAGCCTCTTCCTTGAACAATGGAGCCATAAGGCTCTTGAGCTTAAGAGTCATGCCGGTGGTAATGCCGTTTGAAAATCCCGCGCTGCGGCCGATTTCTTCCTGTGTAAAGTTATTGCTCCATTTATAGCTGGCCCTGTAGCCTGCATTCAGTGTAAAGTAGCGGCCGATATTCCAGATTGAGGGGAGCTTGGGAGCAGTCCTCAGTTCAAAGCTCTGTGAATAATCAAAATCGCGTCCGAAATATTTACCCGAAAGGATATCGTTCCATATATCTTTTTCACTGCGTATAACATCCTGCTTCATAGTCGCATCATATCTTTTCAGCAGTCCGTCGAGAGAACTCTGTATATCCATATTATATGATGTTGTCAGATTCAGGAATCCGCCTTCTGTAATTTTCCACGTAAATCCGGCATTTCTTGTTGTACGGAATCCGGCAGCAATACTCGGTCTGGCGTTAGTTACGCGCTGGAGTGAATAGGAAGCATTCCTGGTTGCACTTATATTCCAGTTGAGTGACTGCGGCGAGTAATACACCTTCACATTCCTGTAATCCGTCAACAGCTGAAGCAGCGTACCGAATACCGGGATCTTCGCAGGATAGAAATAGTTTTCCTGATCAAAGCTCAGCGAGTAACTTACACCGGCATTCCACGACCAGTTTGTCTGCACTTCCGTTGCGGGGTTGCGCGATCTGGAATGAGTGTATGTAAATGTATAAGAAAGCCCGTTAAATGTATCATTGATCAGCCAGTATTTTGTTGGAATTCTGAGTTTTATACCGGACAGTGTATATGTATTCTGCACATTGAGTGTATATGTATCTGAAATAAATCTGTCTGCGCGTCTCTGTGCCTCCTGTTCGCTCAGACTGTCTTTTTCGACGAGTCTTTTCTTCATCTGTTCGGCAGCTTCAGCGACTTTTATATCCGTACCCGGCTGGTAGAGCGGTTTGGAAACCGCTTCATTCCTCGAATAATTCAGCTTAAGATTGCTTCCGGGCATATTGAACGGCAGAAGCTTCAGTATATCCACATCCATGATCAGTCCCCAGTTCTTGGTGTCGAGTCTTGAACCGAACCGGTCAGAAATTTTGTGGAAAAACGGATTCTGCTGACTCATAGTAAAGCTTGCGCTCAAAATGTCGGCGATCTTCAGAGTCGCAGAGGAACTGTACGCCCAGCCCTTAGAGTCATCAGCACCGATCACCCTGAGTTCATTGACCCATACCTGTCCCGACAGAGCTTCCGTATGTCCTGCCTCCTTCGGATTCTTAACACCAATAAGAAAGTATGCTATATTCGTAAGCGCCGGACGACCACGCAGCCGGTAATAATGTCCGGGTCTGCCGTCAACCGATGAGCTGAATATTTTGCTGGAGTCTCTTACCTGTTTCAGTGCAGTAAGTTTTGCAAAAGGAATTTCCATTTCGGTCCAGCCGGGTCCCGCCACACCATCTTCATATCTGAGCGGCATGCTGTATTCATAATAGTTAAGACTGTCCGAACCAAACCTGAAATATACCTCAGATGCAATCTCGGCAGAATCTGCTAAATTACTGGTAGTCAGCGATCCGGGTCCCGGTTTATCACCATGCATGAACAGCTTCATAGTACTGTAGTTAAACAAGTCCATATTTCTCAGATACTTTACAGCCTGGCGTTCCTGTCCGTCCTCCAGTCCGTTGATGATAAGAGAAAG
>JBLMZS010000024.1:0-15179 GCA_050258935.1 Bacteroidota bacterium
TGCAGCTTCCAGATTCCCTGCCGTGTGAAATTAACCGCCCTGGGTAAGGGCATGTGAAATAGGCAATTGAAAATTACCTCCACAAATATACTTAAAATTCTAATTATGGAGGTAAAAATGATACCATATGTAGGCGGTAAATCCAATTTAACCAAATGGGTGATCTCAAATTTTCCTGAAAACTACCAGCAAATGAGCTATTGTGAGGTTTTCGGGGGTGGGGGATGGATTCTCTTTAAGAAAGATCCCTCATATCTGGAGATCTATAATGATCTGAACAAAGACCTGACTAATTTATTCCGGACTATCAGAGACAATTACCAGGAGTTTTCTCACAGGGTAAACTGGACGCTGCACTCCCGGGAAATGTACCAGGAAGCAAAAGAAAAACTGAAGAATGATGAGTTCCTCTCTGAAGTTGAACGGGCAATGTATTATGCAATCAACCGGGTCCAGTCATTTGCAGGCAACGGATCCACGTGGGGCTACCAAGTCTCAGCAGATAAGGTTGTTTCCGGGAAATGGCTTCCATTCTTAAAAAGGCTCGAGCTGATCAATGCAAGGTTAAAAAAGGTTCAAATAGAGTGCATCGATTTTGAACGGCTGATCAAGAAATACGACACTCCCAACACTTTGTTCTACGTGGATCCTCCATATGTTGATGCTGAGTTTTACTATGTCACAGACGTGATTTGTTTCCGGTGAGAAGATCATGAGAGGCTGGCCCATACTCTAAAATCTATAAAGGGAAAATTCGTATTGAGTTACTATGATCATGAACTTGTCCGTGAGTTATATAAGGGCTTTCACTTTCAAAGCAAGGAAACTGCAAAGCACAGCTGCGGAATTACGGTAAATAGTAAAACCAGAGAAAAACCTCGAGGGAAGGAGGTGCTTATCAAGAGCTATTAAGATTAATCTATATAAAACAGCCTCCACGTATGGAGGCTTTTTGTTGTGCATTTACCAAAAATTTGTAAGCATTTGTTTGCGTTTGTACCAAATGGTGACGGGTTATCCCTAAATATAATATAGGGAGCTTGCTTTTCACAGGCTCCTATAATTAAGCTTTCAATTATAATTCTTTCTCTTTAAATAATTAAGAAAGCAGTGGTTCAACCTTTCTAAATATTTGATATACTCTTCATCACTCATTTTCGTATCATTATCTCCAAAAATAAAGTATGGATTAGCATCAACAGTTTCAGAAACAAAATTAACCAGGCCACCTTCAGCTTCTATTTTATCTCTCCAATACTGATTGATGCTGTTAATAATTGATTCGAACAATTTGTTTTGCTCCATTCTTAACTCCCCCTTTCTTTTGAGACAAATGACAAATTCTCAATATGTTTTGCTGAGAAATATAATCTAAATACTTTATGGATTTATACAAGTGCAAAAGTTTGTGTGCGAGAATAAGGTTTCATTGTTTAACGCAATATTTACTTGTGAAGATCTGGATAAGATTTGTTATTTTAGCATTTAGTTTATAAAATTGCATATCGTTCGGGGTAATAAAATTTCTAAAGTATTAAGTAAGATCTTTTAAGCATTATTTGTATCATTTCTAGAAATACGTTTGACACTTCATAAGCCATAAAATGGGGGTGTAATGAGTCTGAATTCGGCAATAAGATTGTTATTTGAAGAATATCCCAATGCTGTTAAAAAAGAATTAAAAAACAACGAAGTAGCAGAATTCATTAGAAGCGAGATACCAGCAATCATTAGGGACATTATAGGTCCAAATGATAGATATGAAGTTCAAGGCAGTCCAGGCCAGGGGAACTGGGCAGCAATTCCATGGATAGCAGTATTAGATCGTTTTATAACAGAAACTGTGCAAGATGGGTACTATATTGTTTATTTATTTAAGGAGGATTTTTCCGGTATCTATCTTTCGTTAAACCAAGGTGTGACGACAGTACGGAAGCAATATGGAGCAAGTGCCAAAGATGCTTTACTCGTTAGATCGAAAGATTATTTCAATAGATTTTCTGCACTTAACCCCAAATATCAAATCGGCCCTATTAATTTGAATTGTGATTCCAAAACAAAGCTTGGCTCTCTATATGAAGTGGGATCCATAATATCAGCATATTATAATGCGGATGCTATTCCTGAGGATGATATACTAATTCAAGATCTCAAAGAATTTATAAAAATGTATTCCATTCTAAGTTTTAAAGAGGGGCAATTATTGGCCGAAAACGAAGTTGAAGCAGATGAAGAAGACTTAGCAACCGAAAATCTAAAGAATACAAGACTTCATAAAAGGATAGAAAGGAATAGAAAACTCATCCAAAAAGTAAAAAAACAAAAAGGATATATCTGTGAAGCTTGTGGATTTAATTTTGAAGAAAAGTATGGGGACATAGGGAAAAAATTCATTGAGGCACACCACCTTACTCCACTTCACATGATCCAAGAAGAAACAGTTCAGCTTGATCCTCAAAAGGACTTTGCGGTACTTTGTTCGAACTGTCATAGAATGGTGCATCGTTCAAAAGCGTTTTCAGATATTGGCAGTTTCCGAGAAAAACATTTAGCGTCATTAAATAATACAACTTTATTATAAGTAGGAGTTTTTGTTACTATGTATAAAGATGATATACCAATTTCTCTACCAGAAGAGGATATCTTAAATCGTAAAGATTTTGCGGAAAGGCTAGCAAAAACTATAACTGGATGGCATAGTAAGAAGAGTATAGTTGTTGGATTGAATGGTAGTTGGGGTTCTGGAAAAAGTTCTATAACATGTTTAGTTAAACATTATTTAGAACAAGATCAATCAAAACCGACTATAATTGAATTTAACCCTTGGATGTTTTCCAATCTCGAAAATCTATTAAGAGCTTTTTTTAATGAAATCTCCGTTCATTTGGGGCTTGAGGATACACAAAACAATGAAAAGTTAATAAATAAACTAAAAAAGTATGCGGATTTACTCACTTTGGTTTCTGATTCTGAATTAGTCTCTGAAGGAAAATTAAGGAATTATCTTAATTGCGGAATATTCAGTTCTATACTAGGAGGAGCGAGTTCTTCTATTATTGGTTGGCCAAATGAGGTGCGAAATACATTCTTTGTAGTTCTTTTTGTTATGCTACTTGCAAATTATTTCCAAAAGTACTTATTAAAAGTCATTAAATATTTTGAGAATCGATTGTCTGCTCAAAAAGGAAAATCCGTTCTTTTAGTTAAAGAAGATATTCAAAAAGAATTAGAGAATAGAGACAAAAAGGTTGTCGTGATTATTGACGACATTGATAGATTAACTCCAAATGAAGTAAGAGACATGTTTACTTTATTGAAGGCTAATGCTGATTTTTCAAATACAATCTATTTATTGACTTATGATCATCCTAGGGTTGTACAGAGTATAAAAAAAACCTTGGGTATAGATGGGTCTGCATTTCTTGAAAAGATCGTCCAAGTTAGTTTCAATGTTCCCTTCATTGGGAAAAAAGAAATTTCAGAGTTGCTTTGGAAAGAAATTGATGAGATAAAAAACAGAATATCCAAGACATGTAACTTCCCGTGGGATGAAGAATATTTAAAAGAAATTAGAGGTTCTGGTTTTGATGATATGTTCGATAATCTTAGACAAGTTAAAAAATATTTGAATAGTTTGGAATTTAATATTAGTCTATTCATCATGGAAAACTATCTGGAAGTAAATCTAATAGATTTTATAGTTCTTGAAGCGATTAGATTATTTGATACTGAATTTTTCGTGAAACTTAGAGAAAATAAAGAGTTATTCTTAGATAATATGGGCGTCTGGAATGCGGAAAAGGACTTGAAGCAGGATCAAATAAAAATAAAACAGCGACACGAAAAAGTTATGAGCCTAATAAATAATGAAGTAAGATATAAGGATACAATATTTCTATTGTTAAAAAAACTTTTTCCTCAGTTTTCTGGAGAAGAATATTATCTATACTATTTTCGTGCAGAGTATGACGAATGGCTTTTGAATTCAAGGATATGTTCTCCAGATTGTTTTGATATCTATTTTACAATGATACCAGGAAATGACCAAAAAAAGATATTACAATCTGAATTAGTCAAATTTATGGACGCTATGAGTGACAGTGAGAATATTCATGAGTTAAGCACCGAGTACAAACAAGATCAAAAGTTAATAGTATTATCTAATCAACTTCGAGGATATACAATAGACGAAAAGATGACTCCTATTTATATTAAAAATTTGTATTTATTCTTCAATGAATGTATTGAAAACGTTACAACAAATGGAACTAAAGCAAAGAATCGTAAATTAATCGATTCTATTTGCGAACTCTTTTTCGCGATTCTAGCAGATCGTATAGATAAGGAAAGCAACTATATATTATTGAACGAAATTTTATGTGATAGTGAAAAAAAGTACTTGATAGTAAAAATATTGTGCAGAATATTTCAGAAGCGAAACGAAAGGATCTTACTAGATAAAAACGTGAATTCTCTGAGAACAGACCTTATCGGAGCATTGGAAAGTGCATTGAATAATGCTTTGAATAGCAAAGCAATGAATGTAGAAATATTTTTAGATTTACTAGATGAATTTAAGCGAATAGGTAAAAAGAAAGATAATAAGGGCGAATTTAATAGTTTTATCAAAGACATAATTAGCTGTGATGACAAGATTGTTTGTTTTGCTGAAAAGTTCATAGACGTAAATGGCGTGCGGCAACCGGAGAATTATTCTGCTGATGATCAAATAAGCTTTTATACTTCTGAATTCGACGGGTTTATGGATTCTGACATGCTACAGTCCAGGATGGAAAAAATAATACATGATCCAGAGAGTACTGAAATGCTAAAAGAAAAGGCCCAAAGTATTTTGGAAGCTCTTGAATCACCGATCAACAATTTCGAAATTGAATAATTTTTTAGACTGTAAAAACAAAGTAGAATCTATAATAAATGTTACCTAGTTGTTACCTGGAATCAGTAAAATATTAGAAACTAATAAGTTATAAATATAAAAATAGTATCGGGGGTACTATTAGGCAGTAAAAATGAACATAGCCTAAAAAAGTCTTTAACAGCCGTAAATCAATTACTAACATTGGTTTACGGCTTTTTTATTGCCTGATCAAAAACATTATTCCTTTATCAAGATGTATTGCAATTAAAATATTGAGTAATGAAATTATTAAGAAATAATAATATAATATCGAAAAACGATAAAAATATATTGACAAAGAACCGAATATGGCTTATATTTCGTGAAACAAATATGAGGTCTGAAAATGAAACCGTTGAGTGAAAACTTCTTTGTCAAGACATCCTACGCTTATTTTAACCTCCTGAAAAAACTGTATTTTGTCGTCCTTGTATTTATTGTCGGAAATGCTCTGAGCGGCATCGGCGGACAGAACCCTCCGTGGGGAGTACATCCGGGAGTGGATTTCTTTAATCTGTTTTCTAACCTGCCGGAATTTTTCAGGCCTAACAGGGTTCCTATCGCGCTCAGCCTCTATATTGTGTTCTCGAATATTCTGGTCTTCGCTCTCACTTACATGATCATACGTAAACTTGATCAGTTCCTGAAAAATATATATGAGGACAACCCGTTCATTTCGAAAAACGGAGAGAATCTCAAGACAGTCGGCACTGTGACAATGGTTCTTGGAATGTTTCTTTCGCTGAAGGATGTTTTTCTGAAAATTAATCTGCTCTGGGCTTCCGACTGGACAAAAACTCTTCTGGTAGTATTACACATGTTCGGTTTTTTAGTAAATACGTATTTCATAATTGGTCTGTTTGCATATGCACTTGGCGAAATCATGATACGGGGTTCGAAGCTGAAGGAAGAAATTGACTTAACGGTATAGAGAAAGAGGACGAATATGGCAATAAGAGTAAATCTTGATGTAATGATGGCCAAGAGGAAAATATCTTTAAATGAACTGTCTGAAAAAGTAGGCATTACACAGGCAAATCTCTCAATCCTGAAGACTGAAAAAGCAAAGGCAATCAGGTTTTCAACACTGGATACCATCTGCAGAGTACTGAACTGCCAGCCGGGGGATATACTGGAATACATTCCGGATCCTCTCAGTTCTGAATATCCGGATGAATGACCCGTAGTTAAATAAAGTTGCTCTGTGCAGGAAGTCGTAAAATCCTTCAGACAGAAACAAAAAAAATATCCCCCGCTGCAGAGTCAATGCTGCAGCAGGGGAATAAGAATGAATATCGCGTAACAGGGGATAAGACTATATGTTTATCGCTGATGTATGATAAACTGAATTGTGTATCTGCCTGATACTCTCGTCTTCAAGGTATTCGTCAAATGTCATACGCTTGTCGATTACTCCCGTAGGTATTATCTCTATTATCCTGTTCGCAATTGTGCTTATGAACTGATGATCGTGTGAGACAAAAAGTACCGTTCCCGGGAAATCTATAAGACCGTTATTGAGCGCCGAGATGGATTCCAGATCGAGATGGTTTGTGGGTTCGTCGAGCAGCAGTACGTTGGATCCGCTGAGCATCATCTTGGCCAGCATGCAGCGCACCTTTTCTCCTCCCGACAAAACATTGGCTTTCTTCAGCGATTCTTCACCACTGAAAAGCATGCGTCCCAGAAATCCTCTTATGTATGTTTCATCCTGTTCCTTAGAAAACTGCCTGAGCCAGTCAATCAGGTTCAGATCCACATCGAAGTATTCCGAATTGTCCTTTGGAAAGTACGCCTGCGAAGTAGTTACACCCCACTCGTAGCTTCCCGAATCGGCTTTATCTTCGTCGACCAGCACTCTGAACAGCGTGGACTTTGCCAGATCATTCGGCCCTACAAACGCTATCTTATCGCCTTTTTCTACCTGAACAGATATGTTGTTCAGCAGCAGTTCATCGCCCGAAGACTTGCACAGGTTCTTTATCTCGAGAAGATTATTACCGGCTTCCCGGTCAGGCTTAAAAGCTATATACGGCATATTGCGCGATGAAGGTTTTATATCCTCGAGTGTAAGATTTTCCAGCTGCTTTTTCCTGGATGTCGCCTGCTTTGATTTGGAAGCATTTGCCGAAAAGCGTGCTATGAATTCCTGGAGTTCCTGTCTCTTTGCTTCAATTTTCTTGTTTGCATCACGTGCCTGCTTGAGTGCCAGCTGACTGCTTTCCAGCCAGAAATCATAGTTGCCTGTATACATCTGAATTTTACCATAATCGATATCTGCTATGTGAGTACAAACCTGATTGAGGAAATGCCTGTCGTGAGAAATTACGATAACTGTATTCTTAAACTTCTCCAGGAAATTCTCCAGCCATCCGATGGAGATAATATCCAGGTGGTTGGTAGGCTCATCCAGCAGCAGTATATCCGGGTTGCCGAACAATGCCTGTGCAAGCAGCACCTTTACTTTTTCATTTCCTGTCAGCTCGCTCATTTTTTTGCCGTGAAGTGAATTATCTATTCCTAGTCCTGTCAGCAGTTCAGCAGCTTCGCTTTCAGCTTCCCATCCGTTCAGCTCGGCAAATTCCGATTCCAGTTCTGCTATCCTGAGTCCGTCCTCATCTGTGAATTCTGTTTTTAAATAAAGCTCGTCACGCTCATCCATGATGGTATACAGGCGCTTATGTCCCATGATCACCGTCTTCAGAACTTCATATTCGTCAAATTCAAACTGGTTCTGCTTCAGCGTTGCAAGCCTGCTGCCGGGAGTAATTATAACTTCACCCGAGCTGGGCTCAATTTCTCCCGATAGTATTTTTATAAATGTAGATTTGCCGGAGCCGTTTGCCCCTATTATTCCATAACAATTTCCCGGCGTGAATTTAATATTCACATCTTCAAATAAAACGCGTTTTCCGAAACTAAGTGTTATACGACTGGTACTGATCATTTATTATGTATTCCCTGTGTTTTAAAAATTAAACCGTAAAGGTACGAAATTCTGAGGGAGAATTACTATTGTCAGGCAATAATATTGCGCAATTTGCTCCCAACCGCTCATACTGCAGCGGCAGAATATGTCTGTTTGTACTTTTCAGCATATTTTGATTATATAAATAAAAAGCGTAACTTGGTAGTCAGATTATTATATAAATACGAATAATCTTTTATAGAGAGCTTGCATTATCAATCCTTGGATTGCTTCCGGTGACTTCCCTCAACACACTCACACATGTGTTTGTGCTCATCAGAATAAACCAGATATAAGAAGATTTTGATTTTTGTGGTCAGATCGGCAGGTTTATCTAATCAACAATGATCAGTTGCTGTCTGACAGGCAAATTGCTATGTCCCGCTGAACATATTTTACGACGAAAGGAAAAAATTTACAGATGTCATTTGAAAACCTGAATCTTATTGAACCGATTCTGAAAGCACTTAAAACTGAAGGGTATTCTGCTCCCACACCGATACAGCAGAAAGCTATTCCCGTAATTCTTGAGGGACGCGATCTGTTCGGCTGCGCCCAGACCGGTACGGGAAAAACCGCCGCCTTTGCAATTCCGGTCCTGCAGGTACTGCATTCTGAAAAACAGACTCAAAAAGGAACGAGAACTATTAAGTCGCTTATTCTTACTCCCACGCGCGAACTTGCAATACAGATTGGCGACAGCTTCACTGCCTATGGACGGCATACGGGAATCAGGAATAAAGTGATTTTCGGGGGTGTACCGCAGAAATCTCAGACAGATGCACTCCGCAACGGAGTGGACGTACTGGTAGCGACCCCGGGCAGACTGCTCGATCTTATGAACCAGGGTTATGTTCATCTTCAGCACGTAGAAATGTTTGTGCTCGATGAAGCCGACAGAATGCTGGATATGGGATTTATAAATGATGTGAAAAAAATCATTGCAAAGCTGCCTGCAAAAAAACAGACCATGCTGTTTTCGGCAACACTGCCGCAGGATATAAAGAAACTGTCTGCTTCTATACTGAGGGATCCGGTAAACGTGGCGGTCACTCCGGTATCTTCAACTGTCGATATAATTGATCAGTCAATATACTTCGTAGAGAAAGCCAGCAAAAGATCCCTCCTCATACACCTGCTGAAGGATAAGGGAATATCTTCGGCACTTGTATTCACCCGCACCAAACACGGGGCAAATAAAGTGGCAGCCGAACTGATAAAAGCAGGGATCAGATCCGAGGCGATCCACGGCAATAAATCGCAGAATGCCCGCCAGCAGGCACTGAACAACTTTAAGGCTAAAAAGACAAGAGTCCTGGTTGCAACCGATATTGCAGCCCGGGGAATAGATATTGAGGACCTGTCGCACGTGATTAATTACGAAATGTCTAATGTGGCAGAAACATACGTCCACCGCATAGGCAGAACCGGGCGTGCCGGAGCAGGGGGAACTGCACTGTCATTCTGCGACACAGAGGAAAGGCAGTATCTGAAAGATATCACGAAACTGATTAATAAACCCATTCCTGTAGTAGAGGATCATCCGTTTGTTTCAAAGACTGCGCCGGTACAGCAGACCGTAAAAGCAGAAGGGAATACAGGCAAACCAAGGCCATCCGGCAAATCAAAAACCGCTCAGAAATTTCCGAAAAGAAAATTCAGCTGGAGAAAAAGGCAAGTCACTCAGGATTAAATATTTGCTATAGTATATCAGAATCTGGATTTTCTTCAGATCATCGAATTGCTCCACGGGTCAACAGGACCCGTGGTAATTCAACGAATTTATCATTCATAATTCAGAATTTATAATTTTTAATTTTTCATCTGCGGCATAGGTCCATTACAGTTGCTTAATACTTATATGCCCAGGGAATCATCTGATTAGTCACTCTTTGGGCAGATGCTTATTGAACAATTCCTCGAGAGTTGAGTTTTTCTCGGTATTGTAGATGTGCATATGAAAATTGTATATCTTGTTCAGTATCCCGAGCATACTGAACTTTTCTTCCTCACTCATTATACTCGCCAGCAGCCGGTGTATGTTCTCGAATTTTGACGTCACCTTGGTCAGTTCCTTCATGCCTTTTTTCGTAATCCGCACGCGGCTTGAACGTTTGTCATCCGGATCATCAAAATCCTCTATCAGTCCTTTCCTGAGCAGTCTGCGTATAATTTCTATTCCCGAAGACATCTCTGAAATGCTCGAACTGATTATCTCACTTTTCTTCATGCTGTCTGTTTCAGACAGGAATATTAGAAAGTGCATATCGTCTGCACCTACCAGCTGGGTACCTTCGAGCGCCTTTTTGACATAGAATTTTATCAGCTTGTGCATGTTCAGCAGTATAAAACTTATCTGATCCTCTATGCCCGCAAGCACTTCTGCGCTGTTGTGCTTGTCTTCTCCGGCCGCAAAATGAGCCTTGTGTTCTTTGTGATATGCAGATTTGAGCTTTATTTCTTCCTGACGGTAAAGCCATACTGCAAATGCCTGCATATCAAAGGCATCGCCCGCAAAACGCTCACTGTAGAACTTTTCGTACGAGGCCGTCAGTCCCTTTATCGCTCCGAATATCCTGTCTCCATCCATTTGCTTTCTCCATATTTATACAAAAAATAAGAAAAAATACTATGAAAAAATAGTAAAATGATAATAATGCTTGTTTATTGAATATAAATGATGTATAATTGCTACGTAAACACAGTAAAATTATACAACAACTATGAAAACTATAACAAATTGTGAATCAAGAATATGAGAATAACAAAAAAGTTAGTAATAATTATTGCCGCTGTGATCGCCCTTCCGGGAATTGCCTTTCATTCATTGGCTCCTGCACAGGAGAATGCCGCATATCTGAATGAGTGTATAAGACCTTCAAGGCGGGATATTCTGCAGTATGTTACGGCAACCGGAATAGTAAAACCCCGCACTGGTGCTGAAGTCAGGGTTGGTGCACAGGTCTCGGGTGTGGTCAGTCAGCTTTTTGTATCGATAGGTCAGAGGGTGAAGAAGGGAGATGTGCTCGCGGAAATCGATCCTTCTGTGTACCGATCAAAATATGATATGGCCCGGGCAAATCTGCAGATAGCCGAGACGGAGAAAAATTATGCGTCAGTGGAACTCAGACGTTCGGGCATACTGCTGGAATCGGGTGCTATAACCAAACAGCAGTATGAAGCTGCTGAAAAAGTTTATGCGCTTGCGGCTTCAAAGACAGAAGTGGCCAGGGCTGACCTGAACTATGCCGCGCTGGAACTGGGCTACACCAGGATAGTCGCCCCTATCAGCGGAATAGTCTCTTCTGTGTCTACTCAGAAAGGGGAGACGGTTACAGCTAATTTTTCCGCGCCTACATTCGTTACTATTATTGATCTGGACAGGCTTGAGCTTTGGGCATATGTAGATGAGACAGATATAGGAAGGATCAGAAAAGAACAGAAAGTATCGTTCACTGTGGATACCTATCCGGGAGAAGAATTTTCAGGGATAGTACAGGCAGTATACCCGAAGGCAGAGATTCAGAACAATGTTGTCAACTATATAGCTGTCATACGGATAAATAATGACGGTACGAAAACCATACGGCCTGAAATGACCGCGAATATAAAAATAGCAGAAGGCAGAAGGGAAAATATACTTGCCATACCTAAAAGATATGTTAAACGTCAGGATGGCGAAGCATACGTGAATTTGCTAATAAACGGAAAACCGGAAAAGCGCAGCGTAATTACGGGAGCTTCAGACGGGAGATATGTGGAGGTAGTCTCCGGCAT
Organism: Bacteroidota bacterium; assembly: GCA_050258935.1. Classification (GTDB taxonomy): domain Bacteria; phylum Bacteroidota; class Ignavibacteria; order Ignavibacteriales; family SURF-24; genus JBLMZS01. The sequence continues at coordinate 11,664 of JBLMZS010000024.1, forward strand.
TTCCGCATCTGACAGGATCATATCAGGTTTCTCAAAGATAGAATAATATTCACGCAGATAGCAAGCTATTCAGCATAAACAGACAATTTACACAATCAAGAGGAATAAATGATTAGTACTGAAAATCTGTGCAGGACCTTCATAAAGAATGCTTCACAGGCAGTTAAGGCAGTGGATGATGTGTCGCTGCGCATCCGCAGCGGGGAGTTCGTGGCAATAATAGGAGCCTCCGGTTCGGGTAAGTCAACACTGATGAATATGCTGGGACTTCTGGACAGTCCGGATTCGGGTAATTATTATCTGTGTGGCAGGAAAGTATCCGATATGACGCTCGATGAACTTGCATCTATCAGGAATAGAAAGATAGGTTTTATATTTCAGCAGTTTCACCTCATGCCTGAATCGACTGCAAAGGAGAATGTTGAGATACCGCTTATTTATTCGGACAGGACTGATATCAAAGACCTTGCAGCCAGGGCGCTCGAACAGGTCGGACTCGGTGAACGGGGTGAGCATCTGCCGAAGGAGCTCTCGGGAGGACAGCAGCAGAGAGTTGCTATTGCAAGAGCGCTGGTCAACGAACCTGAACTGATTCTTGCAGATGAACCTACAGGCAACCTGGATTCAAAATCTGCGATGGAGATAATGGAAATATTCGGCAGGCTAAACAAAGAAGGAAAGACCATTGTCCTGATCACACATGACGGGCATGTGGCCGGATGTGCCAAAAGGATAATCTCAATATCTGATGGAAAAATTGTCAGCGACTCGGCTGATAATATCGGTTCGTCTGAAGATATAATTCTGAACAAAACAGCAGGGGAAGACTAATATGAAATCATTAAGGATGATTAAAAGCGGGTTCAAAACTGCCTGGGCACACAAGATCAGATCTGTGTTTATGATACTTTCAGTTGTAACAGGAATCGCGGCTCTTACCATTGTCATATCATTGGGAAAGGGGACCGAAGAGAAGATAATGACAAACATAAGAAAATTTTTCGCACCGGACAATATAATGGTAGTGGCGGCAAAGGGAAAAATCGGAAGCAATCAAAGGATGTCAGGCAGTACAGCAACGCTCAGAACAGCAGACTTTGAGGAAATAGCCGGAGCTGTGGAAAATGTTGAGGAATGGGATGCAGTTCAGATATCTCCCGCCAGAGAGGTATTGTATGCAGGGAAAAACAGTGTTGCTACAGTCTATGCGCATACACCTGCAGGTGAATCCGTATGGAATCTGGATGTTGTTAACGGAAGGTTCTTCTCCGAATCTGAAAATAAAAGTCTTGCCAGAGTTGCCCTGCTTGCTCCCGCCATTGCACAGGAACTATTCGTAGCAGCAGATCCTGTTGGAAAAGAGATAAGGATTGCCGGCATTCCATTCCAGGTTATCGGAGTTATAGCTCACAGAGGCATGGATCCTCATGGAATCGATCAGGACAGCGAGATACTTATTCCGCTGAATACAATGCTGCGCAGAGTTGTAAACCTGGATTATGTGATGATGGGAAAAATAAGGTTAGCTGATGAAAAACTGACCGTCGCCACTGTGACAGAAATATCAGAAATACTGAAGCGAAGGCATGGCACTGGTGTGGGAACTGATGCGGACTTTATGATCATCACTCCTGCAATGGTATCAAAGATCGTAAAGGATTCGAACAGGATTTTCGGGGTATATCTGCCTGTCATTGCTGCCGTATGTCTGCTGATAGGCGCACTTGTAATAGCCAACCTCATGCTTGTATCTGTAAATGAAAGAACTTCAGAAATAGGCATCAGGATTGCAGTCGGGGCAAAGACCAGTGACATAATGCTTCAGTTCCTGATGGAATCTCTGACAGTGACTGCTTCGAGCGGTATAATAGGCGTTGGACTTGGACTTCTACTGCTTGGTCAGCTGTCACCCAGACTGAACATTCCTTATTCAGTTTCATGGAGTGCGGTGATGGGATGTTTTTGTGCAGCTGTTATTACCGGTATTCTGGCCGGTATTATTCCTGCAAAAAAGGCTGCCACGCTTAAACCCGTAGAAGCACTAAAGCAATGAAGCGCATGAGGATCATACGAACAGTATTCCGGTTTTCGAAGCTCAGAAAACTGCGGTCGATCCTGTCGGTTATAAGTATATCCGCCGGCATCGCTTCAGTAATCATTCTCTCCGCGATTGGAAGCGGTGCCAGTGTGCGTCTTTCTGAGAAGATAGCTGCAGCCGGAAGCAATCTTATTACCATAGACGCAGCGAAGGTCAGGGAGGTGACCGGACGAAACAGGCAGGCAGAAAAGTCGGTATCACTGAAGGAAACAGATCTTGAAAGTATTCTGCTTGAAACCGAAGAACCGGTATCAGCAGCGCCTACACAGGAACGCTCGTTCTATATAAAATATCATGATGCTTCAACAGTCTGCCGCGTGGTAGGCACAGTACCAGATTATCTGAAGATAAGGAACTACAGTGTGGAGCGCGGTCGCTGCTTTGACACTGAGGAAAATTCAGCGTCGTCGAAAGTCGCAGTAGTAGGGCATAAGGTTGTGGAGAATCTCTTTGATGGAGATGACCCTGTGGGTGAAATGATTCGTATTAATAATGTGCGTTTTGAAATAGTCGGAGTACTGGCATCGAAAGGTGCAAGTTATGACGGAGCAAATGAAGATGAAGTTATTCTTATCCCCTTGAAAACCGGTATGCGCAGGATGTTCAATGTTGATTTCCTGAAAAACATTTATGTGCAGGTACGTGATAAAGAAAAAATGAATACAGTGCAGTATGGAATACGCAGTATTTTGAGAGAATGTCACAATCTGAATGCCGGTGAAAAGGAGGATGATTTTACGATCAGGAATTCCTACACTGTGATCAGAGCCGAGGAAGAAACCATGGAATCATTTTCAGTTCTTTCTGCTGCAGTGTCGGGACTCGTGTTATTTATAGGCGGCGGTGGTATACTGGCGGTGATGCTGCTGTCAGTAAAAGAGCGGACGACGGAAATAGGTCTCAGGATTGCGCTGGGAGCATGCAGCAGTGATATACTGATTCAGTTTATACTTGAATCACTCTTGCTCAGTCTCTCGGGTGGAATTGCCGGCATACTGTTCGGTATCTGCGGCAGTTTATTGACAGGAAAAATTACAGACATGCCGTCAGTATTGACTGCAGGACCTATAGTTCTTTCCGTGTCGGTTTCTATCATGCTGGGACTAATATCCGGAGTATACCCGGCGTGGAAAGCAAGCAGGATTCAGCCTGTCCGTGCATTGCGGAAATGATTCACCGGAAATACTGCTTTTATATTTATGAAGAATTGTCAGCCGTTGAAGGTGAGTGTGAACACAGTCAATTTACCCGGCTCGGAAAAAACTGAAATGCTGCCGCGGTGCTGACGCATGATCTGACGCGCCAGACTCAGTCCGATCCCTGAGCCGTTTTTCTTAGTAGTGAAAAAGGGAATAAATATTTTATCCTGCACACACTCAATAATGCCGGCCCCGTTATCTGACAGTTTTATCAGTACC
>JBLMZS010000025.1:0-24509 GCA_050258935.1 Bacteroidota bacterium
AATGGTTCGACCGCCAGGAACTGCTCAAATAAGGCTATATAGATCAACAGAAAATTTTCTAGCCTGATGAAGATTTTCCGCAAAGATTTTTCTATTTGTTCTTGCGCAAAAAACAAAAATCTCTTATATTTGAAGACTAAGTTTTGGTGAGTATGCTGGTGTAGCTCAATTGGCAGAGCAGCTGATTTGTAATCAGCAGGTTGCGGGTTCGAGTCCCATCACCAGCTCTGAAAAACCGGATTTGTTTACAGATCCGGTTTTCTGCTTTTAAAGATCTGCAGTCAGTTCACAGCCTTTGTCATTTACTTAATTTATATCAGATGCGGTTGCTCATTCAGAGGCCAATAAAATTGAATTTTGCTATATTTGTGTAAATAATTGTACAGGTTTAGCTGTGAATGAACCTCTGGATTTCTGCAGAGTAAAGAAGATAAGCGATAAGGGATATGGATTTTTAAAAAGTCTCTACTATCCGGGCGATATATTTTTTCATTTCTCGCAAATTAAAAAGGAAGAGTTCCTGGATAAATTGAATCTGATGAAAAGAGGTGATTTTTTTCTTTACTTTATTTCATCAGTTGCGCGCGATAACAGAAGGCAGGTCCGGGAGCTCTGGTATTCGCTGGCTTCAGTTCCCCCGCATTATATTCCTGCTTTTTCAGCTACAATAGCATCTTGTTTCAATACAGATAATGTCAATCTGTTCGATCTGCTCCATGCTTTCAGTGAACTAAGAAACATCGGGTACAATGACCCCGTTTTTATTGAGACAATACTCACCTCAAAAAAGATAATCAAACTTCCGACTACAATAATGCCTTTTCTGAACGCGGATGAAATCCGCAGACTGGATGAAATCCTGCACACACGCTCTTAATAATTCCAAAGTGAAACAATCCAGCCTAATCCCACATAATTGTTATCAACGGGTCAAGTGAGGTATACAAAACTTCCTTCTCACATACAGTTTCCCCTGCACTGAAATTCCGGAAAAATACTTCGATAATCAGTTACTCTTCGACTTCTGATCTTATTTATATATATTTGTACGGTTTTTTATTCGGAATATTTAATCAACACTTCAGGAGGTTATGGATGAAAGGAAAATTACTCTGGATCGCAATAGTTTTTTCATTTTTTTCGCACTGCGCTCCGGCACAGACTAATTATGCTCTATTGTTTGACGGAGTCGATGACTATGTATCCGCTCCCAAAATTGCGGCCTATAACCTGCCTAAAATAACCATTGAAATGTGGATAAACTGGATAAATAACACTCATACAGATAATGTCAGTTTTATTATGAGCCGCGACTTAAATGAACTCGAAATACATACAGTAGGAGCGGGCAATCAGCAGCTCAGGTTCATTCCTACTGCAAACTTGTACTTAGACACAGAGGCGGGTCTTATTCAGGCAAACCAGTGGTATCATATTGCGTTCGTCTACGATCCCTCCGCCAGCTTAGCTAAATGCTATATCAACGGTGTTGAAAAAACTCTCACCAAAAGCGGATCAAGTGCCCTGAATGCCGCCATTACACAATCCGCATACCCCTTCAGATTTGGAAGACGCAGGGACAACTGGTATCCTTACCACGGGAAAATCGACGAGGTCAGAATATGGAATGTCGTACGTTCTCAGACCGAGATTGCGGACAACATGTCGAAAGAACTGAATGGAGATGAACCGGGACTGGTTGCATATTTCAAAATGAATGAAGGCAGTGGTACTTCCGCCGGCGATCTAAGCAGCAACAACAATACCGCGACCCTCACAAACGGACCAACCTGGGTGGTCAGCGAAATGACTCTGCCGGTTGAACTGGTATCGTTTACTGCAAATCTGAAGAACTCTGCCGTCACACTTAACTGGCATACCGCCACCGAAGTGAATAACCACGGGTTTGACGTAGAGAGAAAATATGCTGATGAAAACGCATCATGGGAAAAAATTGGTTTTGTAAACGGACACAGAACCAGCTATACTGCCAACTCGTATTCTTTTCAGGATAAACTCTCAAAAACCGGCAGATATCTCTACCGCCTGAAACAGATTGATACAGACGGCAGCTTCAAATACAGCAGCGAACAGGAAGTATTCATGCAGCCTGCTGATTTCGCGCTCTGCCAGAATTACCCCAATCCGTTCAATCCTGATACAAAGATTAACTATACTTTGCCTGCAGACTGCAGGGTGAAGATCAGGATTTATAATACTACCGGAGAACTGGTTGCAACACTTGCAGACCATGTAGAGACTGCAGGCCTTAAAGAAGTTGTATGGAATGCACGGAATTTCCCCAGCGGATTGTATATCGCAACTTTCGATGCGGTTTCAGTCGACGGCGGAAAACACTTCAGTTCCTCGAAAAAACTCATGCTTATGAAATAAGTAGTTCAGCATATCCATTTTTTTATAACCCCGGATTTTTATCCGGGGTTTTTATTTTGCACCTGCTTCATATATCGCATTCCCCACTTACTCATACGTTTTAATTTTTGTATATTTCACCCGATAATATTTTGTTGAAAATCACTTAATGGAGTCGGTTAATGAAATCCCGTTTACTGTTACCATGCCTCTTTATTTTATTATCTTCTTTTTCCCTTTTTGCCCAGACCGGCAACAGTGCTTTATTGCTCGACGGTACCGACGATTATGTATCTATACCGGATAACGACGCATTAACACCGCAAACATTCACAATCGAAATGTGGATGTACTGGAATAATACAACTAACGGGGCTGATGTCGATTTCCTGATCGGAAAGAAATATGAACAGCTGGAAATACATACCGGAGGCGGCAGCGGCGATCATGGACTCCGCTTCATCCCTGTATCCGGGTTATTTCTTGACACTCCTCCATATGCCTTTACTTCAAGCTGCTGGAATCACATTGCATTTGTGTACGACCCGGCACAGAGTAAGGCTGAAGCATATATAAACGGAACGCCGGTCACCCTTACCAATGTAAACGGCACATCATTAGCTACTCCGATGACTAACACCACTGAAACTCTGATGATTGGTAAGCGCAACCATACAAGTCCTATGTATTTCCAGGGCATGTTAGATGAAGTGAGACTATGGAATACCGCACGGACGCAGGCTGAGATTACGGCAAATATGCACAAACAGCTAACCGGAAGCGAAGAAGGTCTCGCGGCATACTATAATATGAATTCTGTATCCGGATCCATATTGCCGGAGGCCAGCAATCCGCTGCTTAATGGTACACTGAATAACCACGCACAGCTTGTGTCCACCGACCTTGTACTTCCGGTTGAACTGGTTTCTTTTTCTGCCGCTGCTACCGGGCGCGGAGTTGAACTGAACTGGCAGACCGCAACTGAGGTTAATAACCATGGTTTTGAAATTGAACGTGCAGAAATCTATGAAGGCAGAAATCATTCCAATAACTGGTGCAGTATTGGATTCGTTGCCGGCAGCGGTAATACCAACAATGCCAGAAGCTATTCTTTCCTGGACAAGTTTCCTGCAAGCGGCAAGGTAATGTACCGGCTGAAACAGATCGATTCAGACGGAGGCTTTATATACAGCACCGAAATTCCTGTCAGCGTGTCCGCTCCTATGGAATTCGCCCTGCTTCAGAACTACCCTAACCCGTTCAATCCTGCGACAACAATAAAATACTCGCTGCCGGAGGACAGTTATGTGAAGCTTGAAGTATACAGCACTCTCGGCGAAAAACTGTTTACACTTGCAGATGAGGTCAAAAGCGCCGGAAACTATGAAGCAGTGTTTGACGGCAGCACTTTCACAAGCGGAGTTTATATATATAAACTTACAGCAGTCGCTGCCGGTACAGGGATCCCGCATACAAGGTCATCAAAGATGATGCTTGTAAAATAAACTTTTATAGAAAAGGCTCTTCTGATTTTCAGGAGAGCTTTTTCAGCATATTACACTCATAGAAAGATATACACCGCAGCCATAAACCAGAAAGAATGCAGCAGCAGCTGAAGGCCGGTTTTCTTGAAATCAGGGCGCCTCTCCTTTGCCGAAAACAGCCCCGTAAAAACAAAGACGAAGATCGGTGCAAACACCGGCAGCATGCTCCAGCCATATATCCATACAAGCATACTTAAGACTGCAAGAGCACACAAAAGAAGTACGCGTGCTCCGTTAAATTTTGCCCGGCTGTCCTTAATTCCTTTTATCAGCAGATGCACATAGATACCGCCAGTCACAAAATACACAGCAGAAATAATATAGAGCCCTATAGCCGTACTATCCATCAGACCGGCCGTAGCGTATCGTGCAGCAGGAGCGGAAAGCGTGAGCATGAGTATCCCGGTATTGTCGCTCCAGAGATTCTTGCCTCTTTTCTTTTCGATAAATACCTTCAGCATATACAGCAGTGCGGCCGCAGCTGCAAAAACCGGAAGCCAGTAGCGTCCATAACCCAGCATTATATATAATGCCGAAGCACTTCCTCCCCCGCCCAAAACCAGAGTCCAGAAATAGTTATTCACTGTCCTGTCTCCGCGCATCAACAGTTCTGCCGGAATATAGGCCATGAAGAGGAAACTCACCGCAATTGCAATCATCAGTGCACTAATATCAATAACGGGTGCCGGGATGATACCGAGTATCATCGGTACAAAAAGGATTGCCCACGAGCCGTGTTCTCTGGTAACCGGCGGTGCCGAAAGATTCATACTGACCATTACCATTTTTCACCCATTATACATATGGCGCGAGGGAAGTTTGGCAATTGTGCCCCAGAATTCCTTGACATATTTTACTATCTCACTGAAATGTTCATAATCGGCCGGCTTACTTATGTAGCAGTTGGCTTTCAGCTTGTAGCATGAATAGATGTCGGATTCGGCATCAGAGGTAGTCAGCACTATGACCGGAATAGCACCAAGGTATTCGTCATCCTTTATTTCCTGCAGTATTTCCTTCCCGTTTTTCCGCGGCAGGTTGAGGTCCAGCAGCATCAGATCAGGGATATTCTGGCTGTCTGTTTTCAGATAATCCAGTACATCATTTCCATTCCTGATCGTGTGGAGATTATAGTTCATTCCGCTTTCACTCAGAGCCTCTTCTACCAGCATTATATCTCCCGGATTATCCTCTACCAGAAGTATCTCACATAGTTGATCCTGATTTCCTGTCATTTGATCTCATCCTTTATCTGTATGATGGACATTAAAATAATTATAACTCAAAATTGCCATAATGTAAAGGTATTTCATTACTCCAATCAATTTCATTATCTATGAGGTCACTTTTAGGCACCTATGTCCGGAGATCTTGGCCGTTATGCATTTATTCTTTATTTTTGGCTATGACAAAAAGCGAACTTAAATACTATTCCTCGCTGCTTAACAAGAAGTACAGAGCTGCCGAAAGGAAATTTCTGGTGGAGGGGAAAAGGATACTCCTGGATGCAATGGCAAGTTCTTATAAATGCGAAGCCGTTTTTGCATCTCAAGAATTTTATACTTCCGAACGGAATTTGTTTGCCGAAACTGAACGCAGGAATATCAGAACCGAGGTGCTGCAGAAAAGGGATTTCCTCAGACTGTGCGATACTGAAAACCCGCAGGGTGTTGCCGGTGTATTCCATATGCAGGAATATTCGGAAGAATCATTCGGCAGTGCCGGACTCATATGCGCACTTGAAGATATATCCGATCCGGGCAACCTGGGCACGATTATAAGGAACTGCGACTGGTTCGGAGTTACAGAAATAATTGTAAGTTCCGGCAGTGCGGATATCTACAATCCCAAATGCATCCGCTCGACTATGGGGTCCGTCTTTCACGTTTCGGTACTGCAGACTGATAACTTTATTCCTACTCTGAAATCACTGAAGGGAAAGGGTTACAGCATACTGAATTCTGACATGAACGGCGAAAGTCTGTTCGCCATTCAGTCAGACCTAAAGTCAGTAATAGCGCTTTCAAACGAGGCTTTCGGACCATCGCAGCAGCTCAGCAGCATTGCTGACAGAACTGTTACTATTCCCAGACTTGGAAAAGCCGAATCGCTTAACGTTGCCAACGCCTCGGCCGTAATACTTGCGCAGCTGACGAAATAAAACACGAACTGCTATTATAAAAAAAACGCGCATACTTATTTAAGTAATGCGCGTTTTTTATTTTAATTACCCGGATTATATTGAGCGTCTACCGGACAAGCATCATTTTCTTTGTGCTTGTGAATGCCTTAGAATCCAGCCTGTAAAAATAAATACCGCTGCTGACACCGTTTCCGAAATTATCATCTCCGTTCCAGGATATGCTGTAAGAGCCTCTGTCAAGTTCGCTGTTTACCAGAGTCCTGACTTCGCGGCCCAGTATATCGTATATCCTCAGTGTTACAGCTGAACCTTCGGGGAGCGAGAAACTTATGCGCGTCGAGGGATTGAACGGATTCGGATAGTTCTGCTCAAGAGCAAACTTTTCTATAACCGTATTTCCGTCGTCTGTGCGTTCAACACCTGTTACTATACCTTTTTCAGGTGCCGGCAGTTTCACGGAAGTATATATATGAAATTCACCCGGAGCAAGATTCAGATACATCTGAGTATTTGTTACGTCCAGGCTGTCTCCTGAAAAATAGTCATACCACATTCCTGTACTCTGGAATCCCGCCTGAGAGCTCAGCGATATTACTTCACAGTTACCGATTATAAAGACTTTCATTGAATCATCATTCAGCTGCAGTTTTTTGATTGCTCCGGCTGAAGTCAGCGAATAGTCAGCAGTTCTGAACACCTTATACGTTGTTTTAAGACGGATGATCTCCTGGAACGTCTTGTAAAGGTTCAGTCTCTTCTGCTGTTTGTAGTAATCCCACCTGATAGGTTTGTTGCCGACTCTGCCGTTATATTCGATTGAGTAGTCATATCCCAGTTCACCAAACTGCCAGAACATTTTAGGGCCGGGCAGCGTGAGCAGAAATGCTGCGCTTAGTTTAATCCTGTTCAGGGCAGTAGCTGTATCCCTCGTACTGTAGCTGCCGGAAATATTTCCCCATGTATAGTTCTTATACATCAGGCGTTCCTCATCGTGGCTTTCCATATATGCAACCAGATTGGGTTTTGACCATCCGCGCGCTTTATAGGATGCATTGGCAAAATTGCTTGAAGCAGTATATCCCATTGCAACTTCATCGAAGACATCGTTCATATTGCCCCACAGAAGCATTCCGTAATCGGCCAGTTCCTTTTCTTCCGTATTATCAGTCAGATGCTCGAGTATCACGTATGCAGTCGAATCCACGGATACTATTTTATCGTACATTCTCTTCAGTATAGCAATACGCTTTACATCCCGGGCCCATCCGTCACCCGGAGTATTCGTGAAACCCTTAGTGAAATCGAACCTGAATCCGTCAACCTTGTACTCGGTCATCCAGTAAGAATTTACGCGATCGACAAAATCCTGCGTCACTTTTGCTTCATGATTGAAGTCGCTGCCCCAGTAATATACAGGGTTAGGTGAGGTTACATTGAACCAGGGACTGTTGGCAGCAGGACGGTTGTTCTGAGCATCCCAGTAAAGTCTTACCATCGGATTAAGTCCGAATGCATGGTTCAGCACCAAATCGATTATTACAGCCATACCTTTGGAATGCGCCGCGTCAATAAATGCTTTCAGATCGTTCTTTGTTCCATAATATTTATCCGGTGCAAAATACATCATCGGATTGTAGCCCCAGCTTTCGTTGCCTTCGAATTCATTTACAGGCATCAGTTCGATGGCATTTATACCGAGACGCTTGAGGTACCCGAGTGTATCTGCCAGTGTTTTGTAACTGTGCGTGGATACAAAATCTCTCACGTGCAGTTCATATATCACCAGATTGCTTTTATCCGGCCGCTGATATCCGTTAGTCTTCCACTGATAGCTGTCCTCTCCCGGCTGAAATACTGAAACAATATTGTCAGTCTTGCCTGAAGGATATTTTTTCAGGTTAGGATAAACCGTCGACGGGATATATGAATCATTCCACGGATCCAGTATCTTGTCGGTATAGGGATCGGGGATGCGGATCTGTCCGTCTACAAAGTACTGAAATCCGTATTCTGTTTTCGGAGTAAGTCCGTTTATGGTAAACCAGAACCGCTTGCCGTCGGGAGTAATATTCATGTAATAGGATTTGTCTGTCTCCCAGTTATTAAAGTCACCTATCAGATAGACAAATTTTTTATCAGGAGCGTACAGACACAAAGTAACCGAATTGCCGTTATAGTTTATGCCGTCTTTAACACCTGCAGGCAGTTCACTCACATTGAGCGAAGGGTTGACCATATAGTAAAATGAATCTGACTTCGTTGCACCTGATGATGAGGCAGCCACCAGTCTGACATATTTTTTTCCGCTGCCTTCTGCTATGATGTTGTAGGCTATGGTATCGGCGGTAGTCTCGCTCAGGAGTTTTCCGTCCAGGTATAATGACAGTTTTGAAGCACCTGAAGCTACTGCCTTAACCGGAACGGTTTCATTTGCATTGACAAACAGCGGTCTCTGCGATGGTGACAGAATAGTGAGATTCAGTCCAGCCTGATACACATCCATAAATATATCCGCGCCGGCAGCGGTTTTTCCTTCCCTGTATGGAGAAACTGCGCTTCTGAAAACAAATGCCACCTGTTTAATGATTTCATTTGAAGCAAGGCCGGTATAGAATGTCCTGATGCTGGGGCGGATTACAAACTTATACCGGTCTGTCCCGATCCTTGTAAGTTTTGTCTCGGGTGTATTGACACCCCAGTTGGTCTTTACAGCTTTCCAGTTTGAAGGTGATGTACTCAGATTCGTAATCACTCCAGTATGTGCGTATACGTCGCCTGTATAGCCTTTTAATGCCTGATTGCCTTCTGCCGCATTAAAATAGACAACCACGCTATCTTTTTCTGTAGGAAACAAAGGCTCCCATGTGATCTGTGCGTTCAGAACAGCAGTTAATGCAAAAACGAATAACAGTAACAATTTATTTTTCATATACACCCCTTTTTAGCTGCTGGTTAGATGAATAATTAAATTTGCACCAATAATAGTGCGATAAATTATTCTTTTTAAAGCATAAAAACAAATGCATTAAAATGCTACTGAAACCGGATACAGCAGAAAATCGGTTTGGGTAATTAACGGAAAATCATAGATTTATTAAAAAGTGTGTTTATTCAATTGAAAGGGAATACATGGCCACTAATGATTATATAGATCTGGAAGAACAGTACGGCGCACATAATTATCACCCCCTTCCTGTAGTCCTCGCTCGCGGCAAGGGAGTTTTTGTGTGGGATGTTGAAGGCAGGCGTTATTATGACTTTCTCTCGGCTTACTCTGCAGTGAACCAGGGGCATTGCCATCCGAAAATAATTTCAGCACTCGTGGAGCAGGCTCAGAAACTGACTCTTACTTCCAGAGCTTTTTACAACGACACGCTCGGAGAATATGAAAAATATATCACCGGATACTTCGGGTACAGCCGGATGCTGCCGATGAATTCTGGAGCCGAGGCAGTTGAAACCGCTCTTAAACTCTGCCGCAGATGGGCGTATGATAAAAAAGGGATTGAGGAAAACCAGGCGGTAATAATTGTGTGCGAAGGCAACTTTCACGGCAGAACCATTACTGTCATATCCATGTCCACTGACCCGGATGCATACCGCGGATACGGGCCGTATACTCAGGGTTTTATAAAAATCCCCTACAACGATATCCCGGCTCTGTCTGAAGCACTCAAAGGCAAGACAGTCGCAGGTTTTCTGGTTGAACCCATACAGGGTGAAGCAGGCGTGTATGTGCCCGATGAAGGATACCTATCCGAAGCATACCGGTTATGCAGGGAAAATAACGTATTGTTTATAGCAGATGAGGTGCAGACCGGCATCGCAAGAACCGGACGCATGCTTGCCTGCGATCATGAATCTGTCAGGCCTGATATACTTATACTCGGTAAAGCTCTTTCTGGAGGCACCATGCCTGTCAGTGCTGTCCTGGCAGACGATGAAATAATGCTGACTATCAGACCGGGCGAGCACGGATCGACTTTCGGCGGAAATCCGTTGGCTTCAAAAGTCGCCATAGCATCTCTCCAGGTCGTAAAGGAAGAAAACCTCGCAGAGAATGCACAGAAAATGGGAGAGCTGTTCAGAAGACAACTCAGTGAAATTGATTCGGATATGATAGAACAGGTGCGCGGGAAAGGACTGCTGAATGCAATAGTAATTAAACCATCAGATAATAACGGGGCATGGGATGTGTGTCTTAAAATGCGTGATAACGGGCTGCTTGCAAAACCGACTCATGACAACATCATCAGATTTGCTCCCCCGCTGATAATTTCGGAAGAGCAGATATTGGAAGCAGCACGAATAATCAGAGATTCGATACTGAGCTTTTAGCGGCGGCTTCGTTCCTTTTTTCGGTATATGCCTGTATGTACTGGAAAGCGCGCGCAAATCCGTATCCGATAGCAGAGCCGATTATTGCGCCCCCTAAAATATCAGAGGGGTAGTGCCGGCCGACGTAAACGCGCGAAATGGCGATAAGTGCAGCACTGATAAAGAGTGCCCACTTCAGGTTCGGATATATGTAGTAGAAATATACCGAAACGGCAAAATTGTTTACCGCGTGCGAAGAGGGAAATGAGAACGAACTCGTACAGCCGGTAAGTATTCTTGCATCAGACAGCGCATTGCATGGACGGATGCGTCCGAACAGGTTCTTCATTACAAAACTGCTCAGCTGGTCTGAAACCGCAATAACAATGATGAGCAGAAGTGCAGCGACCCGGCCCTTCTTCCCGCCTTTGATCACAAGTATGCCGAGCAGTATTGCATATGCCAGGTACCAGTTTTTAACTTCGGTTATAAACACAAAAAATTTGTCAAACAACGGGTTGGCAATGGTGTGGTTCAGGAAATAAAACACTGCAAGGTCAATTGAATACAATACTTCTGTCATCTCTGCGGTCCGTGGTTTATTATTAAGATCCTTCTCCCGGCAAGGTACCGGGAGAAGGATAAAAAGTTCAAAAGAATAGTTTAGTCATCCGGATTTTCAGTTGCCCAGTTCGGTAATTTTTCCGGCTTCGAGTTCTTCCGAGAGTCTTTTAGCCTTGTACATATCCTGAATTGCTTCAACCATACCTTCAGAATCCACATTGACAGTTCTGTTGGCTTCAGTTGTAAATATGAAATTACCGGGCAGACTTTCAATGTTACCGTCAAAAGCCAGGCCTACGATCTCTGCATTTTTATTTATGACCGGAGAGCCTGAATTACCGCCGATAATATCGTTTGTAGAGATGAAGTTCATCGGAGTTTCGAGGTTGAATTCAGCCGGCGGATTTTTCCATTTTTCCGGCAGGTCGTACGGACTGACTTTGTCGAATGCATTATAACGTTCGTAGAGTCCGTAGTATGTCGTTTTTACCGGAGCGATGGTGCCGTTATAGTCATAACCTTTCACCAGACCGTCTGAAATCCTGAGTGTAAATGTTGCATCCGGCGGAATTGAATGGCCGTATACTTCGAAGAGCGCCTGACCCAGCAGCTGGTTATTTGCCTGCTCCTTGTTCATAGCTTCTCTGAGTTCGGGAGTAATTTCACCCATCCTTTTGTCGATGTAGTTCATCAGTACGATGAACGGATCGTTTGAATTCAGAATTTCATCGGGAGATTTCTTCAGGAATTCTGCAAGTTTCTCCTTCGTGGTAAGCTGCGAAGTATTTATGATATAGCTGACGGCATCCTGTCCCCTTCTGTTTCCGAGGAACTGTTTTACTGCTTCATTATCACTTCCGAGGTATTTGACCAGGTTATCGGCAAATATCAGCAACAGCTTTTCATTCAGTGCCGCGTCGAAATCTTCGGGGAATATATTCTTCTTAGTATTTTCCAGTGAATCGGCGCTGTATTCCGGAGCTCTTTTGCCTTCAGGCATCTTCATCTGTCCGGCGTAATGAAGTACTTCATTTGTAACACTGAAAAACTCGGGGACGCTGAAACCGCGCGTACTGAGTGCAGTGCGTTCCTTTATATATTTTTTCTGGACATCTTTACTCTCTGC
The DNA here is from genome assembly GCA_050258935.1 of Bacteroidota bacterium. Taxonomy (GTDB): domain Bacteria; phylum Bacteroidota; class Ignavibacteria; order Ignavibacteriales; family SURF-24; genus JBLMZS01. The sequence goes on from JBLMZS010000025.1 coordinate 12,068, forward strand.
GATGGCATTCCAGACATTTCCGTATTTTTCCTTCAGCTCGCTTTTTGCCATTACAGCAGCTTTGAATGATTTTTCAAAGTCCACCTTGCGTGCCATAAGATACGGATCCTTCAGTCCTTTGATCATTCCATCGTATACTTTCTGGCTGTTCGTATAGTTGTAGAGCTTGGTCATCAGCTTGCTTTTGTCAGCCGGGCGCAGCTTTATCTGTTCTTCATAAGTTGCAATGATGTCGTTGATGGCATTGAGAGTAAGCGGGTACTGATAGTCGCGGAAGAACTCCAGCTGAGCCACCGTATTGAGACGGTTGGTCCTGCCGGGATTGCCTACGACAAATACTGCTTCACCCTCTGCAGCTCCGTTCTGACTCCACTTGAAATAGTTTTCAGTCTTCAGCGGTTTTCCGTTTTCGTCATAGACGCGGAAGAAATTGAAGTCGAGGTTGTACCGGGGATATGTAAAGTTATCATAGTCTCCGCCGAAAAATCCGAGCTGATTTTCGGGAGAGAATACCAGGCGCACGTCGTCGTATCTTTTATATGTATAGAGTGAATACTGCCCGCCCTGATAGAGTTTAACCACAGAGAATTTATATCCGTCTTTCTTCTCCCTGGATTCGATCAGGTTGATTATATTTTTTTCTGCCTGAACTTTTTCCTGGTCAGTTTTTCCTTTTGCAATTGCATCCTGGACTTCCCTGGTGACATCGCGGATTTCAACGAGCTGGTCGACAAACAGTCCCGGCACCTTTCTTTCGTCAGCCAGTGTCTTTGCAAAGAATCCTGTATTGACGAGATCCTCGCCTTCCCTGGTCACCTGTGAAACGCTCTCGCGTCCGCAGTGATGGTTTGTCATTACCAGGCCGTCTTCAGAAACAAACGAAGCCGAGCAGTAAGTGGCAAATCTGAGTGCAGATTTTCTCACCTTATCCAGCCACTGCTGTGAAGGGCGGAATCCATAGGTTTTGTTAAAATATTCTACGGGTGGATTGTCAAACGTCCACATACGTCCGGTATCAAATTTCTGAGCCTTAACGGTATCCGGATTGAAATTGTCAGCCAGACCTTTATTTGAGCCAGTCGCAACAGTGCCGGCGCATCCCTGGAGGGCGGCGGCCAGGAGGAGCGGCATATAAATGAATTTCTTTGAACCGATTTTCATAACTTTCCTGTAACTCGCTTTCGATGATTATTGTTTATAATATGTTGTATAGTAATAATTTACCAAGATGTTAAACCGATTACTATAAGGGATGCTTAAGATATGATTTTTTGCTGAGGATTTCAATATATGAATTTGCCGGGCAACCGGCATAATGCCCTTACTCCGGCACCGGCAGAAGGCTAACTATGACCGGGAAAGAAAGCAGATGCTTTCTCCGGTCATAAATGTCCGAAATTATATCCACTAGCCCGGAATAAAGCTTAAATCCGGGATCGCAGAATTACCGGCTGATTTCCTATATATACGAATCGGGGGAATAGATGGGCTCTATTTCCCACTCGTCCTCCACGGTTCCGATACAGTGCGAACACTTCTCCACATAAAACACCTGTTTTTCTTCACTCGAGGAAGCATAAACAAAATTAATTACCACCTGACAGCTCGCACACTGTATAGCATGCGAAGTTTTCAGCTTGCCGCGGCATACGGGACAAAGAAAACCCAGATCTCCGGCTTCAAGATTCGGATCAACGAGAAAAATCGAATTGCATCTGCTGTTATTGCACTTGACGAAATGCATCTTGACAGCGGGTTTGATTACGCTTAATTTATTTGCAACTGTATTCAATGGTTTTATGCCTTCCTCCATGTTATTGAAAAATCCGCTTTATCCAAAAACTCAAATAAAACTTATTTGAAAAGTAAGTACGAACCCGACGATATTCTATGCAAAAAAAATGACTGCCCATACTTTAGCACCTTTTGTACATCCCATGTATAGCTCATATACGTGTTATTGTATTGACACCAGGAGCCTTCAGGGACATATAAATTTCTGCAAACAGCTTTGCTTGAATGTTAGTAAGTTTTCTTTTACTTTTAATTTTAATCTTTATTTTTTTAACCCTTACGAGGAGATGAGATGGACAGAATATCCTGTTTTAAGGCATACGACATCCGTGGCAAAGTACCGTCAGAGCTTAATACTGAGCTTGCATATAATATAGGAAGAGCATATACAAAACTGCTTGGCTGTAAATCCATTGTAGTAGGTCATGACATAAGAACATCCTCTAAAGAGCTTGCGGAAGCGCTTATAAACGGATTGCTCGACAGCGGTGTTGATGTTCTGGATATCGGATTGTGCGGCACGGAAATGATCTACTTTTCTACTCCTTTCCTTAGCGCCGACGGCGGTATTATGATCACTGCAAGTCATAACCCTCCTGAATACAACGGGATGAAATTTGTCAAAAGACACAGCGTTCCGGTCGGATATGACACGGGACTGGATGAAGTTGAACAGATAATAATTAAGGGCGACTACCTGCCGCTGGCAGAGAATAAAGGCAGCATAGTAAAAGTCGACGTTATGAAAGACTTCATTGCAAACCTGAGCAAGTTTTATAATGCAGAGAAGATCAAGCCGCTGAAGGTCGTAGTTAACGGCGGGAACGGCTGCGTAGGTCCTGCGCTCGATGCCATAGAACATCTGCTCCCGGTTAAGATGATAAAAGTATTTACAAATCCAGATTCGTCATTCCCCAACGGCGTTCCCAACCCGCTTCTGCCCGAAAACCGGCAGTCTACCATCGATGCCGTCATCAGCAACAAGGCTGATCTGGGAGTTGCATGGGACGGTGATTACGACCGCTGTTTCTTCTTTGACGAGAAGGGCAGCTTTATTGAAGGGTACTATATCGTAGGACTGCTTGCAAAATCCATACTGAAGAACCATCCGGGAGAAAAAATCGTGCACGATCCGCGTCTTGTCTGGAATACGGCAGAAGTTGTCAAATCCTCGGGCGGCGAAGCGGTGGTTTCAAAGAGCGGCCACGCATATATAAAAGCAAAAATGAGGGAAGTAAATTCGATCTACGGCGGCGAGATGAGCGCCCACCATTACTTCCGAGACAATTCTTATTCTGACAGCGGTATGATCCCGTTCCTGCTGGTGATGCAGCTGATATCCGAGGAGAACAAACCATTGTCATCTCTGGTCGAAGAAATGATTTCGAAATACCCATGCTCGGGCGAGATCAATTCCACCACCAGCGATCCGGCCGGAAAGATACGGGAGCTGGAGAGTATTTATTCTGACGGGGTAAAGGATGATCTGGACGGACTCAGTGTCGATTACGGCACATGGAGGTTTAACGTAAGGATGTCCAATACCGAACCCATACTGAGGCTGAACGTGGAAAGCCGCGGTGATTCGGCACTGATGGAGGAAAAAACCAGAGAATTACTCGAAATTATACGAAAATAATGGTCACTTAAACGGAACCATCTGAAATTCCGTACGTCTAACTAATAAAAGTGTTGGTCCACCATAATTAAAAGAGAGAATTATGAGCAGCGAAAACGAAAATGACATTGACATCAACAAAATACTGCACAACAAACTGAAGTCCGTTTCAACAGATGCTCTTGAAACCGGCATATCCAAGGTAATCAGCGATCTGGTCGGTGAAGATTATAAGTGCAGTATTAACAACGTCAAGTATACCCTGTTCAGCGGTGCTGAATTCAGCATCAAGGTAGAACTTACGCTCAATAACGACGAGGCTCCAAAGGTATAATTAGTAACGCTCCGAACTTCGTTTTATTAGATGATAGCCGGCCCCATAAAGGCCGGCCTGTTTTTTATCCCCGTCCATATTTAGTATCCCACAAAGCTGCTTTCATTTTACACCAAATCCACGCGCCATAATTATCTTGATTCATATGATACAAATTCTTTACCATAAATTATAGGCCGTAAGCTAATTAACAATTTTTACTGAGCTGATGCAGAAATTATATAAATAATTTAATTCAGAATTGAAGGAGTGTACCTAAATATCATGTGAATTAAAGCTGGTATTGGTATTTCTGGGAGTTAACACACCCCCCGTCCGTTACCGGATTATGAAATCCGTTACCGGACGTACCCCTCTCAAAGAGGGGACTAATCCCAGAGCAGTATTACTATTAAATCCCCTCTCGAGAGGGGTGGCTCCCGCCGCAGGCGGGAGACGGGGTGTGTTCATATGAGTATACCTGTAATGACCATAATTATGGATACCCCTCAATTCAGAATTCATAATTCAGAATTTAATTCCGCATTGTATCATGAAATAGTCAATCACTCAACAGGAGCTTGTGAGATGGGAAAAGTGCTTAAATGGTTTGCTACAACTACCGGAAAAATAATTCTGGTGGTAATTGTGCTGCTTATAGGCATACGTATTGCACTTCCCTACATCATCATCAAATACGTAAACAAAACGCTCGATGAACTCCCCGAATACGACGGCCGTATAGCCGATGTCGATCTGCACATCTACCGCGGTGCCTACTCGATAGAAGGACTCGAAATAGTGAAGACCGGCGGCAAGATACCGGTACCGTTCTTCTCTGCCGAGAAAATTGACTTGTCTGTGGAATGGCGGGCACTGTTTGACGGATCACTCGTTGCAAAAATCGAACTGCTTCGCCCCAAGATCAATTTCGTGGCCGGACCAACCAAAGCCCAGTCGCAGAAAAGTATAGACAACAGCTGGCAGGATAAAGTCCGCGAGCTGTTTCCCCTGCGCATAAACAGCTTCAAAGTAATTAACGGAGAAGTGCACTACAGGGATTTCCATAACGATCCCAAGGTGGATGTATACCTGCAGGACATTATGGTTACAGCAACTAACCTTACCAACAGCAAGGATCTCTCGAAATCACTCGTGGCCTCCATTGACGCTTCAGGCGGTGCAATGGGAAGCGGCAGGTTCAAAGTCGGAGTAGATCTGGACCCGTACGCGAAACAGCCCACGTTCAATCTGGACATGTCGGTAACTAACATCAGTCTCGTAAAACTGAATGATTTCCTGAGAGCCTACGGTAACTTTGACGTCGAGCGCGGTACATTCGGACTTTATGGCGAGGTGGTGGCAAAGTCTGGCCGGTTCGAAGGATATCTGAAGCCCATGTTCAAGGAACTGAAGGTGATCAGCTGGAAAGAGGATCATAAAAATGTTCTGGAATTTTTATGGGAGGCTGTAGTGGGTACAGTAGCAGAGATATTTGAAAACCAGCCCAAGGAACAGATTGCCACCCGCATACCATTGAGCGGTTCATTCAAGGACCCGCAGCCGGATATCTGGTCAACCATCGGCACACTGATACGCAATGCATTCATACAGGCGCTTGTACCCGGCATTGAGCAGCGCCTTACGTTCAAAGACCTGGATGAGAAGAAGGATAAAAAATAGAGCCAGAGAGAGCGCCTCTATTTCGGCAAGCACAAGATATTCTTTTTATTTATCTTTGCGGAAAACAGTTTCTTCAATATAAAGGAGCATGCTCTTGGATAATCTGAAAAACTTTTTTTATCCGGCTTCGCTCTGCCTTGCAGGTGCTTCTTCAAAAGAGAAAAGCATCGGCTACGAACTGCTCAAAACCATTCTGTCGTACGGCTACAAAGGCAGCATCTATCCGGTAAATCCCAAAGCCGGTGAAATACTCGGCGTCAAATGCTACGCTTCTGTCAAAGATATCCCATCTGTACCGGAACTTGCAATAGTGGCTGTTCCAAAAGCATACTGTTATGAAACCATCGAAGACCTGCTGAATAAGGGTACCCGCTCAATCGTACTGATCACTGCTGGGTTCAGGGAAACTGGAAAAGAAGGTGAAGATATTGAAGGACAGATTATATCGCTGGTCAAAAGGTATGGAGCCAGAATGATCGGACCGAACTGCATGGGCGTTATCAATACGCATAGCGATGTGCGTCTGAATGCAACGTTTGTTGCCGAAAGCCCTGAAAGCGGCAGGACGGGTTTTCTTTCACAGAGCGGTGCGCTTGGTGCCGCCGTGCTGAACTCGCTGCGCGAAACCAATATCAGGTTTTCGCATTTTATAAGTGTAGGCAATAAAGCCGATATAAATGAGAATGATATCATCAGGTTCTGGCAGACCGATACCAGCACCGATATAATGACACTCTACCTCGAGAGCTTCTCTGACGGTAAGGAACTGATAGATTTATTTGCCGACCGTAAAATAACAAAACCTGTAATAGTACTGAAAGCAGGCAGGACCGAAAGCGGAATGAAAGCCGCTGCATCGCACACGGGTGCAATTGCAGGCAGCGACGCAGCAGCAGCAGCAGTAATGAAACAGTTCGGAATCATAAGGGCTGCCGGAATCAATGAGCTGTTTAATACGGCAAAAGGGTTTGAACACTTCCCGCTGCCCGGAGGCCGCAGGGTCGCAATTGTCACCAACGCCGGAGGCCCTGCTATTATTGCAGCTGATGCATGCGAGAGGCGGGGACTTGTTATGGCTGAATTGACTTCAGAAACGAAATCACTGCTGCGCAGCTTTGTGCATGCCGAAGGAAGCGTGAATAACCCGGTCGACCTGCTGCCCGGCGGTACGGCAGAAATATACCTCAGAGCCTGCACAGCGCTGCTGAACGACGAAAATGTGGACGCCGTTATTTCAATATTTGTAGAGCCTGTAATGGTCCAGCCCCTGGGGGTCACTACAGCACTTAATTCAGTCAGACACCATAAGCCGCTGATGCAGGTGATTATGCCTCTGCCGTCTTTCTGGTCAGAATACCCTTCATCTGAAAAACCGGTATTCAGAAATCCCGAAGACCCGGCTGAAATAATTTCAAATATGCTGTTCTTTTCGGAAAAACAGAGAACTGATTCACCCAGACTGAGTTATACTTCTGCAATTGCAAAACACGATGCCCCGTCCGCTCAGGAAACATCGCATTCTGCACTTATGCAGAAATATAATATCCCCGTTGTACCCGGCATTCATATAGATACTCACGAACTTAACCGCGGCAGTATTTCTATTCCTGAAACTTTTACATACCCGGTGGTTGTTAAAGGTGTATGCAAAAATGTAAGTCATAAATCGGAGATGAATGCGGTTGCCCTGAATGTCGGTTCTCAGGATGAACTGATGGCGCATGCTGAAAGAATGCAGAAGAACTTTTCTTCCAAGGGACTTGTAATCGATTCATTCCTGATTCAGCCGTTTCTTAAGGCAAGGTTTGAGATACTGCTGGGCGGATACCGCGACCCGGCATTCGGACCTATGCTTATGTTCGGATCGGGCGGTAAATATGTAGAGGTCTACCGCGATACATCAATGAAGTCGGCATATATGAACGACAGTGATATAGACGATATGATTGCTTCTACTAAAATGGGCAGACTGCTCTGCGGGGTAAGGGGCGAGAAACCGGCTGATATAAATGCGGTACGCGCGCTTATAAAAAACAGCGCACAAATGATGCTCGGAAATCCCGGCATTATGGAATTTGATTTTAATCCTGTGGTTCTGACTGAAGACGACCGGCTGTTTGCCGTCGACATACGTATCAGAACCGCAGAAAATTAAGCAACTAATTTTACACTATCGGACTAATCAACTAATGAAAAACTTTCTCATATTCTTCAGTATTGTACTGTTAATTTATGCAGCGATCAATTACTATATTTTCGTACGGGGTTATCAGTCAATTCCCCGGGAATCATCTCTGAGAACATTTTATATTTTCTTTTTTATATTTCTTGCTTCATCCTACTTCATTGGACGTATACTGGAGAAATACACACTGTCCATTGTAAGCGAGTTCTTTATGTGGATAGGTGCCTTCTGGCTGGCGATAATGGTCTACCTGTTCCTGAGCGTGCTGCTTCTGGATCTGCTCAGACTGACCGATCATTTCACCGGGATATTTCCTGCCTACATAAAGGATAATTATTCATTCGTCAAACAGATAACCGCAATCCTGGTTATTGGAATTACACTAACAGCTGTGGCTGCAGGCAGGGTGAATGCTGTTAATCCGCGTGTAAAAAAACTCAGTCTCAGACTTGAAAAAAATTTTAACGACGGCAGACCTGTGCGTGTATTCATGGCGTCCGATGTTCATCTCGGAACGCTGATCAGTAATTCAAGATTAGATCACCTGATCGATCAGATAAACGCATACAATCCGGATGTCGTCCTGTTTGCAGGTGATTTGTTTGATGAAGACTTAGGTCCTGTGATCAAGGATAACCTGGGCGATCAGCTCAGACAGATCCGCTCCCGCTACGGCGTGTATGCAATTATGGGCAACCATGAATATTACGGCGGGGTAAGTGCTGCCACAAGGTATATGGAAGATCACGGCATTACGGTACTGCGCGACAAGGCGGTAAAGGTCAACAACAGTTTTTACCTGATAGGCCGGGAAGATCTTACGCGAAACCAGGTGGAGAAAAGAGCAACTTTAGAAAAGCTCACCGAACAGCTCGACCGTTCTCTGCCATGGGTTCTGATGGATCATCAGCCTTACCATCTTGAGGAAGCTGAGAAAAACGGAGTGGATCTGCAGCTGTCGGGTCACACACACCACGGACAGCTTTGGCCGTTTAATTATATAACCGAACTGGTATACGAAGTCAGCTGGGGCTACAAATTAAAGGGTAATACACACGTATATGTTTCCAGCGGATTCGGAGGCTGGGGCCCGCCCATAAGACTCGGCAACCGGCCGGAAGTAGTTGAAATCGAGCTGATACCTGGGAAATAGTGCTGAGTTCTGAGTTCTGAGTTCTGAGTTCTGAGTTTTGAGTTCTGAGTTCTGAGTTATGAGTTATGAGTTGGAAACCCATGGAAGTTGTGGGTCATAGTGCTAACTTACCGGTTTTCTGCACTACAATTTATTATTGTAAGGGAATCATTTTTCTGAAACAATCTGCTTTTCGATACTTTGTTATAACATAATAGTTTCAGAAAGATCGCAAATCCTTTTGCAGCTAATAACTCAAAACTCATAACTCAGAACTCAGAACTCAGAAGTATGCCACAACTCCCAGATGAATGGTCAGCAGGTCGGTGGTGGAGCGGCTGACATCGTAACTTACGTTGCCGTTATTTATTATGACAGAACCCTCCTTCAGGTATTCGGCTCTCGAGCCCAGGAGGTATCTGGCTTTTATATCCAGCCAGAGACTTGTAAGCTCCATTTCCTTTCCCTGCGGTTCGCGTTCCATCAGCCTGATCATCATTCCGCCACCCGGACCGTAGCTCCATGCCCAGTCGTCGAAGTTCGTGGAACTTGCGACTTCATTTGTATAGTTCTCGCTGTTGATTTTCGTTTCAGTGAACAGGTATGACCCGCCCACCAGTGCCTCGAGATATGGCCTTACTGCTCCCGATAATGGTGAGATCTGGAAGAGCAGATGAAAATTTACAATATTGTATGAGCGGTCAACGTTCACGCGCACATCGGGAATGTCGCTGCTGATGCGCGTATTGCGGCTGTCGTTGCCGTAATTTATATAACCTACATTCAGACCCAGTGTAAGAGGCATAGAAGCGTCCGGAGTCCAGAACGTAAAATGTCCGCTGAGTCCGTATCCGACGCGATCCAGATTATCCTTAAATTCTCCCTGCGGAAATGCGCCCATAAGATTCAGGCCGCCCGTCTGGGCAGACAAACCTGTGATAGTAATTATGCTAAATAAAAACAGAAATAGTAGTCTCTTTGACATATAGCTCCTGCATGATTATTACTGAATTATATAATTAAAATATTTTTCTCTTTTATCAAAATTCCGCCGGCCTGTCTGCCGCTTTTTTTAGCAGCTCCTTAAACTCAGCCAGTGATATCTCCGCTGCGCCGAACATTTTCAGGTGCTCCGTCATATACTGCACATCCAGAAGTACAAAACCTTTTTCATTCAGCCGCTCGATCAGTCTGATGAGTGCACACTTGGATGCCTGCGGCACCCTGGAGAACATAGATTCACCGAAGAAGGCACCGTTTACCGCTATTCCGTACAGACCGCCCACAAGCATGTTATTTCTGTATACTTCAACCGAGTGGAGGTGCCTTGCATCAATTAGACGTTTGTAAGCGTCGATCAGTTTCTCAGAGATCCATGTTTCTTCCCTGTCGGCACAGCCTCTGATTACTGAGATTGCATCGTAGTCGTATCTGAATTCAAAATCCGACGTCTCAAGAAACTTTCTCAGGCTTCTGGGATAGTTATAATCATCTAGACGTATGATTGTTCTGACCTCGGGCATATACCAGTCGATCGTTCCGTTCTCATCGGCCATAGGGAAGGCGCCCTGTGAATACAGGTACACCATAAAGTCGGGCTGCAGGAGCTGATCGTTGAAAAATGACTCGTCCATCACTGAACCTGTCCCGCAGTTTTATTCTCCGGGCGCATAGATTCTATTATATGCTCCTTTTCAGAGCGGCTCAGTCCGAATTTATCCATTATAAGGTCATCCAGTTCATCATACCCGGTCCCGGTCTGCATTATCTGCTGTACCATCATTTCTATAATATCCATCGTCTGACTGTCCCACAGCGGCAGGGGCAGTTCCTCAAGGTGAGCTTTCAGTATCTTAATTGACGAATATTTTTTTGCATATATGAAATTATACAGCGACGAATTGAACAGCGCCATAATCACTTTTATAGGATAGAATCCGTCGTGCGGTATGAGTATATTCGCGCTGTTAAGTGTAAGGCGCCGCTGGTCATCGTATGCAAAAACGAGGCTGCCTGAAATAAATCTGTACACCAGTTTTTCCTTTGCCCAGTACCTGTCCATAGGTGCAACCTGCTGGAACTGGTCAGGATCATATTTTATAAACGCAGTTGTTTGCGGGATGACAAATTTTTCAATATCCCTTCCGCGGATTACCGGTTCATAACCATCCAGGCATTTGTCCGAAAGGAAGCGCTTGTTGTCGCCGGTGACTATACCCAGAGCCCAGTCTGTATTATCCTTCAGCGTGGTATGTTTGACACTGAACACTTTCTTCAGCAGTGCGGCATCTTCATCTCTTACGTGAATATCGAATACGAAGTCGCGGTTTTCCCTTAGCCTGTCCTGATTGACGACATACCCCATATCGTCCTTTATTACAATAATGCCGTGAGCACTGTTGCTGCTGTCCTTTATCAGATCCATCTTCACCGCACCGGTAAACACGTTCCTGAACAGACGGTCGAGAAATTCTATGCCTGCAATGCGTGTGTTGTTCAGTATATAGTGCCTGATCCACTTATGCGCCGAAACGTTCAGTATTGATTCGGGCAGTATGAACGACAGGCGCCCGCCGTCTTTCAGAAAGTCCAGGCTCTTTCTGAGCATGTAAGAAAATGACTCGGAGGATTTTATCTCAGGATATAGTATGCCGAGATGTTCCAGATCCCGCTTCTTCAAATGCAGTCCCCACGGGGGATTGGTGGTTATAAGGTCAAAGCTGCCCAGCATCGAACTGTTCAGCGGAAACAGAAGCGAATCTTCAAATTCAGTGAGCGAATTGCCGCAGTATATCAGCGGCATGAAATCGACGGACCGGTATTTCAGCAGCAGGTTTATCCGCGCGATCCTCACTGCAATGCTGTCGGTATCAATTCCGTAGAGGTTCAGAGGTGATACATTGCCCGGCACCGCAAGGAGAAACTGTCCCGTACCGCAGCACGGATCAAGTATCTTCATATTAGCGCCTTCAGACTCAAAAAATCCCGCATCCTCAAACACCTTATTGACTATTGCCTGGGGAGTATAATAGGCGCCTTTCCTGACTTTTTCACCTTCGCTCAAAAGTGACTGATATACAAGCCCGAGTATATCCTGCTGCAGCGGGAGCTCTGCAGACAAAAGATCGCGGTGATGTTCGCAGTACGAATAATCTATTGCGGTATGCCAGTGATTCAGTTCGCTCATCAGCCGTTTGTGCGAAAAATATATTTCACTGAACGAGAATATTTTCGCCGGATCGTCAACCAGTATCACGCCTTCGCGTATGAGCAGGTTAACCGCCAGCAGATATACTGCAGTGTTCAGATCTGTATCCAGCTGCCGGACAACAGCGAGTATGTTTTCAATGGATGTCCTGTATGAGGATGTCTCGAGGTATTCAGCAGGAATAAAACTTTTTGCCGCACTGCGTTTGTTTGCGCGCTTGTTGAGCCTGTCTATATTTCCGTTTAATATCTTTTCCTTTAATGACTGGATCTCGCTCAAGTGAAATGCCTGCCTGCCCGCAATTATCTCCGGAGTCAGGTATCCGTGGCGTATCCAGTTTTTCACCGTTGCCTTTGAAATGCCCAGGAATTCAGCAGCCGTATCTGTCCCGAGCAGATCTTTTTTATGTAAATCCGTTAAGTTATTATCTTTCAAGTGAATAGCTCATATAATGAATATGAAAGATATAAAAAATTAGTATAATTCTGAATTAGGAATTTTGAATTTTG
>JBLMZS010000026.1:0-6746 GCA_050258935.1 Bacteroidota bacterium
GCTTGTTTGACCTTGACAAAGTCAAAAGTAGTTTTATCTTGTGTATTAAGATTTATAAGTTACACAGAATTATTTAAGTGACCGTTATGCTGCCTCAAAACTTATGTATTTCTTCCCCGAAATCTTCATCATTTGCCTTTTTTGGCCGGTATCCCATAGGGGTATCATTCAAAGAGGGCGCGGACCGTTGTTTACCGAACCAATTAAATTATATGTAATATTTACGTAAGGAGTCTGATATGGAATACTTTGATCTCCATCCTGTCACACCTCAGATGAGGTACATCAACAAAGCTGTGGATGTATTAAGAGAAGGAGGCGTAATAATTTACCCGACTGATACAATATACGGAATCGGATGCGATATTTTTAATCGTGATGCTCTCGAACGCGTTTTTGCGATAAAACAGGACGCTGGTACAAAACTGTTCAGTTTTATCTGCCACGATCTGAAGGATATATCAAAATATGCCCGGGTTTCAGACTATGCGTACAGAGCTATGAAACACCTGCTGCCAGGGCCCTACACATTTATACTGCCGGCGGCAAAAGAGGTGCCCAAGAAACTCTGGACAAAACGCCAGACAGTAGGAATACGTGTACCTAATAATAATATTACGCTTACTCTGGCAAGAGAACTCGGTCACCCGATCATCAGCACCAGTGTAACCAACAGGAAAGGAGAAGTTTTATACGATCCCATTGAGATCAGAACCGTTTTCAATACACAGATTGACCTTATGCTTGCAAGCGGAAACCTGCAGGGTCAGCCGTCGAGCATAATAGACCTCAGCAATGAAACCCCCGAAATCGTACGCGAAGGTGCAGGGGATGTTTCGTTTTTCACAGCGTAAGAATAAATTAGTTCTGAGTTCTGTCCCGCCTTTGGCGGGATCCCGCCAAAGGCGGGACAGAACTCAGAACTTCTTCAAATTGCCCGGTGCGAGATGGTGGCTGACGCCTGAGCTGTCGGGAATATTATCACTTCACCAATATTCACATGATCCGGTCTGGAAGCAATAAACAGTATGGTTTCAGCTATATCATCCGCTGTCAGCGGGGTCAGACCCTTGTACACATTTTTTGCTTTTTCCTCGTCACCGTGAAATCTTATAACACTGAAGTTCGTTTCAACCATTCCCGGATCAATAGTGCTGACACGTATATTTTTGTCTACCAGATCCATCCTTAATGACTTTGTAATTGCATCCACCGCGTGCTTCGTAGCGCAGTATACAGCACCTTTTGGATATGGTTCGTGTCCAGCAATTGAACCAATATTGATTATATGTCCCTGCCCCTTTTTAAGCATTTCCGGGATTACCGCCTTCGTAACATAAAGGAGTCCCTTTACATTGGTATCGATCATTATGTCCCAGTCGTCCTCACTGCATTCATAGAATTTGTCAAACCCGCGCGCTAATCCCGCATTGTTAATGAGTATATCCACTTTTTTCCATTCCTCAGGGAGCGAAGATATTGCCGCTCCTACGGCTTCCCTGCTTGTCACATCGAGTTCGAATGTGTGGATATTCACGCTTGAGGATTTCCGGATCTCTTCAGCAGTTTCATCCAGAAGACTTTTTCTTCTGGCGCACAGCAGAAGGTTGGCGCCTGCAGCGGCAAACTGGAAAGCGCATGCGCGTCCTATTCCGCTGGTGGCTCCGGTTATAAATACTGTTTTGTTTTGTAGTCGGCTCATTTGGGTTAATTTTGAATTATGAATTATAAATTTTGAATTATATAGTTGTTTATCTTTCTATCCAGCTTTTCCTCATGGTTGCGAAATCGGGCGCTGAGATCACAAAGGGATATGTACGTTCTGCTGTCCTGCCCCACTGTCCGTCATTTTTCCCGGACTCTTTTGTCATGCGTGAGCTCCATGTGGTGTCTGAAAGTATTTCGGTCACGGTTCCTGATGTCTTTATGTGAAGCATCAGATTCATTCCGGCAGCACCCCTGTTATTGTAATTATCAACAAGTACCGTAACAGTATTGCCGCCACCAGATAGCATATGGGTGACGTCGAATATTTTAACCCTTTCAAGTTCGCTGCTCAGAGACAGAGTACGTTTTGCGTATACTTCTCCGGCATATTTGCCATTTACATATACGCGCGCATGAGTATCGCCTATCAGCTGCAGCAGTGCAGTATCGGGTCTGGCATTCAGAGTAAACTCTTTTTTGAATTCTGCAGATGCTGCATATTCACTGTCGTTGACAGGAGAGTAAATCCATCTGCTGGGAATTTCCGGCGACCTGAGGGATCCTGCCGCCAGGTCTCTTTTTATTTCCCTGAAGTACCCGGCAAGTCTGTCGAACTTATCTTCAATCAGCGACAAGCCTTCGGACTTATAATATTTCAGCCACATTCTTCTGTAGCTTATCTTTAGTGCTTCCAGACCGGCCATATTCTCATCTATTTTCTTCAGCAGCTGCGAGGTCTCACCTTTTCTGCCCGCCAGCTGCTCCTGCAGCAGATACTGCACGTAAAGTTTATCCTTGAAATACAATCCTATATCGGTCATGAGTTTCAGCATCTGAAGCTGCTCATTGTTTTTCTTTACATCGGTTTCAAGCCTGGTAACATCTTCTGCAATTTTGGGCATTAAACTTCCGAGCGCTTCGGATTTTGCAATTGCAGGAATTCTGGCATCCCACCAGTTCGGTTCCCTGAAGGGAAGCAGCGGATGACGCCACAGATCATGCCACAGCACCTCGTTGATCGGATTTCCCATAGCCTGATATATATAGAAAAGACGGTCGTCGTCTATACCGTAGAAATCGTACAGGAATACACGCGTAAACTCATTTTCATTGCTGAGCTTATAGCTCCAGGCGCATTGTGCAGAGTAGGCATATCCGAGCGCGTTGAGCTCCTTGAGCGTTTCAGCCCCATAATCGCCCCAGTTTGAATTGATCATTCCAGCAGCACCATTGTCCAGACCAGCCCTGGTAATATATTTAATGTTTGACATGGCGTTGATATTGGTCGGGAATGATGTCTGGAAATTCCACACCGAAGGCGATACATAGTACTGGTGACCTGCGTCGCGGAAAACCCTTGTGGAAGGATAATCGTAGTCGGGACGGTAATGCCAGTCGACTATAACGATATCCTTCGGGAGGCCTTCGAGTATGCTGGGGCGGTTAAGAATTATATCGCCGTACATCATGACCTTCTTACCGTACTTTTTCAGTATCTGATAGACCCTCAGATAGTGCTGCAGATGTACCTGTGCCATGTCTGATTTTTCTACGAGCGCACGGCTTTTTCCAAGTCCCACATCGTGGCTTTCATCCGCACCCATGTGAAAATATTCTGAAGGGAAAAGAGGGGCAACCTCTTTAATCATATTCTCTAGAAAGATATACGTCGAATCGTACGAAACGTTCAGTGATGCAGCACCAGGAAACTCGGCATACGGCAGGAATTCTTTCTGGACGAGTATATTCTCGAAATGTCCCAGTGTCTGGAAAATAGGGATGATATCTACGTAGTAAAGCTTAGCATATTCGACGAGTTTTTTTACTTCGTCTTTTGTCAGAGCACCGCGCCCGCGTCCTATTGACGGATATGAATCCAGTTTCAGCATATCTTCGATGTATGGCATATATGTATTCATTTTATACCTTGCCATAAATCTGATGATTGACTGGAAGTTTTCGAGTGTAGATACCTGTCCCCTGCTTATATCATCAGAGATACCGCGGACCTTCATATCCGGCCAGTCTTCGATCTCCACTGCAGGCAGGCTGGAAGATTTCTCCAGCATCTGTATAAGACTCATGGCGCCGTAGAACAATCCCCTGGAGGTAGTAGATTTAATCAGTATTCCGTCGGGAGATATACGAAGGAAATATCCTTCGGCATTGGATTCATAAGGCTTCAGTACAGCTCCAGTTTCAGGAGTGTACTGCTGCAGTACAATGGATTTTTTCTCCGGGATGCCAGTCTGAATTTCAGCATCCACACGCTGAAATTTTCCGAGAGTTCCAACCAGGTGGGTTGCAGCTATACGGTTCTCTTCGATTTTTTCGCCCAGGAGGATGACGTTTATTTTTGAGGGCAGCTTAAAGCTCCCTTTCAGCTCTGTTACGATCTGCGGTGCAGGCACAACAGGCAGAGTAATGGTTTTGGAATACAGGATATTTGAAAACATAATTATAACTATTATTAAAGAGTATTTGATGCGCATCTGGGGATTCCTTATCCATTGTGGTAAAAAAGGACAACAAATAGATTATAGAAAGTTATAAATTATTTTTCATTAATACTTATGCAGCTGCCCGGAACAATAATTTTTTTCTTTTAACAATATTTTTATATATTTGAAAAAATTTTCCTCGCTAAAGAAAGGACGGGTTATGGATCCAGTGAACATACTAATCGCCCTGAACCTTATTGCTACGATAGGCGCAAATCTGACCGGCGCAAAAAGAGGATTCAGAAGCAGTACGGCTGCTTCGAAAGAGCGTCCCAAAGGATTTCTGCAGTCAGTTCCTCCTAATCTGAGCGCTCTTGTATTTGTGTTTATCGGTCTCGGTATATTCCGCGTAGGCACCGCAGATTATGATCCCGGACTATTGCCGGCAAGACTGGCAGGGCTGGCGATATTTGCTGCATTCTCATGGATCCAGATAAGTGCTTTTAAATCACTGGGCCAGTTTTATTCGCAGGATATTGTAGTGCTGAAGAACCATATGATAGTAAAAAAAGGCCTGTATGGTTTTATAAGGCATCCCCAGTATTTGTCGCAAATTCTCAGCGATGCCGGAGCAGTTCTGGCAGTGCTGAGTTATCCTGCAGCTGTGCTGGTGCTGATTGAGATCCCAATACTGATAATGCGCGCAAGAGCGGAGGATGCATTATTTGCAAAACACTTCGGTCATGAATTCAGCGAATACCGGGCAAGAACAGGATTTATGTTTCCTAAATTCAGAAAAACGCTGAAGGTTTGACTGATTTGTATTTTGCATTTGAGTTACGGGGCAACCCATGTTTATAAGAATTTGATCTACCATTTCGTGAAGACTATGAAGATAAAGATACTACTGATTTGCCTGCTCTGTTTTGCCGGCATCACATTCGGACAGCAGACCACACTGAAAATCAAGGCTGGTGATAGAACCAGAAACATTCCCGCTATTGAAAGACAAGGCGTAATATACGTATCTGCCAGACGCCTCGCGGACGCGATAGGTTCGGGTGTTTATTATAATGCTGAGACATCCAAGCTTGAAATTAAATTTACCGGATATATACTGAAGCTGACCGGCTCTAACCAGTTCATCGTTCTTTCACCACGCAGCGGCAAAAGCACTGAATCGTATCAGATGCCTATTTCTTCACTGAAGATCAAAGACGATATACTCATTCCCATTAATTATTCTCTTAAAGCTTTCAGCAAAGCATACGGCAGTACTGTCTCAATAGAAAAATTCAACGATGACTCGCCGAATGTACAGAAAGAGACCGATGAAAATATCAGTTCCGTAATGGCTTCAGAAGAGTTTAAGATAAAAAGAAAATCTGAGGCTCATTCACAGCCCGCTGCTGCCGAGAAAAAGACTGCTGGCAGATCTAATAAAGAAACCGGAAAAACACCTCTGGCCGACGCTGAGAAAAAGACAGATGCGACGGGTAAACCTGCCCAGTCCAGAGAGACGGAAATAAAGCCCAAACTGCAGTTCGACATTACAGGCATACGCGCTGATGTAAAAAACAACGGCACATTGATCACTATCACCTCAAAAAAGAAAATCAGCAAGTACAGCAGCACTATTTCGGACGGAGTACTTTATCTGAATATGGTGGGTGTAAATGCAGATGATAAACTGCAGACAGAGCTGAAGTCCAAAGGATTCATCAATAAGGCGGTAGTAAAAAATCTGGGCCAGAATTCACAGATAGAATTTCATCTGAAAGACGGCTACAGCTCGGCCGAAACTTCCACAAACAGCAAATCCACACAGATATATATCAGCATCAGAAATAAAGTAACTACCATACCGGAATCCGAACTCAGCAAGGACCGCTGGAAACTCGATGCAGTTGTTATAGATGCAGGCCACGGCGGAAAGGATCCGGGAGCAATCGGAGTCGGAGGACAGAAGGAAAAAGACATCAATCTGGCAATAGCACTGAAGCTGGGCGAACTGATAAAGCTCAGGATGCCGAACGTCAACGTGATATATACCCGTTCAAGCGATAAGTTTGTGGAACTCTACAAGCGCGGTAAAATTGCAAATGAAAATAACGGTAAGCTTTTTATATCGATACACTGCAACTCGATGCCTAAAAAGCCAAGCAGCAGAAACGGATTTGAAATTTACCTTCTCAGACCCGGCAGAACCAACGAAGCCGTGGCTATTGCCGCACGTGAAAACAGCGTTATTAAATTTGAAGATAATCCTTCCCTGTACCGGGAACTTACAGATGACAATTTTATACTGGTAAGCATGGCGCACTCAACGTATATGAGACACTCCGAACAATTCTCAGATATACTTAACGGGCGTCTGAAAGATAACCTGACACTGTCCTCCAATGGAGTTAAGCAGGCTGGATTTTATGTATTGGTTGGAGCTTCGATGCCGAGTGTGCTGGTTGAAACCGGGTTCCTCTCAAATGAAAAAGACGCTGAATATCTGAGCAGCAAATCGGGTCAGACCGCAATTGCCGCTTCCATATTCAGCGCCGTCAAAGCTTACAAAGAAGTTTACGATAAAGAACTCAGAGCAGC
>JBLMZS010000027.1:0-72294 GCA_050258935.1 Bacteroidota bacterium
TAGTTATTAACGGAAAATCATATTATAAATTGGTTTATCAGGAGGATATATATTCTGACTCCGATATTTATCTAAGATTTGATGCAGCCGACAGTACGTTTAAAGCATATGATAGATCTAGTTCTGGCTGGTATGAAAATGGTGAATTATTTTACTTCAAAAAAGGGGTAAAGCAAGGTGATGTGTGGAAACAAGAATCGATGGGTCAATTTCCATATTTCTATCATAACGTAGAGGATGTGAGGAGAACGAGTATTTTTGGAAAAGAGGTCCTTAGCTTCTATATAATATCCACTGACAGCGGGTTACTAGGTGGGGGTGAATGGTGGACAGAAGAGTTTGGACTGATGAAGTATAATAACGAAGGCAGTAATAACTATCTCATGGGTTGTGTTATAGATGGCATAGCTTATGGCGATACCACGTCTGTCGGAGTTAATAAGGATGAGAATTTAGTTCCGTCCGAGTATGAATTATCTCAGAATTATCCCAATCCTTTCAATCCGGTTACAATGATAAATTACAGTCTTCCTGAATTAAGCAATGTTGAATTGAAAGTCTATGATATATTGGGGAATGAAATAACTACACTGGTGAAAAAGGAACAATATCCCGGCAAGTATGCAGTAAGTTTTGACGGAAACGGCCTGAGCAGTGGTTTATATATTTATATGCTCAAGGCCGGAAAGATCAGGATGGTAAAAAAAATGCTGCTCTTGAAATGAGCATTTTATTACAATAAAAATGATAAATGCCTATAGCCGCGGAATTGGAATCTATAAGAGCAAATACTCCATTTATAGACCAGCTCAGTCATATGAAACTGAATAAATACTCTGTCCATGATGATTAATTTCTATGCATAAAATATCTGGTTTCAAATGGGTCTTTTTTAACTTTTTAGATCCATTACCATTCTATTCAACAATTAAAAGCGGGGTTAGCATTATGAATCTTAAACTAGTTGTTTTTGCTGTTTGTTGTCTGTTCTTTGGCTGCCAGAAATCTTCCAATCCTACTTCTTCAAATGATGTGTCAGGAACACCTCCGAAAGTTGGTCCGATATTTTACGGTGATAATTTGGAAATTCTTACCGATTGCCCGGATAGTTCGCAGTTTTATACTTTCCAGTTAAAACTTGATTTTGACAAAAGTTTATATAACTGGCCCAAAGTAAATTATGGATCTGATAATATTGAAGTCAATGCAGCTTCAGTTTCTGCATTTGTTACTATTTTTTATGGCGATTCGCTTAAGATCAAATCTGATACGAAAGAGATTGTTCACTTGTATTATCTTGATAGCCTTCTTTATTTGAAAAACGGATTAAGTAAAAATTATCAGATTAAAATTTCAAAGGATGAATTTTCGCAATATCCTTTAACTAATCAGCATGGTCCAATTAATATGGTTATATCCTGGGTAGTATGTGCCGGATATATTCAGGATGAAACGAATTATGATGTGATAAAAAATAGATTGTCTTCAGTTTCAGGTACATGCGCATATTTCCTACCTGTAAAAAAGCAGTTGATTAATTTACCATTTAATTGATCAATCTATTGTTCAGTTAGTTAATGAATTCTTAAATCAGTAATTATAATATACAGGGGTATGTAATGAAGTACACTTAAGATAAAAATAACTGCACTGTCTAAAGAAAAGGAGGAGCTGTATTTTAGTGATAAATTGATTGTTGAATATATTAGTGAGAATGAAGTTAATCTATGGCGGTTTTATGATTATCTAAATGGTAATGGTGCTGAAGAAGAATGTTAAAAAAGTGCTGTTACTGATGTAAGATAACTTAGAAAGAAATTTCAATATAAGCAGAACCGGTATATTGTTAATTTTAAGTATCAGTAAATCAGGCCAAAAGATAATATTACACCTGCCCAAGAACCCTTTAAATCTGCAAACAAAATGCTATATCTGTAATTGACTCCTGCCTCCGGCCAGATCATAGGGAATCCTGGACCACCACGTAAGAATAATCCACCCAGTCCGGATCCCGCATAAGCATACAACCCCTGATGTTCTGAAATGTGGAAATACCGGCCGTAATTATAGAATAATCCCCAGAATATATGACGACCCGCTGGCTCATCAGAATTTGCTCCATTCGTATAATCACATCGGCTATACACAAATCCAAATTGTGCAGCCCATCTGCTATGTTTACTGTTGCGCAGGCCGGGTCCCGCAAACAACTCAAAAGAAGATGCTTTTAGTTCCTTCTTACTTGTTTCCAATGTAAATCCTTTACCAGCAGAAATTCCTATACTCCTTTTAGGTGTATCTTCTTCCTGGCAGATAATTATAATAGGGGACAGAAATATTATCAACAGCATAGAACGTAAATAAACCATTATCAACTCCGTATATTTATTACGTAACTGCTGTTACGAAAGACTCTTCTCCGCACACTTTCAGCGTGCATTTGTGGTTGGGTAATCTCATGACGCAGGGCTGAACACGCCCTGCGCTGACATATATTTGCCCCTACAGGGCAAAGCTGCAATAAAGATAATGTATAACTTAATTCTATTTCGTCATGTACCATGAAATTTCAAAGTTGAAACCGCTGCACGATTTCAGATTTTTTAATTTTCTTTGGACTCGCACAGAAGTGCTGAGAACACAGCTCCGGGAATCTGTTTATGGACAGCACCCTATACTCATTTAATTGCGTATGAAGACTTATGTAATCAAAGCTTATTTGGCAGCGTTGCAAATTGTGAAAGATGATCCAAGGGATATTTTAAGTGCTTATCTTTGTTCTTTGATTATTAAAACTTAGGTTTTTAACTTATATAATTTTATTGTTGTATGCAAAATTACCAATAGAAATACTTTTTGACTTTTTTATTTTTATGTTTTAACTTTTCTTGTATCTTTCGTCAGCAGAACTGAATATTTTATATGGTGATATATTATTAACTCTCCGGGGTAAAAGACATATCTGCATTCTGAACATCTGAAATTCTATGGGGGAATTTTTAATGCTTAGTTTCCGTTCATCCGGGAAATATTTCCTTTTCCTGTTCGCTGCATCCTTATGCTTCTATTATACTTTACTTTGCTCTCAATACCTTATGACTCCCATGTTCTACGACCATATTGAACCTTCAATCATAATGGAAGGGGAGTCATTCAGAAATGGTTTCCCTATATATACACCTCAGAATGATTCAAGCCGGATCAGCTTTGGTTTTGGTCCGATGCCTTATATGACTGCTGCATTGTTTTTGTCAATAATCGATGATCCGATTATTGCCGGTAAACTGAGCGGCATACTGCCTGCAATATCAGGAGTCATTTTATTAACAGCATTTATATGGAGGACATTCTCTCTAAGCAAAGCACTTACCTCGCTTTCATATATACTGGTTATGTTTATGCCGTTCGGACACTTGTCATTCTGGAACAGACCTGAAAGTACTGTTATTTTTGGTTGTTCACTTACAGCAATTGCACTGTTTCTGGAAAACAGGATTTACTCATCCATACTATTTTCTTTAGGTACTGCAATTGCAATGAACGGGCGTGCGACCTCGTACCTGTACATTCTTCCATTGTTTGCTATGTTCTGCATCCGCAGCAGGCGGAAACATATAATCCTTTTATTACTCCTAAGCGCACTGCTGACATTCATTCCTTTTATTTTATTCAGTTCTCTGGATTTGATGAACTACATATTCTGGCTGCTCAATACTCTTCACCGACAACTGATATACACTCAGATACTGCGCAGTCTGCTGTATGGAATATTGTTTACTTTGCCGCTGATCTTAATAATTATTAAGGGATGGAAAAACAGGAATACGCCCGAAGTAAAACCACTCTTCATAATTTTAACATCTTTGCTATTTTCACTTTTGCTGATGGCTTTCGTTGCAGCAAAAGAAGGTTCCGGATCACATCACCTGATCCCGTTTGCCATAATTATAGGATTGTTTATACCTGTATTCATGGATGGTTTTGATCTGAATATTCGAGATATAATGAATAATAAATTCCATACAGCTGCACTTCTGATCTGGCTGACGATAATTTCGTATCAGTGCATTACCGGTCCGCACAGCCGTTTTGTTAATTTCCTGTTCTCTGACAGAAGTCAGGTGGTAGTTTCTGATCTGCTGATTCTGAGGGAGAAATACAAGAATCATTCTATGACGATGGGATATACCGATAATAATCCGGATAATTACAAATATACATTTTTCAGACCGCTGCTTATGAGAAACAGCCGGACATATTTTCTGGATGCTCCGGCAATTATGGATATGGCCGAAGCCGGTATAAAAATGCCTGTCAGCACAGCGGATATATTCAGGCAACAGAAATATGACATATTCATACTGCCGCGCAATGGAACTCCATTTTCCATGAAGAGTTTTTTTGCCACAAAATATCCTTTATTTACTTCAGAACTTAGTGCTGCATTCAGCAGCAACTACAGGAAAGCTGACAGCAGCAGATATTACTATGTATACTTTGCGAGAAATATAGCGCTGGCCGGGATATAATAAGGATCCTTAAGTTGGATATCATTAAGCGGCATTTACATATACCGACCGCAATGCATTCCTATGATAAGCGGCAAAATGGTACTGATTAAGTAAAGCGGCATGTCAAATCTTAACAAATATTTTTTGTCCAATTTTTACTTAATGTTTTCTCTGCTTAACATTATCAAATAAAATTCGCATTATCGCTTATGAAAATAAACTTCATTTCTTTTGTTTTATATTGCATGCTGTACTGGGATGTATTATTTTAGTATAATATTATTTTCACATCTGATCGTTCTTCTTTAATTATATCTGCTTATACATTACTCCCCATGCAGATATTCAGGATATATAACAAAAAGTGATTCGCTACGGATGCGATAAATGCTGTGAGGCCATTGTCAATGTCGGCGATACAGTATTTTAAGCTCTCATAAAGAGAGTCTATGAAACTGTCTCTGGAAGGCTTCATACCGGAATAAGAATTATGCGGCCTAGGATCGAATATTGTCCGGGTACAAAGGTGTGATATACCCGGGAATTCCTTTTTAGTTTATTTAACTCCAAAGATTATACACTTACACAAAAGGTACTTTATGAAAAAAGTATTATTTTTCTTACTGTTTTTCGTTTCTGTTAATGCACACACTACACTTAGTCCAGGCGATTTAATAATTCTTGCAGTCAATGGCGATGGAAACGATGGATGCTCCATAATGCCGTTAGTGAACCTGGATGCAGGAACTGTTTTTTATCTAACTGATTACGGGTGGAGCGATTCAGAACAAACATTTATCAGCAATAATAGTATTTCTGATTGTTTTTTGAAATATACAGTTCCATCGGGAGGTATTTCAGCTGGAACTATTATTCGGATTGATATTAACCATACAACGAATGTTACTTTTGTGTCTTCATATTCCACAACGAAGAATAATGCAGCGTTGCCATATTTTGATAATATTGGTACGACAAACACTGCCGATGAAGTACTTATATTCCAGGAAAGTATCGCTTCACCGGTGTTTATTTTTGCAGTTGCGTTAAATTTTAATGGTTGGGAAATTAATCTTACCAGTACTTCACAGGGCGGAGGACGTTCAGCGCTTCCTGGAACAGGAAACGCTGCAGTTACTGACTTAGTTGATGATTTAACTGCATTGTCTTTCGGTAACGGAAGTTCATCCATCAACAATTATGCATATACTGGACCAACTACCTCTGCTACTGCAGCAGAATGGAAAACCAGAATCGCAACATTTTCCAACTGGACGGCAGACGATTTAACTCCTACAGAACTTACTGGTGCATATGCTGTACTTCCTACTTCGCAATCAAGTTCAATATTACTACCAAGCAATACAGCAGGAACACAACTAAATATTTCGTGGACGAACGGTAATGGATTTAAACGCGCAGTATTTATGAAACAAGGGACGGGTTCAATTCAAAATCCATCAAACAATACCACGTACAGTGCCAGTGCAGATTGGAATTCGAAAGGGACACAATTAGGAGCATCCGGTTATTATTGTGTCTATAACGGAACTGGAAATAGTGTTACGGTAACGAATACTGTTGCTAATACTGAATATACAATTCAGGCATTTGAATATAATGGTTCCTCAGGCAGCGAGACATATTATACCGCTACCGCAACTGGAAATCCTAACAATCAAACTACATTACCGGTTGAACTAACTTCTTTCACAGGCATTACAATGGGCAACAGTGTTATGCTTACCTGGCAAACTGCGACAGAAGTAAATAATTACGGATTTGATGTGGAACGGAGTCTTGCAAATAAAATTCAGTGGGAGAAAATTTACTTTATAAATGGGTCTGGTAATTGCAATTCCTCAAAAGAGTATTCATTTACAGACAAACCTGATGGCGGAAGTAAATATAAGTATAGGCTTAAACAAATTGACATCGACGGAAAATATGAATATTCGCCAGAGGTGGAAGTGAATTTAGAAGTTCCCTTAGAGTTTTCCGTTAAACAGAATTTCCCTAATCCATTCAATCCAACGACCAAAATTGAGTTTTCGATCCCATCGGAAAACAATGTTACAATAAAAGTTTTTAACATTCTCGGGAAAGAAGTTGCTACTTTGTTAAACGAACACAGGAAATCCGGCACATATAGTATTGATTTTTATGCAAGCAATCTTTCAAGTGGAATTTACTTTTACAGAATTGTCAGTGGAAATAATTCGGAAATAAAAAAAATGATATTGTTAAGATAAGAACGCCATATAAACAACTTTGCCATCCGACTGCTTTTCATTTTGGCTTGTTGGATTTTGGGCTTAAGCAGAGCCCTGACAAATTCATTTATGGCCAGGCAGGGGAATTGCACCCCTGCCTTGTCTGGCTTCTCCAGATTCCCTGATTTCAATGTTTATTATTCAGGAACTGAACTAAAGCTTTAAGGAATCGGCGGCCATCTGAGTAAATACACCGCCTTCAAAATTATATAGTTTTACGTATGTCATTGAATTGCTGCTGCCGGACTGCTGCGGAGTTATAACGACAAAATCCATGATTTTGCCCAAAGGATTATGATCAATCCAGGTTCCGGTGTTGGCATAAACCGATTTGAGTCCTTTATGGTTTTCCGATGCAATGATTTTAGGCTCGTGCGTGTGTCCGAATACAACTATTCTCTTATTCGAATTTGTATTCATGAAATACTGGATTTTAGCCTGATCATCACTCTCGCTGCTTTTACTTCCATTAGCCATAGCCTGAGCCGCCGGAATTGCAACCGGCACTTTATTTAATGCCTGTCTTTCAATCCAGGTATCCTGTACATTTTTTGACAGATTCATCATTATCTCGCCGCCAGGAGTCAGCTGATAGGGAATTATATCATTGACCGAATAATTTGCTGTAAAACCATCAATATTGGTTACCAGGATTTTTTCGCTGAACTTGTTTTTTATGGGGAATGTGGTAAGCAATGTCTTCCACACTTTCCAATAGACATATGCCAGAGCCTGACTGGGATTTGATGACTGATACTGAGTAATTTCCGGAATTGTATCATTGAGTGAACTACAGTTCTGCACAACATGCAGGGTAGCCAGTCGTGTGAAAAAATATCCCGGAGGCATTATTGAACCGGGTGCAATTGCTCTATTTGAAATAGGATCAGGAGCACAGTAGAAATTATAACGGTGTGCATGCTCAACAGCTAATTCAGGTAACCAATCCGGGGAGTATGTTCCCAGTCCCTGTACATTATCCCTTACCTGCACTATTCCCGGCAGTATACTTTCTACATTGGCCGCCAATATTCCCAGATCATGGTTCCCAGGTACATAAACTACTTTAATTTTTCCTTCCTGAATGACCTTGTTAAAAGCATCAATCACACCTTTATTGGTCCTGGCAATGCGCTGCATAAAATCGAGCTGGTCTTTTCCCTGATATGTATTCACGTTTGCAGGTACAAACCATTCATCGAAAACGTCTCCGGCTAGAACAAGTTCCTTAATATTGGGAGAAGTTCTGACTTTTTCCAGAAAGCTCTCCAGGTAAGGAATATTTTTGTTTATCTCAGCATATGAGATATCAGCACCCAGATGAATGTCGCTAATCACTACAATGAGATTCCTCTGACTCCCTCCGTTATTTAATGGATTCAGGGCAGTATCAGAATTTGTGGGATTAACAACAGATGAATCACTGCATGAAGTAAGCAAACTCATGGCTATGATTGACAGGAAAGAAAATAATTTTTTCATTTCTTCTCGTAGATGTTTTATGAGGATAAGTTTTTTAATAGACGCCATGTATTATCGAATTTCCGCGATAAATGTTTAACCCTGAGAATTTTCATTTTAGCATTGTCAGTTTTGACCTGACAGACACAGAATCTCCATAACCGGCGGGACTTAAATCTATCGTAAATTATTGTTAAATTTGGAGTTATGTTTAATAATTCCACTGAATGATGAATCAAATTGCACTTGTGTCACTTAATGCCAGGTATACACACTCGTCTCTGGGCCTGCGCTATCTGCTGGCTAATCTGAAGGAACTAAGGAATAATGCCTCAATATATGAATTTGTAATAAATGAAAGTATAAACGACATTGCTGAAAGAATTCTTAGAGAAAATCCGTCCATTGTTGGAATCGGTGTATATATCTGGAACGCACATGATATTAAGGAACTTATTACAGTCATAAAGAAGGTCTCTCCCGGAACAACAATCGTTCTGGGTGGTCCTGAAGTCAGCCATTTGCCTCTGCGTATGGATATTTCGCAGGCGGATTACATTCTTCAGGGAGAAGGGGAAACAGAGTTTTATAATCTCTGCAGAGAACTGCTTGAGGGCAGAAGACCGGCCGAAAGAATGATTAAGTGCGGTTATATCCGGACGGCAGAGCTTGAACTGCCTTATGATTACTATACTGATGAGGATATACGCAACCGGGTAATCTACGTCGAGGCTTCGCGGGGCTGTCCTTTTACGTGTGAATTCTGCCTGTCGTCGATTGATAAAACAGTACGTTATTTCGATATCGGGCAGATCCTTTCTGCCCTAGACAAACTATGGAACAGGGGAGTAAGGAAATTCAAGTTCATAGACAGGACTTTCAATACCAATATTTCTTATGCTGAACAGATACTGGATTATTTCCTGGACAAGAAATCCCCTTACTTTATCCATTTTGAAGTAATTCCAGACAATTTTCCCGACAGGATAAAGGAAAAGCTGAAACTCTTCCCGCCTGCTTCGCTCCAGCTGGAAGTGGGGATACAAACACTGAATGAGAATACCGCAGCGAATATCAGCCGCAAACTGGATATGGAGAAAATAACCCGTAACCTTGAGTTTCTTTCCTCACAGACAAGTATACATATTCATGCCGATCTGATAATAGGATTGCCGGGTGAAAGTAAGGAAGAATTTGCCAGAAACCTTAATCTTCTGACGACTCTGACCAATTCTGAAATACAGCTTGGCATTCTGAAGAAACTATCAGGAACTGCTATATCACGGCATGATGAAGAATACGGCATGGTCTACTCTGATACTCCGCCTTATGAGATACTGCAGACGAGTCTTATTCCTTTTGATGAAATGCAAAGACTCAGACGTTTTTCCCGTTTCTGGGATATCACCTACAACAGCGGCAATTTCCAAAGCACAGTCAGACTGCTGTGGAAGGACGGAGATGTATTCAAGGGATTCTACGACTTTTCTGAATGGATTTACTCACAGACAGCCTCCACATGGCAGATATCAATGGAAAGAATGGCAGAACTGCTATTCAGATACCTGACAGATATTTCGGGTCATGACAGGGATGCTGCGGCCCGGATACTTATACAGGATCTGCTTCGTTTCAGCGGACGCCGGCTGCCTGCTTTCCTAAGAGAATTTCACACACCGAAGGGCGATATTTCGCAGAGCAAGCTGGAGACGTTGAACAGGAGGCAGATGAAACACCTGGGGAGTTCTGAGTTTTGAGTTTTGAGTTCTGAGTTCTGAGTTTTGAGTTCTCAGTTATAAGCTCTGATATATCAGGGCAAACAGCTCAATGACACGGACTCTGACGGGATAATCAATTATAATGAGTTCATGAAAATATTGAGATCTGCATTGGACTGTCATTTCCGACAGCCGGACTTCAATTCGCAGGAGGACGGACTTACTTTTTAAGGTTATTATATCTTTTTGCCTTATTTATTTAGGCATATACCTTATTTAATTTTGGTTTTTGGTTATTATTCAGAAATATATTAATTTATAGCTCCTTCTTTTAGTTTATTAGGTAATCATTGCTTTTACCCTTAATAATTTCTTAAAAACAAAACCAAGGACTAAACCTCTATGAAAAAACTTATTACTGCTTTTATGTTTTTATTATCCGCCACGGCTTTTGCACAGAACCTTCAGCTGCACTATGACCTGGGCGAAGACCGCAAGTATTTTACTACCACTGTTGAAATGTTCAGGCCTGATGAGTTCGGTTCTACTTTTTTCTTCGTTGATTTAGACTATAATGGCGGAAATCCTGCAAATCACAATACAAAGAACGTTTCCCTTGCTTATTGGGAAATTGCCAGATATGTAAATGTGTACAAAGGCCTGTCAGTGACAGCTCAGTACAACGACGGTACTGCATCGGGCTGGCCTCTGGGTCCCATAGTACTTGCCGGCGTAAGCTATCCTGTCAATCTGGGCTTTGTTACTCTGAATACAGACCTGCTTTACAGGAAAGATTTTACTTCAGATGGCGCCAATGCACAGCTTACCACCACATGGTTCGTACCTTTCCTGAACGGAAGAGTTAACTTTACCGGATTTATGGATATATGGACAACAAAGAATCCTGCCAAGGATAAAAGAGACTTTGTACTGCTCACAGAACCTCAGGTTTGGGTAAATCTTATAAACCACGTTGCTATAGGTACTGAAATTGAAATCAGCAATAACTTCATTCCCGGAGAAAACAAGGTAAAGGTTAATCCGACCATTGCAGCTAAATGGACATTCTGAGGAAGTTCTGGGAGTTCTGTCCCGCCTTTGGCGGGATCCCCGAATCGGGGAAGTTATGAGTTTGAAACTATATAACATTGACTCAGAATTCGGAATTTAATAATTCATAATTTTAAATAAAACGGGATATTTAATATATGAGTAACTTTATAGATAAGTACTTCCATCTCAAGGAGAGCGGTACCGACGTGAAGACCGAACTCCTTGCCGGTCTTACTACTTTTATTACGATGGCCTATATTATAGTGGTAAATCCCACAATCCTTTCCATAACCGGTATGGATAAGGGTGCGGTGTTCGTGGCGACCATTCTCTCGACCATCATTGCTACGCTCATTATGGGTCTCTATGCCAATGTTCCTTTTGCACAGGCTCCCGGTATGGGTCTTAACGCATTTTTTACCTTTACTGTCGTAATTGTGATGGGTTTTTCCTGGCAGCAGGCTCTTGCAGTGGTATTTCTCTGCGGTGTACTCAATTTTATTATAGTAGTCACTAATGTCCGGAAAATGCTCATCAATGCCATACCTGAGTCGCTCCAGTACGCAATAAGCGGTGGTATCGGACTATTTATTGCATATATAGGAATTAAAAACGGTCACCTCCTGAATTTCATTACTGAAGGCTACGATATAATTGTCGCCCAGATGCAGAATGGCAAGGTAACTGAAGTGGTTTCGAAAAATGCTCTTCCTACACTCGTCAACTTCCAGGATCCTGTGTCGGTACTATCGCTGATCGGTATAGTAATTACAGCAATACTGCTGCTCATGAATGTCAGGGGAGCGATACTCATAGGTATTGTTGCAACCACGCTTATAGGACTTCTTAACGGAGTTACGAAAATTCCGGTAATGAACCCGGGTGATTTCATTCCTCCGTCACTTTCACCGACATTGTTTAAGATGGATCTCATGGGACTGTTTGCTCCCGATAAGATATTCTCAGTGTTGTCTCTTATTTTCGCATTCTCACTGTCAGATACGTTTGATACCATCGGCACATTTATAGGAACCGGGCGCAAGGCTGGTATATTCGACGATAAGGATGCCGATGCACTCCACGAGAGCAAGGGCATGTCTTCAAAGATGGACCGTGCGCTGTTTGCCGACGGTATTGCCACTTCAATAGGTGCGCTCATTGGCACAAGCAACGTTACCACGTACGTCGAGAGTGCTGCGGGTATAGGTGCAGGCGGCAAGACAGGTCTGACATCGGTGTTCACTGCACTGTTTTTCTTCCTCGCCCTCTTTATTTCACCGTTTGCGCTCATGATTCCCTCGGCAGCAACCGCAGCAGCATTGATAGTCGTAGGCATACTCATGATGGAAAGCATGTCGAAGGTAAAATGGGATGATTTTGAAGAAGCAGTCTCAGCATTCTTTACATGCATCATGATGCCGTTCTCATACAGTATCTCCAACGGTATCGCAGCAGGATTTATTTTCTTTGTACTGGCTAAGCTTGTAAAAGGCAAGGCTAAAGAAGTTCATCCGCTGATGTATATAGTAACAGCACTGTTTGTACTGAATTTTGTCATAAACGCAATTTAAGAAGTTCTGAGTTTTGAGTTCTGAGTTTTGAGTTCTGAGTTTGCCGGTATCAGCAGAGTAATGTGGTGCAATTTTAATATTCTGCACATTTGTTTAATCTACTCTTGAATTTGGATGTTTTTCAACTCAAAACCCTTAACTCAGAACTCAGAACTATGTAGTTCCGGGCTTTTGCACGATTTTATCGTGGATTTTACGTATATTTAGCAATAATTTTTCGATTTTCCATTTGAAAGAGTAATCAGTTTGAATACAGATAAACCAAAATCCTTTTGCGGTATTTTCGGCGCTTTCGGCGTCGAGGACGCGTCTTTTGTTACTTATTACGGACTGCACGCACTCCAGCACCGCGGACAGGAAGCGAGCGGCATAGTTGCAGTATCGCCTGACACCAACGGCAAGGTTTCATTCAATGTCCATAAGGCACTCGGATTAGTGTCTGAAGTATTTCACAATACGGATATACTTACATCGGAACTGCCCGGTACTGCCGCCATAGGACATAACCGCTACTCCACTACTGGCGCGAGTCATTCGAAGAAAAACATCCAGCCGTTCGTGGTAAATTACAGATCCGGGCATCTGGCGGTTGCACATAACGGCAACCTTACAAACGCTCAGGTACTCAGGGATTCACTGGTAAACGACGGAGCTATTTTCCAGACCACCAGCGATACAGAAGTTATTCTTCACCTGATAGCCCGCAGCAAACTTGACAACCAGATCGATCAGATACGCGAAGCTCTTCAGAAAGTAGAAGGTGCTTACTGCCTGGTATTGCTTACTGACGACATGCTCATTGCAGCGCGCGATCCGTACGGATTCAGACCGCTTGCACTCGGAAGCATGCAAAACGGATTTGTAGTTGCCTCTGAAACCTGCGCTTTCGATATCAATGCGGCAAAGTACATACGCGATATCGAGCCGGGAGAGATGATAGTAATCGACAGGAATACACACAGTATTTCAGACATCCGTTCTCTGAGGATCTTCGATACACCCAATCCGGTGAAAAAGCACTGCATATTTGAATATATTTACTTCTCAAGACCAGACAGCCAGATATTCGGGCACAGTGTCGACAAGATGAGAAGAAAACTGGGCAAAGTTCTGGCGCAGAATCATCCGGTCGTGGATAAGGACGGTGATAAGGTAATTGTAATCAGCGTGCCTGACAGTTCCAATACTGCCGCACTCGGATACCAGTCACAGCTCGAGAAAAACGGCATACGCTCAAAGTTTGAAATAGGTCTCATACGCAGCCACTATATCGGCAGGACTTTCATACAGCCCGGTCAGAAAAAACGCGAAAGCGGTGTGAGGGCTAAGTTCAATGTGGTAAAGGGTGTGCTCGAGAATAAGACGGTAGTTCTTATTGACGACTCTATTGTTCGCGGCACCACTTCCAAACAGCTGGTCAACCTGCTGAAGGAAGCCAATCCGAAGGAACTGCATATAAGAATTTCATCACCGCCAATTACTCATCCGTGTTTCTATGGAATGGATTTCCCGTCAAAGGAAGAGCTGATGTTCAATAAATTCCAGCAGAGTATCGAGAAGATCCGTGAATACCTTGAAGTAGACAGCCTTCAGTATATGACTGTACCTGAAATGCTCCAGGCGATGGTTCAGCAGGATCCGGATCATTTCTGCACTGCCTGTTTTTCGGGCAAGTATCCTACTAAGGTGGATTATTCATTCACAAAGGACGTTTATGAAGATTAGACTGGCTGCAGCTTTATTTCTGCTGACTGTACTGAATGTGCAGACCAGCGCACAGTACACGTACTTTATAAAGTATAAAAGCTCAGTTACAGCTCCCGAGATAAGCGAAGCCGTAAATAAACAGCGGCTTCCTTCTTCCTCAGCACCTTTGAATAAAACCGCCTCCGCACTTAAAATATCTTACCTGGCAAAAGGACTCGCAAAAGATATAGAACCTCTTTCTAGGATCATCAGAATCGTATCCAAAAATGAACTCAGCCAGAGCGAGCTGGAAAAACTGGCCGGCAGTAATGCCGAGTACGTGCAGCGCGCCGTCGTATATTCCGCAGAACTCGCACCCCCAAATGACAGCCTTTATGCAGAGCAGTGGGCACTGCCTCGTATACAGGCGCCTGAAGCTTGGCCGCTGGTTCAGGGAAAAGATACTGTACTGGTGGCAGTTATCGATACAGGCATTGATTATCTGCACCCCGATCTGAAGAACAAAATATATATCAATAAATCAGAAACCGGCTTGGATAAAAACGGACACGACAAGCGTTCAAACGGGATCGATGACGACAATAACGGATTCGTGGATGATTTCATGGGCTGGGACTTTACCGACCGGCAGGGGTTCCCTTTTGATTCGACTGGCGGAGATTACCTGGGCTGGGATAACGATCCCATGGATAATTACTTTCATGGTACATATGTAGCCGGTATACTCGGTGCCTCCATTAATAATAGAACAGGTATAGCAGGATGCGCCCCCAACGTGAAGATACTGAATGTGAGAGCTTTTGATCCGAACGGTAACGGGGAAGAGGATGATGCCGCCGCCGCAATATTGTATGCGGTCAAGTGCGGAGCCCGAGTAATCAATATGAGCTTCGGTGACAATGCTTTTTCTTATGTG
The DNA here is from genome assembly GCA_050258935.1 of Bacteroidota bacterium. Lineage (GTDB taxonomy): Bacteria > Bacteroidota > Ignavibacteria > Ignavibacteriales > SURF-24 > JBLMZS01. The sequence continues at coordinate 15,211 of JBLMZS010000027.1, forward strand.
TTGCGTGACGTTATCAGATATGCATACAGTCAGGGGGTTACACTCGTTGCCAGTTCCGGAAATACGAAAAGCGAGGCCCCTCACTATCCTTCAGGATATCTTGAGGTTATATGTGTTGGTAACTCCACTGATAAAGATTACATTGCGGGAGAATCAAACTACGGCTCAACTCTGGATCTCGTGGCACCCGGAACTTCCATAGTTTCCACATCTCTCCATAATTCCTATACCTTTGGAAACGGTACGTCTGCTTCAGCACCGTTTGTCGCAGCTACAGCTGCGATGATACTTTCTGCTGGAAATTACTCCAGCGAGGAGGTAAAAGGAATATTGAAATCTACGGCTGATGATATTGATAAACCAGGCTGGGATATAAGAAGCGGCTCGGGAAGACTGAACGTGTACAGAGCACTGAGTGTTCTTTCTCCATCGGTCGTTAAATTTGATTTCCCTTATCAGGATTTTACGGCTACGGGTGGACAACAGAAAATCCGGGCGACTATAATGTCGCCTTATTTCCAGTCATTCCAGCTTCAGATAGGAGAGGGAATTACTCCTGAGAAATGGAATATATTGCTTGAAAACGGGGTCTATCAGTTCAGAGACTCTGCTATATACAGCATCGACTTCTCTTCGCTGCGTGATACCGTATATACGCTTCGGCTCCTGGTAAACCAGATCAACGGCAAGACACTTGAAGAGCGATTGAACTTTTACGTGGACAGAACACCTCCCGAGATCTATCCGATTTCTGTAAGACCTGTTTTTATTGGCTCAACCCCCGACATACTATCAGAAATATTTACAGATGAGAAATCTGTGGTAAGGATGTACTACAGAGCACCGGGCGAGAGCGAGTTCAACAATTTTACACTAGACGGGTTTACGACAAATAACAGGTTTGTAAAGCAGCTGCACTATGGATTTATTCCACAGGGACTCGTGAAAGCCGGGACACGCTACGAATATTATTTTGAAGCTGAAAATCTGGCGGGACTGAAAACAATACTGAGGCCTGGGAACAATTCGTACTATGTGATGAGTACAGACAGAAACATCATTTATCAGCCAGTTAATGAACAGCCCTACACACTGCCTGCCGGAATCCTTTATAAGGATCCTGTAAGCATTGTTTCAGCAGATTCTTCTGAAATAATTCTTAACGAATATAAAAATTCAAATTACCAGACCAGTATATACCGGCTTCAGGGCAATAGTTTTGTTAAAACTGATTCGCTGAAGACCAGATTTACTAAAGCCGTGGGTGATTTTAACAATAACAGCAGGACAGATATTGTATCTACAATATCACTCGACGGCAACATTGACGAACAGCTGCAGAAGGGAAGTACTGTATTTGAAAACAGGTTTTCAAGAGAAAACTTCTACTTCAGATACGCCGGTGATCTGGATAAGGACGGAGTTACTGAAGTGATTAGATCACTGCCCGGAGATTCTTGTCTGATAGTTTACAAGCTCTCTTCGTCACTAATTCCATCATTTAAAGATACTCTTTATAATTTTTCACGAAAAGACCGGATACCTGAAATGTTCGTTAAGGATTTCGACAAATCTAACCGCTATATATATATGGCAGTTGAAGTTACCGACTGCAACAAGGACGGCAGAAATGAGATCTGGGTGGCAGACAATGACGGCGATATAATGAGTTTTGTAGATGACGGGACCGGTAAGTTCAGAAACGGGGATACGCTGCATACCGGTTATATAAGCAATTCTGATAATATTTCGTCAGGTGATTTTGACGGAGACGGTTATACAGATATTGCAGTTCTGCTGAATTCATCCACCGCTTACGATATAGCTCCTTATGACCAGCTTATTGTATTCAACAATAAATCAGGCCGAATCAATATTCTTTATGAGAAAGCTTTTATCGACCAGTCGGCAGAGTATAAAGCTACTTTCCGTGAAGCTGAAAAGGGACTCCGGTTAGCAGATATTGACAACGATTCCAAAGCAGAAATTCTATTATTTGATTTTCCATACAGCTATATAATCGAAAACAATGACCGCGGTGAGACTGAAGTTACCGGATTCAGCGAAGGGACAAATTCATCGGTTATTTTTGTGGGAGACCTGAATAAAAACGGAATTCCTGAGGTGGCTTTACCGACAGATCACGGAATAAAATTTTATGAATACGGGCCTGCCGTAAGGCCATCAACACCATATATCTTAAGAGCATTCAGCCGTGACAGTCAGTCTGTATATCTCAGCTGGAGCGGTGATGCATCTTCGAATAAGTATTATGTGCTGCGCGGTGATGCAGCAGGCAGCTTATCAGTAATCGATTCAGTTGCCGGAAAGGAATACACCGACAGGAAAGTCACAAATAACAGAAATTATTATTATGCAGTTCAGGCGTATGATGCGGCAAAGCCGGTCAGACTTTCGTCTATAAGCAGCATAAGGGCAGTATACGCACATACTCCTGCATCACTGCTGAGTGCATCGGCAGCAAACAACAAAAATGTGATCGTAAGTTTTACAGCTCCTGTAAATAAGACAATCGAAAGCTACAGATCATTTGAAGTGCCAGGTCAGAAATCACCTTCATCGGTAAGTCCGGTTTCCGAAAAGGAATATCTCCTGAATTTTTTCGAACCCCTTCCATCAGGCAGTTACAGTATAGTTGTTAAGGACCTGAAGGATCTGTACGGATCACCAATTGCTGCCGATACTGCTTTCTTTACGGTCAGTGAGGAGGTTAGTGAGACACAGTTCTATATTTCAGCATACAAGCTAACGCGTTCTGACGAAATCAAAATAACGTTCAACCTTCCGGCAGATCAGGCGAGTGCATTACAGAAAGTCAACTATAGTATTACTCCGGCCAATGAAATCATAAGCATCACCCCCGATAAAGCTGACAGCAAAACTCTGTACCTCAGGACGAAAAACCCGCTCGGTTCTGTAGGACGCGAATACAGTCTCCATATCAGCAACATTACATCCGATGAATCTACTGGCAGGATCAGGATTGCAGAACAGTCGGGCAGCTATATAGTTATTTCAAATTCTGCACCAGATATAAATAATGTATACGTTTATCCAAACCCGGTCAGACAGGGTACACACGTAACGTTCGCCAATCTTACACGTAAGGCAAAGATCTTTGTCTTCTCACTGTCAGGAGAGAAGATAAATACTCTCACAGAGAACGACGGCAACGGAGGAATAGACTGGGATATGAAAGACGAGCGCGGCAATTCAATAAATAGTGGAATATATATTTTCAGAGTTGTAAGTTTAGACGATGAAAATAACGAATCCGAACAAAAACTGGGCAAATTTGCCGTAATAAAGTGATATTATAATAAGCAGGTATCCGAATAAACCGACTAAATGATGCCGGAACGAATATGAAAATCCAGACTAAAGAAATATTTACAATATCCAATATGCTCAGTATGCTCAGACTGCTGCTCAGCATTCCGATTTTCTACATGCTTTATTATCTGCACGATGCCGCATTTTCCACAAGACTTGCAATAGCAGCAGCGCTGCTGTTTGCAGCTTCCACCGACTGGATGGATGGTTATTTTGCAAGAAAGAGAAATGAGATCACAGAGATGGGAAAGATCATTGATCCTCTTGCGGACAAGGTTGCAATAGCAGTCATTGTAATTCAGCTGTTTCTGCTGGGTGAAATACCTGCATACTTTTTCTATATAGTAATTGCGCGCGATGTACTGATATTTCTGGGCGGGATAATCATTACCAGCAGACTGGGAAAGGTGCTGCCCTCGAATATGCTGGGCAAGATCACAGTTACGGTTATTGCGGTATACATACTGGCTATTGTCCTCGGAGCAAAATTGTACGCACCGGCTATACATTATCTGCTCGAATATATAAGTGTAATTTTAGTGATAGCATCGTTTACAGGTTATGTTATCAGAGCAAACGAATCTTTAAAATGGAAAAAAAATGGGTCTGTTTAAAAATATTAATTTCGGAAAGTTAAAGGAAGGTTTATCCAAGACACGAGATAAACTGGTCAATAAGATCAATGAAACTGTTACAGGCAAGGCCAAACTTGACGATGAACTGCTCGAGGAAATTGAAGAAATCCTTATTACAAGCGATATCGGTTTTGACGTTACAGAACGAATAATAGAGAATGCCAGAATAAAGCTTAAAGCTGAAAAAGATAGAAGCAAACTGAACGTAGTCGATACGATTAAGTCAGAACTTCAGCTGGTGCTTTCGAGTTATGAGAATCCGTCCGAATACCAGAACATAGACAAGTATAAGCCTTATGTCATACTGGTAGTCGGTGTAAACGGAGCAGGCAAAACCACCACTATTGGCAAACTGGCTCACAACTACAGGCAGGCTGGACTTAAGGTTGTTATCGGTTCTGCAGATACGTTCAGGGCAGCAGCAAACGAACAGCTGGAGATATGGGCAAAGCGTGCAGGAGTTGAAATTGTGCAGAAGGAAACTGGAGCCGATCCGTCGTCTGTTGCATATGATACACTGAATATAGCCCGCAAGAACGGGGCAGACGTGGTATTGATAGATACTGCCGGCAGGCTGCATACAAAGACTAATCTCATGGAAGAACTGAAGAAAATAAAGAAAGTTATTGCCAAGGTCCTGGATTATGCACCAAACGAAACGTTCCTGGTACTGGACGGAAATACAGGACAGAACGCACTGATACAGGCAGAGAAATTCAAGGATGCCACCGACATCACCGGGCTTGTAATTACAAAACTTGACGGCACGGCAAAGGGAGGCGTTGTATTTCAAATATGTTCTCAGCAGAAAATACCTGTACGCTACATCGGTGTGGGCGAAGGATTAGACGACCTGCAGACATTTGACCCGCAGAGCTTCGTTTCTGCACTTTTCGGGAATCCCTCAGAGAATTGATCTTGCTTGTAGAGACAAGGCATGCCTTGTCTCTACAGACTTCCACTACCAAATCCGCACACAAAAAAATATTTTTACTTCACCCCTTATTTTTTTAAGAATATCATTGACCTGTATTGGTTTACTTCTATATTTAATATTTGGAGGGCTTATCTTTTTATAATTCTGAGTATAGCATAACGACACGAATGAAAAAGAAAGGAGGCTGGTGAGATAATATTTGGAAGGAGGAGTATATTATTCAATTGCCATGCTATATGAAGAAAACAAATCCTTGACAGCCCGCCACACAAATAATCAGGAAGTTTGTCATTTAAAAGGGAGATTTAATTTGAAGAAGTATATATTATTTTTAGCGTTCTTTGTATTTTCTTTGGGCAGCGTTAATGCCCAGATGACTTTAAGAGTAAGCACACCTTTGTTGAGCGGAGTACTCTCGGATGCGGGCCATTATTATGCGGATTATTTCTATACGTACGATGATACTACACAAGTCATGGATATGTATGACCTGATCACACTACAAAAGACAGGAAGTCTGACTTTACCTGACTTTGCGTATGCAAATTATATTTTCAACGATATAAATAAAAATTCCAGCAGAGAAATCCTGGTAACCTATACCGATCCGCAGTTCAATATGACATACCTGCGTCTCATTGAGATCAATGACGGTACAGTGGTGATGGAATGGAAGGGCGACCAAACCACTTACAATGCATACGTAGCTATGGATAACAACAAAAAGATACTTCTGTTTGTCGAATCCACCAGCTTTGCCGGTGGGGAGTTATCTGGCGGAATGGAAGTATACGATCTGGGGCTGACGGGTACAACAGATATGCCGCTGGAAAACAGAGGCATACCGGGTAAATTCTCGCTGGGGCAAAACTATCCAAATCCTTTTAATCCATCCACAAGCATTGAATATACAGTGCCTGAGGCAGGGATGACCAGAATAAACATTTATGATGCTACCGGAAGGCTGGTGCAGACAATTTCAAGACAGGATAACCAGGCCGGTACATACCGTGTCAGCTGGAACGGGCGCGACTCATCCGGCAGACAGGTTTCGAGTGGTGTTTATTTCTACCAAATGGCTAACGGCAGCACATCGCAGGTGAAGAAGATGATGCTGATCAAATGACAGTTCTGAGTTCTGAGTTCTGAGTTCTGAAGTTCTGAGTTTAGGACCCGGCTTTTGCGCCGGGTTTTTTATTTCATGTCAGTTTATAGAGGGATATGAAATAACCATTTGCCTGGCAGGGAGTAAGGCAATACCCGAATGATATCTGTTAATCCCCAAAAACAATCAAAATACTACAGAATACTTAGTTTACATAATATACATTATAAGACTTACCAATATCTTAAAAACTAAGAACTGAGAACTAAAAACTAAGAACTGGAAACTCAGTAACTATAAAATCCTTCCCCTGACTTGCGGCCTAACTTACCAGACGCTACCATCTTCTTCAGCAACGGACACGGCCGGTACTTGCTGTCGCTGAACCCGTTATACAATACCTGCATTATGTTCAGACATACATCCAGTCCTATAAAGTCAGCCAGCTGCAATGGTCCCATAGGATGATTCATTCCCAGCTTCATCACTGTATCTATGTCATCGCGCGAAGCCACTCCTTCCATCAGCGCAAATACCGCCTCGTTTATCATAGGCATCAGTATCCTGTTCGATATGAATCCAGGATAATCATATACTTCCACCGGCGTCTTGCCAATGTCGACGGCCAGATCCCTCACAGCCTCATACGTGCTCCCGCTGGTATTCAGTCCGCGTATTATCTCCACCAGCTGCATCACCGGCACCGGATTCATGAAATGCATTCCGATAAAACGATGACTGCCTTTAACCGCAGCGGCCAGCTCGGTTATGGACACCGACGACGTGTTCGTGGCAATAATTGCATCCGGTGCAACTATATCATTTAACAGACCATATATCCGACTTTTTGTCTCTTTATCCTCGTATACCGCTTCTATTACCAGTTCAGAATCCGCCGGCGTGTTTTCAACACCCGCTATGGCTCTTATTTTCGTCACTGCTCCGGCTGCCTGGTCAGGAGTTATGACTCCTTTTTTAACCTGCCGGTCCAGGTTCAGCTTAATCGTGTTAACTGCTTTATTTACAAGCTCTTCCGAAATGTCTATCAAACTTACGCTGTAACCGCTCAGTCCGAATACATGTGCAATGCCATTACCCATGGTACCTGCACCAATAACGGATATTTTTTCCATATTTAACCCCGGTTTGTAGCTGTGATAAGAGATTCAGTTTTATTCATTTACTTTCCTGACTATCAGTGCCGAGGCTTCCCCGCCGCCAATACACAAAGAAGCCAAACCGTACCTCGCGTCTCTTTTTAACATCTCGTGCACCAGTGTCACCAGCACGCGTGCTCCGCTGGCACCTATAGGATGACCCAGTGCAATTGCCCCGCCGTTCACGTTCACCCTTGATCCATCCAGTCCGAGCAGCCGGTTAACTGCCAGTGAGACTACTGCAAATGCTTCGTTAATTTCGAACAGATCAATGTCCGGTATTTCAAGTCCGGCTTTTTTCAGCACTTTTGCGATAGCATCCGCCGGTGCAGTCGTAAATTCTGCGGGATTTTTTGCTGAAGACGCCTGAGCGACTATCTCCACCAGGGGTTTTAATCCCAGTTCACGAGCCTTATCCTCGCTCATAACCAGTAGGGCCGCTGCTCCGTCGCTTAATTTTGAGGAATTCGCTGCTGTAACTACTCCCGACGGATCAAATGCGGGTTTGAGATGCGGTATCTTGTCAAACTTAACCCTTTCCGGTTCCTCGTCACTTACCAATTTAAGCCCGTTATCTTCGACCGCTGCCACCTCATCGCTGAAACGGCCGGAGCGCTGTGCCTCAAGTGCTTTCCTGTACGAGTCGGAGGCATATTCATCCAGTTCAGCGCGGCTGATCGAAAATTCAGAAGCGCACAGCTCTGCACAACCGCCCATGTGTATATTGTTATAAACATCCCAAAGCCCGTCAGTTATCAAGGAATCCACAACTGTTCCATGTCCCAGCCGGTAACCGCCGCGTGCTTTGGGCAGAATATACGGAGCATTGGACATGCTTTCCTGGCCTCCGGCAATAATGACAGAAGCGTCATCGCACATGATGGCCTGCTGTGCAAACATTACAGCCTTCAGTCCGCTTCCGCACACCTTATTTATCGTAATACATTCGGTTTTTTCGGGTAATCCTGCGAATAATGCGGCCTGACGCGCCGGGGCCTGACCAACTCCGGCGGTAAGTACGTTGCCGAGTATGACTTCATCGACCTGCTGCGGATCAAGTCCGGTTTCTGAGAGTATTTTTCTGATGACAAATGCTGATAATTGAGGAGCGGTATATTTGGACAGGCCGCCCTGAAAGGACCCGACCGGAGTTCTTTTGGCAGATACGATTACGGCTTTTTTCATATTCAATATCCTTCCTTGCGTGGAAAACTGGTACAGGAAATTCTGCAGTAACACAGGTGCGTGCAATGGATGCAGCGCAAAGTGTATTATATTGAATATAATTATTCTGTATTATAAAAGAAACAGCATATTATTCTGAGACGAACCGGCTGACAGTCGGGCAATCAGAGTACCGGATGAATCTCAGTAATCTCGCCATTTGTTTTTTCAGTTTCAAAAGACAGACAGCACTTCAGTTTACCGCACGGGCCGCTCAGCTTTGAGAAGCTCTGAGCCAGATTCTGTTCATTTGCAAGCTGAGTTGTAATCCTCTTGAAATTACCGAGAAAAGACGAGCAGCAGAACTCGCGTCCGCACGTTCCGATACCCCCGACCCTCTTGGCCTCATCCCTGACGCCTATCTGGCGCAGTTCTATCCTGGTCTTAAATTCGCTGGCCAGGTCCTTTGCCAGTTCGCGGAAATCCACCCTGCCATCAGCAGTATAGAAGAAGAAAAGTTTATTTCTGTCGAACTGAAAGTGTACATCGACCAATTTCATGTTCAGGTTATATTTGATGGCTTTTTTTCGGAAGGAATTTGTAGCAACTTCCTCTTCGTGCAGATTTTTTTCGAGCGCAATTTTGTCTTCATCGTTCAACAGGCGAAGAATTTCCGGCAGCACTTCCCCATACAATCCCATTTTCTGACGCTTGGCCGCTACTATCTCACCTACTTCCCTGACTATTCCGACTTCGTGTGTCTCCTCGCACCTGATAATCACCATATCACCGGTCCTGAGAGTATCCTTGATGTCATCAGGGATAAGTGAATAGTTGCAGTTTATCAGTCCCCTGCTCGAGGTTTCTGCAATAGGCCGGTCATCGAGGGGAATGTTGCAGCTGCCCTCGATACCGCAGCTCATGCATCCGCTCAGGCTGGTATGCGGACAAATATTCTGTGCAAGTATATGTTTGTAAATCGGCTGCCCGGTAGCATGTATGTCGGTTTCCTGAGCAACTAAATCTTCATCTATAGTAACATTTGTTGTTTCCATAATAATTCCGCACAATAATCAAAATCTCTGGCCCCCCGGAAAACCAAACAGTCATTTATCGGAATACCTTAGGGAAGCCAGTTCAAATATAACATTCAAAGCCAAAAGATTCAAGTTAACATTATTGTCTATAGTCTTGGCAAGCCGGTCCAGTTTATCCGATACTTTAAGCATATCGGCGCCGGGAAATTTCAGGTTGAACTTTTCTATTGTTTCGCTGAACCTGCTGAAAAAATAATTGCCCGTATTATACTTGTTTTTCTGCAGGTCTGAAATCCAGTAATTCATCAGGTTAATGGTCAGCCGCAGCGTCTGTCCCGACGAGTCTTCGAGTACAGTTGACATCTCCTTTACTGCAGAATGATACTTCAGTGCAATTGCGTAGCGCAGTATGTTAATAGTCCTTTTCTGCAGCTCATCAAAATCATATTTCAGCAGTTCCAGCGCGCTGGTAACCGAACCGTTTGCAAACGGTACAATACCCGAGGCAGTCGGTTCTTCTACTCCGAAATGGCCGGTCAAGACATCCTGCAGTTCATTATTCAGCAGAGGTTCGAAATTCACTATCCAGCAGCGCGAACGTATAGTTTCAAGCAGCCGGTCCTTCTTGTCAGTGCACAGTATAAATATGACGCCTTCGGGCGGTTCCTCAAGGCTTTTGAGCAATGTATTCTGGGCCTCGTCATTCATCAGATGCGCATCCGATATGAGTATAATCCGGTATTTCAGTTCATCGAAGCTGTAAGAGATGAAGCGTTTTATATCCCTGATGCTGGTAATTTTAATAGTATTTGCATCGGGCAAAGAAATCTTGTGGTAAGGATTTGCTGATTTTTTTGAGATCTCCTCGCGCAGCAGTTCAAGTGTCTCAGCTGAAAGTTTTTCCGTAGGTGCACTGTCGGATGTTTCATTCTTTCCGCGCGGAAGAGGAATTATATATTTTATGTACGGTTCCTGCAGTGAGGCAACTTTTTTCAGTACAGGATCATTTTCAGGTGATACATCCTCGGCAGGAGCGAACAGCCCCGTGTCCGGGCGTTCACTGTTAAGAAGCTGAGCAAACCTGATTGCGACATAATGTTTACCGACTCCTTCAGGACCGGAGAACATAAGTGCATGAGGAATTCTCCCGGACAGGTACATCCTGAAGAGCGTATCTGTCGCATGCGCCTGCCCGTAAATTCCAGAAAATTTATTCTCCATAATCAAAAGACTTTCTCTGACCGCGATCAGAGATCATCGTCATCGTTGTTATAAAAGAAATCCTCTTCACTCGGATAATCGGGCCATATGTCTTCGATAGACTCATACGGCTCTTCAGAATCTTCGAGTTCCTGAAGGTTTTCAACTACTTCAATCGGGGCACCAATTCTCTCGGCATAATCGATCAGTTCTTCTTTTGTTGCAGGCCATGGCGCATCATCCAGATATGAAGCGAGTTCCACTGTCCAAATCATATAATTGACTCCATTGTTATTATATTTCGATAAGAATTTACTTTATAATGATTTAATTAAAAAATAACGGCTTAAAAGTAAAGAATACAAATAACGTTAATGTCAGATACATACGCAACTTAATTCTTACTGCTAAACCACAACATAAGTTCCGTTCATAATGCTTGCGAAATTATTAAAATTAGTCCAAGTAAGCAAGCAAAAAGTTTATTATTTGTGCTGATGGTCAAATATTTTATCGATTTATCGCGTGATAAATGCGTTTCGCGGAAATTGTCAGGAATAGTTTAAAATTAAGTAGTTTAGATCTGGCAAGGTATGGAGGTTCTTGTAACTAATTACCCTACACTGCTGTAATAAAGATCATTATTATAACAGAACAAGCAGCAGGCTATACCGGAAAGGCGCCTCTATCAGGCGCCCTCCCTGCTGGACTGTATTCCCACGTCCTGTCCGCTCAGAATTCATACTCCAGACCAAATATTGGCATCACTCCCCATTGTGACACAATATCCTGTCTGTTTTCCTTCTGATTCCAGAAATAAGACGATACATTTTTTCTGTTATATACATTCCATACGCTGACATACGCCACCAGATTGGACCCGCTGAAATTGAACCTTCTGTCCACCCTGAGGTTCAGGGAATGATATTCGGGATATCTCTTGCTGTTTGTTCTGTTGTCATCCAGAACACTGCGGTTAAGTTTATAAGATTCGCTTTCGTTGAAAGGAGTATACGGCCTTCCGCCTGCGAATATCCACCTCGCACTGAATTCCCATTTTTCGTTGGGTTTATATCCGCCTTCAATACTGAACATGATCTGATTGTCAAATACCCTGTCACGCCATTCTCCGTCATATCCTTTATACCTGGTCCTGAAAAACGAAGCGCTCGCCATCCCGTAAAAATCACTGGCAAGTTTTTTCTGGACAGTAAGTTCTATACCGCGGGAGTATGCTCTGCCCTTGTCAACGAGATTTTCCTGATTGAAAAAGAATCCGTACCTGTAAAACAGTTCATCTATCATAAACAAGGCTGGCTGCGCCGGATTGACCGGAAAATTGGAGTAATCCTTTTCATATGCCTCGAGTGTAAGTTTAGTATCTTCTGTCAGCAGGTAGCTTATACCGAGTATATAGTGTGTTGCCTGAATATTTTTCAGCAATTCAAATTCTTTTTTCTGTGCTTTCAGGACCTCCGGCAGGCCCTGGTAAAACAGGCCGTATGCACCATAAATGTTCAGCAGACTTGTCAGCTGGTATGAAGCGTTGATCCTGGGAGATGTGTATACCCTGTCATTATCTGTCTGATAGTCTGCGCGCACACCCATATTCATTGTAAACCCTTCAAAAGGAATGAATGTATTGTTCAGAAATATACCGGCTCTGGTGCTGGTGATCTTTTTATCAAACAGAAATTCAGGAGAAGGATTACCGGTTGCATCGGTATAAGCAAAATAGCGGTTATCATAGTCTGAAATCAGATATTTCAGATCCACCCCGAACTCAATGCTGTTTATCCTGTCGAGTTTAAGATGGTTTACATTCCTGAATTTTATCACCTGCTCGAGCGAATTATTGCTGACAATCTGCTGAGCCGATCCGCTCTCATAATTATCCTCTTTGTATTTTGTCGAAGTATAGGCAATTGAAGTATTTGAATATCCGCTGCTCCCCCATATTCGTCTCCAGTTCAGGCCGGCAGTATTCTCAAAAATATCCTGTTTGCCGTAATAGATCATATCGTTTTCGAAGGCAGCCTTCTGATCAGATTTTGAGTGGTCATCACCGCTGATCCAGAGCAGAGAAAGCTTGTTATTTTTATTTATATCATAGACAATCTTACCCTGAAAATCTCCGTATGTTGGAGCGATGCTCGTGCCGGCATCTACAGTCTTGATCAGCAGGTCCAGGTAGCTGCGTCTGAGTGAGACCATCCATGAGGCATTCCTTCCCAAGGGACCTTCCGATACGCCGCCGAAACCGGTGAAATTCAGATCCAGCTGGTTGTCGTACTCATTCCTGTTCCCTTCGCGAAAAGTAATTTCCATTATTGAAGACAGTCTGTCGCCGTAAAATGAAGTAAATCCGCCGCTGCTGAAATTGACGTTCTGTATGAAATCCACGTTCAGCAGTCCCAGCGGACCTCCTGAGGACCCCTGTGTAGGAAAGTGATTGATATTCGGGATTTCAATATTATCCAGAAAGAACGCATTTTCTATGGGACTGCCGCCTCTTACTATGAGGCTGTTTGACTGATCATCCACCTTTGCGATGCTCGGCAGGCCTGCAATAATTCTGCTTATATCTCCCGCACTGCCCGGTGCACGTCGTATCTCCTCATAGTTAAAACTCGTGGCGCTTACCGGCTGATCTTTTTCCTGCGAAAAGTAACCGGCTTTTACCACTACTTCCTGCTTCTCTACTTCTGAAGCACTCAGTTCTACCTGAAGTGTAGTTATTCTGGCCGGACGTATGATGACATCGGTCTGCCTGCTTTTAGAATAGCCTATGAATGACAATTCGACATTATAACTTCCGGCCGGGACATTGGGAATAGTGAACTTCCCTTCCAGATCTGTAACAGTGCCCTTTTCAGTTCCCATCAGTTGTACGTTTACGCCAGCAAGTGCTTCTTTCGTGTCATAATCGGTTACAACACCTTTAAGTGTACCAAGTTTTTCCTGAGCTGTAGAAATACTTAGATTTAGTGCAGAAATGATTATAAACAATAAAAAGACTGATCTGATTTGCATATGATAACTCCGTAATTGAAATTTAGTTTACACAAAGCAAATCTACTTGTCTTTACCGGGCAAATCTATCGGGAAAAAGGGGGAATTAAGGCAGAATTAGTCATTAGCGATAATTCGCTATGTCAGTTTCCGCACTTATTTATGAGATTTATAAGTTCTACCTTGCTGCTGACGCCTGATTTCTTATAAATATTGTTGACGTGTGTCTTGACGGTTTCATGTGCGATAAACAGCTGTCCGGCAATTTCTTCATAACTGCTACCCTGCAGCAGCAGTTTTACCACATCTTTTTCGCGCGGAGAGATCTTGAACATGGAGAAGTACACTTCGAGAGAATCCGTATGATCGACCATCCTTAGTTCAGGAAGATGCAGGTAGAAGCTGGCAAAGTAGAGCCAGGCCATATTAATCAGGAAATAGAACAGTGAGAAAGAACTGATGCCGAAGGGATAGACACTATAGGAAAACATGCTGCCTTCGGCAATCATTACCGGATAGAATATCATCTGCAGATAGAATATGGATTTCAGCATTTTTCTTATATCTGCACTTTCAACATTTTTGATGTTTTTGTACTGAAATGCGGAAAGATAATACAGTACTCCGTAAAATGTAAGTGCTTTCAAAGCCTCTAGTATCTCGAAATACTCGGGCATATTAAACAAAACCCCTGAAACTGAGCATGGAATAAGCATCAAGGAAGCAGATGACCAGTAGATATATTTATTCCGGCCGGTGAAAGGTTTATCGAAAAGTTCATAGATGAGCAATGGTGCCAGGAAGGCAAACCCGCTGAGCATAAAAAATCCGGCATCGTTCATCAGAGCATTGAACCAGCGGTCATTAATACCGAGAATATTGTTTACATAGTATATAACAGATATTATTATCTGATCCAGGCTCCAGAATGTCAGAGCAGCTGCATAGCGGATCATTGCTTTGTTTTTATTCTTCCTGTATACCAGCAGAGCCAGTATAATGCCGCTGGTTCCGCTGATCAGAAGAAAAATATTCAGATAAAGCCAAAGCGATCTCATTAACATCTTGCCCCGGCCGGCAGTTGGAATCTATTCAAAGTCATGCTCAAAATAGTCAACCGAGCGTTTGTCTTCGATCTTCACATTGTTCAGTTTATCCTCAAGGCGTCTCTGCAGCACCCTTGCCGCGTCGTAGCCATAGTATTTCAGCAGATGATTCAGTGCGATGACTTCAGAGAGTACGGTAATATTCTTGCCCGGCAGTATAGGCAGTTTCACATACGGAATCTCGACGTCCAGCAGGCTGAACGATTCCTGATCCAGGCCGGTTCTGGTGTAATTGGATTTATCGTCCCACACTTCGAGCTCTACTATTACTTCAAGGCGTTTCTGGAAGCGGATGGCGCGGACACCGAACATGCTTTTAATATCAATTATACCAATGCCCCGCACCTCCATGAAGTGTTTGACCAGTTCCGTACCCGAGCCTATAAGAATACTTTCACCCTTTTTAGTCACTATAATTACGTCGTCAGCTACAAGCCGGTGTCCCCTTTCAACCAGATCCAGTGCCACTTCACTTTTACCTATACCTGAGTTCCCGACAAACAGTATGCCCACACCGTATACATCCACGAAAGAGCCGTGCACAGACAGTCTTGGTGCGAACTGGTCGTCAAGAAAATCACTGACGAGGTATGACAGTTTTGTAGTTGATATAGGAGTAGCAAACACGGGAATGTGATAGGTATTTGCCAGTGCGATCATATCAGGAAACGGCTGGTTGCCGTCAGTCAGTATTATGCAGGGTACATCGAACTGGAAAAAACGTTCCAGAGCTTTTTTCCTGTCCTCTTCGTTCAGCTGAGTGAGGTATTTCATTTCGGTATTGCCGAAGATCTGTACGCGCGTAAACGAAAACAGTTCCACAAACCCGGCCAGTGCCAGGCCGGGTCTGTGAAGATTCTGCTCGTATATTTTTCTATCGAATCCCGAACTATCCGAAAAAAGAGTCAGTTTGAATCGTTCATGAGTATTGTTATAGAGGAATTCAACCCTGATATACTCTTTTTTTACGATACTTCGTTCGTCAAATTTTCTCATGTCGTATTATTTAATTGTCTATTCAGTTGTTATTTTTTCGACTCTCTTCGAATCGATCTTCTTTGATTTCACTTTTGCGAGCTGCTTTTCAATTTTCAGAACCGCTGCACTAACCGATTTACCGAAGTCATCAGATGATTCGGTTGCTGTGAGCACTTTACCCGGAATCTGTACTACGATTTCGGCAGTCTTTATACTTTCCGCGCTTTCCTTTGTGTTGTCAAAACTAAGTATGACATCTACATCCATGATTTCATCTGTAATCTTTTCAAGCTGAGCCAGTTCGGCGTGGATAAATTCTTTAGTAGAGTCTTTTGCCTTAAATTTTCTGGATGTTATTCTAAGATTCATAGCAAGCTCCTATTAAGTTATGATTTTGGATGTGACTTTTTATACACCTCTTTCAGTCTTTCAATACTGACGTGTGTATAAATCTGGGTCGTAGATAGATTCTGATGGCCCAGAATTTCCTTAACGGCAAGCAGATCTGCACCATTGTCGAGCATGTGAGTAGCAGCTGAATGCCGAAGTATGTGCGGACTTTTTTTCGCAATGTCCGAACTGCTGGAAATACACGATTTTACGATTCTATAGACCAGTTTTGAATATATTCTCCTCCCTTTAGACGTTAAAAACAAAGCTATATCAAAATCCCTGTTTTCTGTTTCTGGTTTTTCCGAAAGAGATTTCCGTTCGGCGAGATATTCTTTCACTGCATCTTCAGCAGCGGGCCCCACGGGCACAATTCTCATTTTATTGCCTTTGCCGATAACACGGATGGTATGATTGCGGAAATCAATATCGCGGATATTCAGCGAGCAGAGTTCGGAAACGCGCAGAGCACAGCCGTAGAGCAGCTCAATGACGGCTTTCTGCAGTTTTTTATCTTCCAGATCATGAATAATATTGTCTGCTTCAACCTCTGTGACAATTCCCGGAAGTTTCCGTTTTACTTTTGGATTAGGTATTGCAGCGGCGGGATTGCGCAGAATGTAATCCCGCTTTACTGCATATGCAAACATACTTCTGACGGCGGACAGTTTCCGGGAAATGGAACTGGTTTCCATATTGTCCCCGCGCAGATGCATGGTATATTGTCGTATCAATCTGTCAGAGATAGTACCGGCATCTGTTTTATCCCTCTGAGTGCAGAACCTGTTAAATGACAGCAGGTCATTTCTGTAGGAGATTAGTGTATGACCGGAATATCTTCTGACCTTATTTATATCATCGAGATATTCTTCAATAAGTTCAGTAAGAAGCATAGGCTTTCAGCCATTTTTTTTATTTTTTTACTCGATATTTATTCTTCATCCGCATTCTGCACTTCGGGGATCACTTCTTCGCTGCAGACGGGACACCTAAGGTATTCACCTTTCTTTGTGCTGTATCTCTTTTCCATATACAGAGAGTCCTTATTAGGACATTCCTGAGGAATAGGTCTGTACCAGGCAACGAAATCACAGTCGGGATAACGGCTGCAGCCGTAGAATGCTTTGCCTCTGCGCGACATTTTTTCTACTATGTCTCCATCCTTGCATTTCGGACATTTAACGCCCAATGTCACCGGTTTGATAAAGTCGCAATCCGGATATCGTTCGCAGCCGATGAATTTGCCGAACCGGCCTTTTCTGTATATGGTTCTGGCACCGCATTTATCACACGTCTCACCCGTATACTCGGGCTCTGTATTTTTCTCCGGCTGAAGGTCTTTCATCGATTTGATATTCTTGCATTCAGGATAGTTGCTGCAAGCAAGGAATTTACCGAACCGGCCCATCTTGATTATCATTTCGCTGCCGCATAGGTCGCAATAGACTTTCTCCACGTGCTGTTCGACGTTCTTAAGCGCACTTGAAAAAGGTCCGTAGAAATCGTTCAGTACGTTCAGATAATTATTATCACCCTGTGCTATCAGATCCAGCTCATCTTCCATACGTGCGGTGAAGTGCACGTTCAGTATATCCGGAAAACTCTTCACCAGTATATCATTTACTTTTCTGCCAAGCGGAGCAGGTTTCAGGCGCCTCTCTTCCGTATAAACATATTTCCTTTCCTGTATGGTCCCAACTATAAGTGCGTACGTACTTGGACGACCGATGCCCAGACTTTCCAGTTCCTTTATCAGCGTACTTTCGGTATATCGTGCAGGCGGTTTTGTAAAGTGCTGATTGCTGCTTAAGTCCTCCAGTGAAAGTTTCTGACCTTTTTCGAGTCCAAGCGGAATATTGCCGCCTTCGCTATCCTCAGACTGGACATCCTCGTTCTGCTCCTCATATACCTGAAGAAATCCGTCGAACTTCACTGCTGTGCCTGTAGCCCTGAATCTGAACTCATCGGCACGTACATCCACAGAAGTGACTTCAAGGATAGCAGAATTCATCTGCGAAGCTACAAATCTCTTCCATACGAGTTCATATAATTTATACTGTTTCGGATCCAGAAACGGTTTTACAAAAGCAGGAGTATATTTCAGCGATGTCGGCCTGATAGCCTCATGCGCATCCTGAACGTTCGATCCGTTTTTCTTTTCATAAACCCTGGGAGATTCCGGCACATATTTTTCGCCGTAGCTGTCCTTGATGTAATCCCTTACGTCGACGAGTATTTCTGGACTAATCCTGGTAGAGTCAGTTCTCATATAGGTAATAAGACCAACAGTACCCTCCTTGCCCAGATCGATACCTTCATAGAGATTCTGTGCTATGGCCATTGTCTGGCTGGGTTTATATCTAAGTCTTCTCGATGCCTCCTGCTGAAGAGAGCTTGTAATAAACGGAGGCTGCGGATTGCGCTTTGTATCCTTTTTGGAGATATCCTCGATAAAGAAATTATTTTTTCCCTTGATGCGTCTGAATATTTCTTCTGCAGAATCCGTATTGTTCAGCGCAAAGTTGGCCTTAAGAAATTCTTTCCAGTCCTGCTCGCTCATTTCAGCCTTAGGCTGTATGCGGAGGGACTTTCCATCGA
Source organism: Bacteroidota bacterium (assembly GCA_050258935.1). Classification (GTDB taxonomy): domain Bacteria; phylum Bacteroidota; class Ignavibacteria; order Ignavibacteriales; family SURF-24; genus JBLMZS01. The sequence continues at coordinate 33,884 of JBLMZS010000027.1, forward strand.
CCTCTGCAAGCCGGGCTGTAAACAGTTCACCCTTATCGGTCCTGAATACTGCAATAATGGACCAGTATTCAATAGACTTGAAGTTTTCAATTTCCTGTTCGCGCTCACATATAAGCCTAAGTGCAACCGACTGCACGCGTCCTGCAGAAAGAGAATTGTTAGCCGGATCAATTACAGCACGCCACAAAATCGGACTGATCTGGTATCCGATAATCCTGTCCATGACTCTGCGGGCTCTCTGGGAAGAGACCAGATTGTTGTCAATGCGCAAAGGAGATTTGATAGCCCTCAGGACTGCATTTTTTGTAATTTCGTTGAACAGTACGCGGTAGATATTTGCATCGGTCTGTCCTTCAATCACATCTGCTATATCCTGTGCAATTGCCTCCCCTTCGCGGTCGGGGTCAGTTGCGATAAATATATTTTTACTCTTTGAAGAAAGCGTCTTTATTTTTTTTATTATATCTCCCTTGCCGCGTATATTCAGCAGTTCAGGCTTAAAGTTATTTTCAATATCCACACCCAGCTTAGTCTTCGGTAAATTCCTAATGTGACCAACAGTAGCTTCAACGTGATAGTCCTTACCCAAATATTTATTAATAGTTTTGGCTTTGGAAGGGGATTCCACCAAAACAAGATTTTTACTCATTTTAATTCCTTAATTAATTGTATCAGACGAATATAATAAGATTCTGCTTCCGGGAAGAGTATTGTCTTCGTTACCAAGAAGTGAAAAAAGTATTATCCAGTTAATTTCCTCTTTCGATATAGATGCACCAGGGACAATAAACAACTGGTCGATAATAGCATTCAACTCATTTTGCTTAAGAAGTCCAATGTTGATCAGGTGTGTGAAATAGTTGTAGTTTTCCATGCCCAGAATTTCCCGTTCCTCATCTGTAAGAATGCGGAAGCTTCCGGAAACCGGTTCAGTTGGAAAACGGGGGTTGAGTTTCCTGTCCTGAACCCAGCTGAAAGCAGTGCTCAGAGTCTGTTTATCAAAACTCTTATCCTTGCTCAGCATTTTATTTATTTCTTCCAGCGGTATGTTTTTATACAGACCGTCCAGAATTTTTGCCAGTACTTCAACAATTTTTGTAGTCATAATTCAAAAGAATATTTTTTGTCAGAAAATCCAGTTTAACAGTTAACCTGTCCTCTTCCTGTTTCATTATTTTCCTGTCCTTCTTGTCAATATCATCATAGCCCTTGAGGTGCAGGAATCCATGTACAATAAGTCTAAGTATCTCTGATTCAACAGTGCAGCCGAATTTGGCAGCATTTTCCGCAGCATCCCTTACAGAAATAAATATTTCGCCGTCCAGTATATCGTTATCACCCGAGTAGTTGAACGTAATTATGTCGGTAGTACCGCGGTGATTCAGATAATTTTCGTTAATACTGCCTATAGTTTCGGGTGTCACGAAATTTACGGGCAGAGATTCGACGCTTACATTCAGTTCTTGCAGCAGCATGCCGCATATACTGTGAACGAGTTTCTTGTCAATTTTTATATTATCTTCGGAATTAACTTTAATATTTTTAATCAAAATTACAACTTTTTTTTGTGTTAATAAAAATCAGACATTTATTTCCAGGCCTTCGCACGCAGCAATACACCGTATCTCCGATGATTTCAGCAGTTCAGCAGTATCTCTCAGCATTTCATCTACGATATCATCACTGTATTCAGGGTCGTAATGAAACAGTATCAGGTTCTTCACACCAGCAAGTCCGGCAAACATAGCCAGCGCGGCATTATTTGAATGGCCCCAGCCTCTTTTGCCCTCGTAATTTCTGACGAGGTAAGTGGAATCATGTATCAGATAATCACACCCGCTGCAAAATTCAATGGCTTTTTCATTCAGTTCCGCCATTTTTCTTCGGCCATCCGGAATATCCAGCCCGGAATATTCAATTTCGTTGTCAGTCATATAAACAACGCTTTTTCCATTATGTTTCAGCTTATAGGCCAGAGTGCCCCTTGAATGATTGACCCTGAATAATTCGACAGAAATATCATCGACATTGAGCGGCATGTCAGGATCAACCGGTATATAAGAAATATTTGCACTGAATGCAGACTTGCTGACCGGAAAGAAATGTGGATGCATAAGTGCATCAATTACTTCCGTCATGGAATGATCCGCCTCCCTGGAAAAATACACCCTGACGCTGCATTTATTGTTAAACATCGGTTTGAAGAAAGGAATTCCCAAAAGATGGTCCCAGTGAGTATGAGATATCATCAGATGTATATTTCTGCAGTCATTGCTGCCGGATATATGATTTCCCAGCTCCCTGATACCGGTTCCTGCATCCAGAATAAAGATATTCTCAGCAGTAGAAACCTCGACGCACGGAGTATTGCCACCGTAGCGAATAGTGCTGCTGCCCGGTACAGCTATGGATCCTCTGACGCCCCAAAACTTCAGCCGCATAAAATTCCCAAGCCCGAATTTTCAGTTAGTAAATATATTATTTTAACCTTGGGGAGCCTTAACTCCATTCTGCAAGGATTCCATAGTGATCTTCATATATTTCATATACCGCTCAGCCGATTTCTCAAAATCAGCAATTTCCTCCGGTGTCAGGTCTCTTACAACCTTGGCTGGCACACCGGCCACCAGTTTACCGCTCGGCACCACAAATTTCGGACGCACAACAGAGCCAGCTGCAACTATCGAATTCTGTTCCACTACTGCACCGTCCAGCACTATTGCTCCGATTCCAATGAGGCAAAGATCCTGCACAGTACATCCGTGCAGCTTCACGCTGTGCCCGATAGTAACTTTATCGCCAATATTCAGCGGGTACTTTCCGTTAGTAACGTGCAGCATTGAACAGTCCTGCACATTTGTCATATTTCCTATTTTTATATAATGTACATCACCGCGCAGTACAGAGTTATACCAGATGCTCGAATTTTCTCCTATCCTTACATCACCGATTATCTTTACACCCGAGGCCAGAAATACCGAACTGTGTATTTCAGGAAATAAGCCCTGGTACGGGAACAGTTTTTCTTCCTTTATCAGTTGAATCTGGGAGGTTTCCAATTTCCTATTCTCCAATCTTTTAGTTCTAATGAAACATTTCCAATTATCACTTTCATTTTTGCCAGCACCGGCACTGCATAGATATCGTTGGTAAAATACCCTTCGAAATTACCGGTCAGACCGAATATGCTCACGAAGTCTGTATGGCCGTTCAGATAAGAACATGGAATTTTATACCCGGCAGCATCAGACTGTATGGCCTCTGTCTTATCATGAAAGTTTATTCTAGTAAATACAAATTCTTCAGTAACAAAACAAGGAACATCAACACTTTTTTTCTGTCCGGTGTTCATGCGGGCATAATAGAACAATGACAGCCCGTCCTGGTAATTGGTCTTTGCATATGCAGTAGAATCCGTCCACACCTCGTCAGGACGGTATTTGCCTTTTTTGACGTGTATCCGTTTTTTGTCGTAATTGAAGTAGTACTCGGTATACTTGATATAGTCTTTTTCTTTTTCAGTCGCCCTGAAAAAATTACTGTATCCTCTGGCATCATACATACTTTCGTATATCTGGTGCAGATCTACAAAAGGGACGCCGGGATAGGAATCTATATAAGCTTTCGTTTTGTAATAAGCATGACCATTTTTATCCTTCTGTTCGAGTATCTTAAGCCTGACCTCACCCAGCTTGAAAACCGAATACCTGACCACATAAGTAATATCTTCCCCGACAAACATTTCGTGCATAGCCTTATTATAGCTCCATCTCGCCTCTGCGGGGATATAACCATTACTGTACGCAGAAAAGTAGCAAAACATAATGAAAAGGAGGATATTTTTCAAGTTTTTCATATTATTACATCTTCAGAAGTTTTTCGGCTTCAGGAAACATCTCAACTGCTTTCAGGAACTGGTCATCCAGCTCGAGCATTATCTGATACCAGCCCTCATTCTTCCATATATCGCGGGCTATATATGCTTTCAGCACCGTTCTTATATAATCGCGGTCCTTGCGGTACTGGTTTCTGTTGAACTTTATTCCCTTGGAAGAAGCATACCTGATATACGCTGATATGTCACCCTCGGACAATTTGAATTTCTTTTTGAAGTCGGCAAAATTGTGCCTGAACTTTTTCTTTATTCTCTCACCGTTTCTGTCCATGTAGGACAGTGAATACAGGTAAAACAGGTTATCCCTGCGCATAGCCGCGGTGTACGGCTGAATTGTACCTGCGGGAAGAATATAGTCAGGAGTTATTCCGCCGCCGCCATAGACAATTCTCCCCTTCTTTGTCTTAAATACCGGTTTGGATGAATCTTTCTCGGCCGAATGGTCTATATTGTTTACTTCACCGTTGACCTTCCGGTTGCTTACAGACGTATAGTAGTTTTTCTTGTCCTTGTAATCACGCTGAATCAGTCTGCCCGAAGGTGTATAGTAGCGCGATATTGTAAGTCGCACAGCAGAATTATCTGTCAGCATGAACTGTCTCTGCACCAGTCCTTTCCCGAAAGTAGTTTCGCCGATTATCAGTCCGCGATCCCAGTCCTGTATAGCTCCTGAAACAATTTCACTTGCCGAAGCACTGCCGGCGTTGACGAGGACGATCAGCGGAATTTTTTCATACGGGTATTTTTTGGAGGCAAAGTATTCCTCGTTAAAGTCATTTTTCCTGCCTTTTGTATACACGATCATTTTTTCACCGTCAATAAACATATCGGCGATCTGGAATGCCTGATTCAGGTAACCGCCGGGGTTGTTTCGCAGGTCGAGTATCAGTCTGCGCATACCGCTCTTTTTCATTTCAGAAAGTGCTTTCAGCATTTCCTCAGAAGTCGTCTCAGAAAAACGGCTTACGCTTATATATCCTGTCTGCTGGTCATACATGAAATGCGAGTCAACGCTGTAGAGTGGAATTTTCTCGCGCACAATGACATAGTTATTCAGTCCGCGGATGCCTGGCCGGTAAATAGAAACTGTAACTTTAGTACCTGCCGGGCCGCGCAGTTTTGTGCGCACCTGTTCGGCGGTAATACCGGTGAAGTCCTTTCCGTCAATCTTCACAATCCTGTCACCGGCCAGTATTCCCAGTGCCTCGCTCGGACCGCCGGTTATAGGTGAGACCACAGTAAGTGTATCGTTGACCACCTGAAATTCTATACCGATGCCTTCAAAATTTCCGCGGAACTGTTCCTCCACTCCTTCCATCTGTTTTGCAGGAATATATACAGAATGAGGGTCCAGCGAATCGAGTACCCCCATTATGGCAGTTTCAACGAGTTTTTTCGGATCTATCTCTTCGACATAAAATTTATCAGTAAAGGTCATCACATCGCTGAACTTCTTTATACTGTCGTTGAGCTCTTCATCAGAGTTAAATTTCTGGAATTCTATTCCCAGCAGTATTCCGATGCTGAGAATAACAATAACGAATAACGGAGATTTTATCAGATTAAATTTCATTTTTTAACAATTTATCTACTTTCTACTTACTGAATTATAACAATAAAAGGGTGATCTTTCAACTGTATTATACAAACCAAAGCGCCGGAATGATGCAAAACACGTTATAATTTAAAATCAAATATCAGCACCGAATATAGCTGTTTTCGGGCAGATGCCTGCAGACTGTTGTTTTCCATCTCGAGCTGCAGCGACAGGAAATAATCTTTCCACGGTTCATAAGTTGTGGTAAGCGATACAGTCCTGTAATGTTCTCTTATACCGTCCAGGAAATTTGCCGTCTGCGAGTCACCCAGTCTGTAACCCACCGCCGGGTCTCCGCCGACGTTTCGTTTTATTGTACCGTCACCATTAAGTTCATTGGCACCATGTACGCTGTAAGACATATCCAGTCTGAATTTCAGATTGTACATGGGATGGTACACAGCTCTCATGAAAACACTGCTGCTGTTGGGCAGAAGCGGAGCAGCCAAAGGGTTGCCCGAATTGGAATAGGAATTATCTGAAATTCTGTGCGTATAGACGTAAGGATTAATGCGCGTATACTGCAGCTGCAGATCTACAGGTGCAATCTTATAAAGGTTCGAACTGAATACGGCAGCATTGAACAGCAGCTGATTGCCGTACCACCCTTTTCCGATCTTGCCGACAGTCATGTCGTCAAGCATAATACTGGTAGTAACCTTGAGTCCCGGAATAGTATTATTTGCCGCGTCAATAAACAGGAGCGTATTATCACGGTCCTGGTTGGCATGTTCAAGGCTCTTATAAAAAGCAAACGGGTTCAGATAGCTCAGGTCGATTTCGCGCCTTGAATACACTATCATCTCGCCTGCCCCTACAGAAATATGGCGGCTGTCGAAACCTGCCCTGTGATATACAAAATATTTCGGTGTTACACCGCGTATTCCGCCTTCTACCGGATCCTCGCGGTTTGTCATGCTGCCCATCAGTTTGCCGTGCATAAAGCTGAATGAAAATCCTTTATATGACAGCGCGAGAGAAAGATAATCAAACTTCGGAATATTATCTCCCAGGATGTACTTGACCGGACCGTATCCTATCGTCTTTACATCGCGTCCGTATTTGAGCTTCAGCATATCAAAGTCAGCCGTAATATAGCCCTCAGTATTATTAAAATAATCCGTTCCGGAAATTACTGTCGGATCAGAATTGAATTTATAATCATATTTTATCTCATTGATCTTTCTGGCAACATCTTTCTCGCCTGAGACCTTGCCGTCGGTAGCTTTCACGTAGAATCCGAACTTGCCGAGAAATGTTCCGCGCAGTTCACCGCCATAGCTGTATGCAAGCGCACTCTGATTTGATCCGCCGTTATAGATTTTTCTCTGCAGCTGATATACGTCAAATTTCAGATTCGCAAATATTGATGCTTTTCCCGAATCATGCAGAAAATATATGAATTTATTCTTCTGGTTGAACGGAAGAATTTTCTTGTCAGCTATAAGGTTTGAGGAATGCAGAGCGGTACCGTATATTTCCACTTCATATTCAGCTTTGAATTTCTCGAGCAGTTTCCTGTCTGATGAATTCAGCATATGCTCGTTTGCAGAGGCCTCCTTAATTTTCTGAGCTATAGTTCTTCTTGAGGCAGGACGCTCCATATCATTATAGACACTGATAATATGAAGGTCGGACAGGCGTTCAAGAAAGTCATATACTTCATCATTATACCTTACGTATTCGGCTTGCGCCATAAGCAAAGACGGGGATAAAAAAAGCAGTGTAATCAGGAACAATGCCGGAAGAGTGAATTTTATGCGGTTACTCATTATTTATCCATTCAGTTATAGAAGACTACACAATAAAAGTTATCCCGGGCATAAGCTGCCCGGGATAAAGAAATAAGTATAATTAACCGTTCTGTTTTTCAGGTTTCATCTGCGGGAACAGGAGTACATCCCTGATAGACGGCTGGTTTGTAAGTAGCATAACCAGTCTGTCTATGCCGACGCCGAGTCCTGCAGTAGGCGGCATGCCGTATTCGAGCGCACGCAGGAAATCCTCATCTATCTGATGAGCTTCCTCATCTCCGGCTTCCTTCATTTTTACCTGATCTTCAAATCTGGATCTCTGATCGATAGGATCGTTCAGTTCGCTGAACGCATTGCATATCTCGCGGCCGAGCACGAATCCTTCGAAACGTTCTACAAGATTCTCCTTTGAACGGTGTTTCTTTGCCAGAGGAGACATCTCAAGCGGATAATCCATAAGGAACGTCGGCTGGATCAGCTTGTCCTGTACCGTAACTTCGAACAGCAGGTCGATGAGTTTACCCTTGCTTTCACCGCCGGCAACATCAGCGCCATATTTTTTAGCCTGTGCCTTTACTTCTTCGTAAGAGGCTGACAATACATCAAGTCCTGTTGCATTCTTTATCTCACCGACCATCGAAACCCTGTTCCATGGCGGATTGAAACTGATCTGGTTACCTTCGATGTTGAATTCGGTAGTACCGAAAGTTTTTCTGCAGACATGCGCAACCATCTGTTCTACGAATGACATCATCCATTCATAGTCCTTATATGCGACGTACAGTTCCAGCATGGTGAATTCAGGATTATGAGTTTTATCCATACCTTCATTTCTGAAGTCTTTTGATATTTCGTATACTCCGTCAAAGCCGCCGACTATAAGGCGTTTGAGGTAGAGTTCGTCGGCAATCCTAAGGTACAGAGGAATATCCAGCGCGTTGTGGTGTGTAACGAACGGCCTTGCAGCTGCACCGCCATACATAGGCTGAAGCGCGGGAGTTTCAACTTCAAGATATCCATGCTGATCGAGGAATTCTCTTAGGTATGTAATGATCCGGCTTCTCTTTACAAATACATCCCTGACCTCAGGGTTTACGATAAGATCAAGATAACGCTGTCTGTAACGGAGTTCCTTGTCTGCGAACTGGTCGAATACTGTTTTATTTCCCGATTCATCGGTAATTTCCTTTGCTATAGGAATCGGTCTGATAGATTTGGACAGCAGCTTCAGTGATCTTGCATGCACTGAGATCTCACCGGTTTTCGTCTTAAATACAAACCCTTCGACACCGATAATATCCCCGATATCCATGAGTTTGAATGCATCATAAACATCACCGATATCATCCTTGCGCATATATATCTGAATACGGCCTTCCTTGTCCTGGATGTGTACAAACGATGCCTTGCCCATTCTTCTGAGTGCCATGATACGGCCGGCTATCTTCACATTCTTCTGTTCATCTTCCACAAATTCTTTTTTAATAGAAGCCGAGTATGAATCAACTTCATATTCGTATGCATAGGTTTCAAAACCTTTCTGCTGCAGTTCGTGCAGCTCTTCCATGCGCCTCTTGACCAGTGTATTATAGTCCTGCTGCTGATTAGTAGTATCCAAATAGTCCTCCGTTTATTTCATTTATCTTTTATTTCTTTTTTACTTTCTCGAAAAATTTGTAAGTCTCAGACAGACCAGATCCTGAACGTTGTCTGCCAGTGTAGACGGTACAATATAGTTGTTCACTATTATCGAGAATACAAGCGGTTCGTTATCCGCGGTATATGCATAACCCGAGAGTGATCTTACTCCGGAGATATAACCGGTTTTCGCCCGGACGTTTCTTTCAGCCTTTGATTTACCCATTCGCTTTGCCAGTGTGCCGTCCACTCCGGCAATAGGAAGTGACATTACAAACGAAGGGAAACAATCCTGTTTATACATATAGCTCAGCAGCTCAACGATCTGCTTGGGAGTAACAAGATTCAGTCTTGAAAGTCCTGATCCGTCTGTAATTATCATGTTCTCCGAATTGATGCCTATATTATTGAACAGGTGCTTTACAGCCTTCACACCATTATCTACGGTTCCCAAATTTTCTTCTTCCAGACCAATGGTCTTGAGAAGCTGTTCGGCATAAAAATTCTGGCTGTTCTTGTTCGTGATCTTGATTATATCCGACAGGGCAACCGATATATGAGTAAAGAGTTTTTTCATTTTTGCGTAATCCGGCACCACGGTCTCATCGTCTATATCAGCAGCATAACCTCTTACTATTATCCCCTTGTTCTTCAGTACCTCTTTCAGCACCACCATGGAATACTGAGTAGGATTGTTGACAGTTGCATAATTGCGCAGCTCATCCGAATTTGCTGCAATGCTACCGTACACGGTGATTATGTTAGTGCCGCGTTCTCGGTAGACATCTATGTCAGTTTCTGAATCATTAGGGCCGGTTATCACCTTGTTAATGAGTGTAACATACTTCGTTTCAGGCTGGCTTGTTACAACCGCCGGATTGCCTGGAGTTGCGGGTTTTACCAAAATGTCCACGCAGTTATCGTTGAATGACAATGCTGAAGTAGGAGCAGAGTACCAGTAGCTCTCGTTATCCCATGCCCAGCCCGTTCCGAGTCCGCGGTCATCGAAATAGTTGTCATCACCGATTATATTGCCGCTTATCTCATCTATACCCAGGGCGATGAGCGAATCAGCCCAGTCGTTGTAAATTTTGTATATATCTCCGTGTGTGAACCGTCCTGATATAGTAGGATCACCTGTGCCCTGGATATACAGATCGCCTTTCAGCTGCGTTCCGTCTATTGAACCGTTCACGAATACATTTGTCTTATACCTGTAATCAGGCCCGAGCAGCAGCAGACCGGCAGCGGTGGTAAAGAGCTTCAGATCGCTTGCAGGCATGAAGAGTTTGTCTTCATTTCTTTTGTAAAAATATTCACCAGTCTCGAGCGATTTGATGACAACTCCCCAGTTGGAGCTGCTGAAGTTAGGATCATTGAATATATCGTCTATCTGCTGCCAGAATTCCGAGATCCTGGAGGAATTGTATTTACCGCCATAGTTCTGGTAGTTCTGTGCATTCAGCTGCCTGCTGCCCATGGGAAGCAGCAGCAGAAACAGCAGCAGATATAACAAGTTTGACCGCTGCGGCAGCGCAATTACACGACATGCATTATTTCTTGACATATTTGTTTGTTATGCTGTTTATCTCATTCATTGTCAGAGCTTTGTATTTTCCAGGTGTCAGCCCCTGCGCAGTAAGTCCCGCATAGCTGATTCTGGTCAGTTCAAGCACATTATAGCCGAGCGATTTGAACATGTTCTTTACAAAATGATTCCGGCCTTCAGTAGTCGTTACCTGCACGACTGAATAGTTGTTGCGTTTCGGATAACTGATATCGCTGAACCGGCCCCTTTTACCGTCAATATATACTCCTTTGGTGAGCTTAAGCCGGTCGCCTTCCGATAGAGGGCGGCTGATCTCCGCCTGGTATATCCTGGGTACTTTATTTCCCGGGTGCAGCAGCATATTCGCAAAGTCACCGTCATTTGTAATCAGCAGTACTCCGGTGGTATTGTAGTCGAGCCTTCCTACGGGAAAAAGTTTATCCTTCGACCTGATCAGTTCCATCACCGTTTTTCTGCCCTTCTCGTCATCAGTGGAAGTAATGTAGCCTTTAGGTTTATTCAGTACGTAATATGCCTTGGGGCTTTGTTTCTGTTTTTCACCGTCAAGTTCAATGACATCCTTTTCCGGATCTACTTTGAAGGCAAGTTCCACAACAGTTTTGCCATTAACATCCACCCTGCCCTGCAGTATAAGTTCTTCGACCTTTCTTCTCGAAGATATTCCGCACTCAGACAAATATTTATTAAGCCTCACCGTCATCGTCACTCTCCTGGTTTTCCTGTCCTGTTTCTAAATTTTCTTCAATTACGTTCATCAGTATCTTATTGCGCTGTTCGATAAAATCCTGATCCTTCATTATCTCGTCTATTTCCCTGGGTTTCGGAAGATCACTGATCTGGTACAAGCCGAAATACCTTAGGAATTCATCTGTAGTGCCGTAGAGCAGCGGGCGGCCGATGGATTCAGCCCTGCCGGTAATTGTGATCAGGTTCTTCTCCAGCAGCATATTGATTATGTAGTCCGAATTGACTCCTCTGATCGCTTCAAGTTCCGGTTTGGTAATGGGCTGCTTGTATGCAATGATCGAGAGGGTTTCCACGGCAGCCTGACTCAGCCGTCTTTTACTCTTCTCTGTAGAGAGATATCCGACATAGCTGCTGTATTCCGGCCTTGTCGCAAAAAGATATCCCTTAGCAACCTTTACTATTGAGAATGACAGACCGGCGGATTTATATTTCTCATTCAGCTCATCAATGGCTGCATCTATATCTTCCTTTGAAAGTGCAATCTCGTCACCGTCAATTTCCTTGATGCTGTTCAGTATATCAGCAGAAGAGATAGATTCATCCGAAGCAAAAATCAGGGCTTCAATTACTGAGTTGTATATCTTGTCCATCATCCAGCCGGTAAATTATAAAATCATTAAAGTTCTCGGATTCTTTCAGTCCGATCTTCCCCATTTTTATCATTTCGAGCATAGCAATAAATGTTACTATGATTCTGATCTTTTCGCGCATTTCACCCACGACGTGCAGGAAATGCACCTCGCCCGAATCATCCAGTTTTCCAAGTACAAAATTGATCTGTTCCTCGATGGTGACCGGTATTTTCTTTATCTCATGCACTACCGGTTTAGGCTTATCCATCATTGCATTCTTGAAAGCCTTTAAAAGATCGTAGAGCGTTATATTCTTAAGCAGCGTATCAAATTCCGGCGGAGAAGTCTTTTCGTCAGCGCTGAAATTGCCCCTGTAGCTGAGCTTTCTCTGACTCAGTTCCAGGAATGAAAGCTCCTCAGACATCTCCTTATATCTTTTGTATTCAAGCAGCGCTTTTATCAGGTCGGCTCTGGGATCGATCTCCTCGCCTTTTTCGTCTATTTCGCGCGGAAGCAGCATTCTGACTTTTATCTGCATCAGCGTGGTAGCCATCAGTATGAAGTCGCCAGCGAGTTCCAAGTCCAGCATCTTGATGAAGTTCATATACTCGAAAAAGTCTTTCGTTATTTTTGAGATGGGAATATCATAGATATTCAGCTCATCTCTCTTAATAAAGAAAAGCAGCAGATCGAGCGGACCTTCAAACTGTTGTAGCTTTATCTTATACAAATAGTGCTTCCCTGGTAATCCGGTTAAAAGTTAACCCAGCTGCATTTTTTCATGAACGTCGTTCATGGTCGATTCAGCAGTTTCTCTGGCGCGTTTCTCGCCGCTTTCGAGTATATCGATCACTTCAGAAACATTATTTTCATACTTCTTGCGTCTGTCGAGTATAGGTGCCAGCATATTGTTTATATTTGCTGCTGCCTTCATCTTGCAGTCGACGCATCCGAGTGCACCGCTTCTGCAGCCGGCTTCGACTTCCAGCACTTCACTTTCCGGACTGAACTTCTGGTGGTATTTAAATACCACGCACACTTCCGGCCTGCCCGGATCGCCGCGCCTGACCTTCAGCGGATCGGTCACTGCTTTCTTCATTTTAGTTTTTACTGTCTCCGCATCATCTGACAGGAAAATAGCATTGTTCAGCGACTTGCTCATTTTCGCAACACCATCAAGCCCTGGCAGACGCGAAAACTTGGTGAGCATTGGTTCCGGTTCCGGAAACACAACGCCGTACTGCAGATTAAACCTGCGCGCCAGCTCGCGAGTGATCTCCACGTGCGGTATCTGATCCTCGCCTACAGGAACCACCTGTCCCTTATAGAGCATAATATCAGCTGCCTGCAGCACCGGATATCCAAGGTGTCCGTAAGATATATTTTCAATATTCAGATCCCTCAGCTGATCTTTCAGTGTAGGATTGCGTTCGAGTCTTGCCGATGTAATCAGCATAGACAGCAGCAGATGCAGTTCGGTGTGTTCTTTTATTTTAGACTGTCTGAAAAACGGACTTTTTTCCGGACTCAGGCCCGCAGCCAGCCAGTCCATAACCATATCCAGCACATTCTGATGAATTGAGGAGGTATCCAGATTGGTTGTAAGCATATGGTAATCGGCTACGAGGTGATAGCTTTCAAACTGATCCTGCAGTTTAATCCAGTTTTCGAGTGCCCCCACATAATTTCCGAGGTGGAGCTTTCCGGTGGGACGCATGCCGCTGAGAATTCGTTTTTTTCCGTTCATAATGGTATAGTCTTGTTGTAATATATGTTCAATAAAGTTCTGAATTTAAACTTAAAATGTATCAAGAATTTTGATCAATATAAACTCAAAAATAGAGATTTTCATAACAGCAGTCAGCGGCATTTGAATTTCCGCAAAAACGATGCTACACATGGAACAGAAAAGGTTTCCACGAATCATCCGTCCTGCTGGTATGATACTTAATGAACATTATATGATTTGGCTTAAAGGGTTTCACTTGGAGTTTCATATCTGCTTCTTCGGGAGTTCTGTTTCCTTTGCGGTTATTGCAGACCAGACAGGCAGCAACCAGGTTTTCCCATGTATCTTTCCCGCCGCGCGCCTTTGGAATTACATGATCCACCGTAAGTGCGACATCGCTCCTGCCGCAATAGGCGCACTTATTACCGTCGCGCCTGAGAATATTTTTTCTTGAAAGTATGACCTGTGTATAAGGCACGCTCACAAAGCGCTTGAGTCTTACCACACTGGGATAATCGATCTGCAGACTGACACTCCGTATTACTTTGCCCTGAACTTTTGCTATATTCTCGGCTTTGTTCAGCAAAAGCAATATAAGTGCTTTTTTTGCGCTGCACACGGTAATAGGTTCATAACTCTGGTTCAGAACAAGTACTTTCCTGTTCAGATACCCATCAGAGGTATATTTGGTCTCGAAGACACCCTCCTTCCGGTCAAATTAGCATGAAAATATTTTACTTACTCTGCTACAATGTCCCTCTGCGCGCAGAGAGAGAATCTCTGTCAGTCTATGATACCCCCTGCAAGCAGACAACCATCAGCATCATACAGCACGGCAGACTGCCCCGGAGTAATTGCGCTTTTGGGCTGTACAAACCTCAGATGAAATGAATCCTCTACGGCCTTCACTATAACTGCCTCGGACCCCTTATCTGCATATCTTATCTTGCACCTGACAATATCGCCTTCGCTGAGTCTGTCGGTACTCACATAATTAACCTGCGAAGCCGACAGATCATATTTCAGAAGATCATTTTTCTCACCGATATAAACGCGGTTTTCATCAGTACTTATGCCTGTTACATATACCGGTTTGCCCAGGGCGATACCCAGTCCTTTTCTCTGACCTATGGTGTAGAAGGCAACGCCCCTGTGCCTACCGATGGGTTTGCCATCATATATGATATCACCCTCCGGAACAGTTATGCCCGTTCCCTCGAGTTTTTCGTGTATAAATCTTTCATAGTTGTTATCAGCGACAAAGCAGATTTCCTGGCTGTCTGGTTTCTGTGCAGTCTTAAGACCGATGCTCTGAGCAATTTCCCTGACCCGCGGCTTAGTGATGCCGGCCAGAGGCAGCAGTGTACGTTTCAGACTGTTCTGTGTCAGTGCCCATAGAGCGTATGTCTGATCCTTATGTTCATCCGAGCTGTTCTTCAGCACGTACCGGCCGGTAGATTCATTATAGAATGTATTGGCATAGTGACCGGTCGACACAAATTCTGCATCCAGGTCATCGGCTTTCTTCAGCAGCTCCTCCCATTTTATTTTCCTGTTGCACATAACGCACGGATTGGGGGTTCTGCCGTTCAGGTATTCATGCACAAAGTCATCAATTACCGCCTTCTCAAATTCAGAAGTGAAATCGACAGTGTAGTGAGGGAACCCCAGCTGATTGGCCACATTCTTGGCGTCAAAAATGGCATCGAGCGAACAGCATCCCGATTCAAATTTCGGAGCTCCGCCCTGTTCCATATATCCCCAGGTTTTCATAGTTATGCCAATAACTTCATAACCCTGTTCAACCAGCAATGCTGCAGCAACCGACGAATCGACCCCGCCGCTCATGGCAACTATTACCCTGCCCTTGTTCATCTTAGTTTTTCCCTTCTCATGTATCACTTATTCTTTTCCAGGGATATAACAACAGACCTGCTGAAAACATTCCCTGAGATGCAGCTATTCGCCGAACCAATACGATTCATTGAAATAATATTTTCTGAAATATAATGCTTTCCGGTGTGATTTACAGTAATAAATTTAATACACGTGAGTACCTTTGGTGCGTCCTCTGACACATTTCACTTCAATATTCTACAAATTTTTCGCGTAGACTATTGCAAAACATGTAACGTAGTGGTGAGAATGGCTCATAGTGAGTTTCAGTTCCTTATCGCTTCCCAGAAATTCGAGCAGAGTACCGGACAGTTTAACAGACGGCATTCCGCTGGGCTCGTTGTACACCTCAATATCCTTCCAGTTGAACGTTGACTGCCAGCCCGAGGAAAGTGCCTTTGCCACGGCTTCCTTGGCGGCAAAACGCGCTGCAAGGTGCTGATATCTGTTGGCTCTGGACATGCAGTAATCCAGTTCCACTTCCGTAAATACACGGTTGAGGAACTTGTCACCGAACTTGTCGACGCTTTCCTTTATGCGCTCAATTTCAATTATATCTATCCCGATTCCGAAAACCATTATTAAAACTTAAATTTTTGTCATTTGTTAAATTATGTTGGACACCTTCTCAGAACAGATCCACATCCGCCTTCACTTTCAGTCCTTCACCCTTGATCTGTTCGCGGAATAACTCCGTCAGTTCCTTCACCTGCTGCAGTGTAGTCTTAAGGTCATCTGCCAGTGATTTATCGTATAAGAGCTTACCCAGGTTGTTACCACCCGATGTTGTTTCATCTGTGAGTTTCTGAAGCTTTACAACGAGTTCGTTGGTATTTTTCAGAATAGTCTCAGTATCCTCAAGTGTGCGTGTAATTGAGGTCTTGTTCTTTTCAAAAAAGTCGGCAGACTGATCTGCCAGTCTCGCGCCGTTTGATGTCATGCTTTTTATATTTGCTCTGTTCTCGTCAATCATCGCATTCAGCTTGCCGCTCACCTCAGTCAGGTTGCTGAGTGAAGTCTTGATCTGCTGGTCAAAATCCTTGTCAGCCAGCACCTTATTGATAGAAGTAAGCGATACTCGGACATCTTTTATTATATTCACCAGATCATTCTGTACCGATCCTAGCATAGCCATAACGGCGGGGATATCCGCATAGAACTCTCCGTTCTGCATCTTGGACCAGTCGAGCCGCTCGGCTGAAGTACCGGGTTTTACTTCAATCTTCTTTCCGCCCATCAGGTCGAGCATGGAAATGGCAAACGAGGCGTCTTTTTTCAGTTCCACGTCGCTGTCAATAACCGTCCTGACTATGACGGAATTCCCGTCAATAATGATGTCGTCTACGAAACCTTTTCTTACACCGTTTATTGTTACCGGGTCACCCTTCTCGAGTCCGGCAGTAGATTCGAATCTGACGGAAACAGTTTTTTCGCCCCCGTAGAGGCTGAAATTTTTTGCCCAGCTGAATACTGCAATCAGAACAACGATGGCGAGTGCGGCAGTGAGGCCGACCCTAATTTCCGTCTTCTTTTGATCTTTCATTTTTGCCGCTTAATTCTGTCTGTAATAGTTTTGTAATTTCGCTGATTTCCAGAGAGTCGACAATACCGTCTTTAACTATGTCGCTTGTCTGACCGATAAATCCGCCGGACATATCTATTCTAAGTTCCTTATCATCGTGTATTTTATTCAGATATGCCTGCAATATGCTTTTCAGCGAGTCGACATTAGTACTGTCCTTCACGTGCGAAAATTTCTCAGCCATATCACTTTTCACCGTGTTAATTGCATATGTCTTCACGTATTCCAAAGCATCATCCTTATAGTTCCGCCACAGAACTATGGAAAGAGCTATAATGACAGTCAATCCCAGGAATATCGATAAAAAGCAGCCTCTTTTCATAATACCTTTTCAACCTTAAATTTTTTCAGCAGGCATTAAATTTTCACACAGGAAATATACGAAAGAATCAGTCATGTACAGCTTTTTTTTCGTCGGGATTCAGAATTTCCACGAGAACCTTTTTTACCCTTTTATTCGTAATTTCCTTTACTGTAAACCTGTAGTTTCTGAATTCAAAGCTGTACCCTTCGGCAGGTATGCTGCCGGCATAGCTCAGTATAAAACCGCCGACCGTTTCATACTCCTCGTGTTCTTCCTCGAATGGACTGGGCCGGAGCACCTCATTCAGTTCGTCTATGGTCAGTTTGCCCAGTACTATAAACGAGTTGTCGCCTGTTTTTACGATGCGGCCCTCATCCTTATCGTATTCGTCGCGTATTTCGCCGACAATCTCCTCAAGTATGTCCTCCATGGAGATCAGTCCGGCGGTCCCGCCGTATTCGTCGACGACAATTCCCACGTGCATTTTTTTCTCCTGAAACTCGCGCATCAGTTCGCTAATAAGTTTTGTTTCAGGTATGAACATTGCCTTACGGGAAATTTTTCTCAGTTCGAGGGCTTCTTTCGTGCTGCTGCTTTTCAGGTACGGCAGCAGGTCCTTGGCATAAATAACGCCCACTACCTCGTCCAGATTGTTTTCATACAGCGGGATGCGGCTGTGTCCCGATTCAGAAACGAGTTTCAGCAGTTCTTCAAACTCCGTATCCACAGACACCGCAGTTATATCCATGCGGGGAGTCATCACCTCTCTTGCAGTTACAGTTCTGTATGAAACGAGTCCGTGTATTAGTTCGTGTTCTTCCTCTTCAATGCCGCCTTTTTCTATGCCAAGATCTGCCAGATTTGTAATCTCGCTCGTAAGTATTGCAGTGCGTGCATGGTTGAACTTCACTTTTGAAGAGAAGTATTTTATCAGGTCAGTAATAATTTTCGCTACCGGGTAGACCAGTACACTTATCCAGTATAATGGGAATCCGGCAATGCGCGAAAATACTACCGGATGCCTGGCAGCCCAGACTTTTGGAGTAATTTCACCGGCGAGAATCACCAGTGCAGTTACAGCAACGATCTGGGCGAGCATCAATATGTTCTGAGGCAGGTTATATGCTGCTGAAATCTTCAGGCAGATATTCACAGAAATGATCGTAATTGCCACATTGACCAGTGTATTGCCGATCAGTATTGTAACCAGCAGTCGTTTGGGAAACTCCAGAAGATTCTGTATATAGCCGCCGATAAGGGGATACTTATTCAGCAGCTCTTTTATTTTCCCTTTGTCGAGAGAAAACAGTGCGACTTCCGAACCCGAAAAAAAAGCGGATACAAATAGCAGTACAAGTAACAGTGTTAGTTTTATATACGCGTCATAGTCCAAGTATTACTTCAAGCCTCAGTTTGTTAATAGACACTAGAACGGGAGGTCATCATTGTTATCGACCGAAGACGGTGCATCGTTAAATGACGAGCCATTGTTGTACGGGGCATTATTATCGCGGGAAGTATCGGCTGAAGAGTTATTATAATCAGTGCCGCCCGATTCACGTGCATCCAGAGGCAGAACTCTTTCAGTAACTATCTCGGTGATATAACGCTTTACGCCTTCCTTATCAGTATAGTCTCTTTTAGTGATCCGGCCTTCAACAAAGACCCTTTTTCCCTTCTTGAGAGAATCCTTCATATAGTCGGAGATATTCCAGGCTATTACATTGTGCCAGGTTGTATCGGTAACCCAGTTGCCGTCTTTGCCTTTATAGCTATGGTCAGTAGCTACAGAAAACGATGTAACCGACTGATTTGTTGTAGTAAACCGTGTCTCAGAATCCTGTCCCAGGCGTCCGATTAACATAACTTTATTGAGAGAAGATGCCATGATATTTCCTCCGGAAGATTATTATAAAATATATACATTTAATTTACACAACTCAGATAAATATACAATTTCAATAAATATGTAATTTCGCAGAGGTAATACATAATTCTGAAATAACACATTATCCGGAATTTTCAAAATAACTATTTAACGACAAACGCTTCGATCGAATGTTTTTTCAGCAGGGCGACAAATTCCCTGGCCGACTTCATATCCCTGAACTCTGTAATTCTGACCAGATACAGTTTCTGACCTGCGTCCTGCACCACATCAGTAGTTTTATTATACTTATTTCTCAGAATATCGGCAAGTTTTCTGGCTTTTTCAGCCGATTTGAAAGCCCCTGCCTGTACGGAAATTTTCCCCTTTCCGGATTCAGGTATCTGAACATTTACAGCTGCATTATTGACTGCAAGAGTTTCTGCAGAAGCAATGAAAGTTGTATCGCTGGCGACATTGTCAAAAACGTAACTATCGTTATCTGTCTGTGTTCTGCTGGTTTTGCAGCCTGCAATGAGTATCAGTGATAAGAATACAGACAGAACAACTGTTTTGGATTTGCTGTTTTCAGACATAAAATGCGTTTTTTTGTACATAATTTAACAATTATTTACATGAAAAGAAACGGTGCGAGGCATAAACGTCTGGTCCAAATAGCAACAATAACAACAGCTGTGACCAGACATTTGATAATTGAGCAGATGTGATCTAGATTCATGTTTGCACCTGAAGCGTTTGCTGTGCGAAACCATGTATCATCAGATCCATTACACACGAAACCTATTGTTTGATATATCATTGCGTTAAAACGCCGGAAGAGTTTGCTATACGTAGCCGCTGGTGCAGCCCTGTGGTCACAGATCGGAAATACCATACTCTGGAGAAGTCATGTGAATTACTACGGGTGAAACCCGCGGCAATATTAAAAATGTTAGTTAAATTGTTTTCGAGAATTCAGAAATAATTCATGAGGATAAATGCTATTAAACTATCCACCAACTTATCCTAAAACGCCAGAGATGTTTACTATTGTTTGATATATCATTGTGTTTAAACGCCGGAGGCGTTTGCTATGCGTAGCCGCGGGTGAAACCCGCGGTACATGTATAGAACAACAATCCCCGACTCTGGAGGAGTTGGCTGTGAATTACCGCGGGTAAAACCCGCGGATCAGCAGAATTACCAACTTAGCACCAATTGCAGTATATCACAACATTTTCATATCTTCTACTATGTAACATTAAATCATGGGGATTATGTATTTATGAGTACCTATACCCAGATAGCCTGCCATATTGTGTTTTCTCCCAAACGCCACATGCCTGTCATTAGGGCTGATCATGAAAATGATCTGTATGAGATAATAACAGAAACCATCCATCAATTCAGATCAATCGTGTACAGAATTAACGGTATGCCTGATCACCTGCACATACTATGCAGTATCCATCCCACCATCAGCCTATCGGAATTTGTAAAGGGAATTAAGATATGTTCTTCAGAAGCAATAAAGAAAAACAACCTGTTCAGTGGTTTTGATCACTGGCAGCGAGGATATGCCGCATTTACAGTGTCATACGACCGGATAAACGCAGTTATAGAATACATAAAACACCAGAAGGAGCATCACGCCCGGGTTAGTTATGAAGACGAGATAAGGAAGATGCTGAAAGAATCAGGTGTTAGTTTCGAGGAGAAATACCTGTTTGAATGACTGGGCGGTTATTGTGATAACCAGCCACGGGTTTCACCCGTGGTAATTCACAGCCGACTCCTCCAGAGTCGGTATGGTTTTTTCGATCTGTGACCGCGGGTTGCACCCGCGGCTATCCATAGCAAACGCCTCCGGCGTTTAAGGCATGAGACATATGAAATATACCCGTTACCATTGAATGGATCACGACACCATTGAATGGATCACGACACCATGATCCATTGATATTTTACATTATCATGGAGCAACACAGCCGGAGATGGTTTAAGATATAATATGATAAGTTAGGCTAATTAATGCCCGGGTGTAAAAAAAGGACAAATACCGTTTAGGGTATTTGTCCTTTTTAAAATGGTCTGACTATACTGTAATCAGAGTGAATAGTTCAGGTTGATGCCGAACAGGTGTGCATAACTTTCATACTTTCCATTCAGTTTCTGCGGTGCAGGCAATACCGGAATAATTTCATCCGAAGTATTGATTGTTCTGTCAGCAAACGAAAGATACAGATATGCTATATCTACCGACAGAGACGGAGTAATTGAGTAACCAAGACCTGCTGTTATTCCTATCCTGTCTGCATCAGGAAGTGTCGGATCGAGTCTTTCATCCTTGATTGGATTCTTGTCATAGAATAATCCGGCCCTGAGAGCCAGTCCCTGTTTCATTCTGTATTCGGTTCCGCCCCTTACTATGAAGCTGTTTTCAAAGTCCCTTTTTGAAACGCTGGGATTTGTGCTTCCGGTTGGCATATCCTTAAAGGTAACAGCAAGTTCCTTATAGCTTGACCAGCCGTTATACTGGAAATCTGCGGTTGCATTCCAGTTTTCGCTAACTTTGTACGCAGCTCCGAATGAAAGCACCATTGGAGTGGTAAGCGGTGCGGTAATATCACCTTTCGGGAACCTAGCAACGAGCGCTGCCGGTACTGATGCATCATATGTGGTTTTCGCAGTACCTTCAAAATCATACTTTATTTCGCTCTTGAACGAAAGTCCGAGAGAAAGAGATTCGATTGGCTTGTAAAAAAGTGCCAGTGCATACCCGTAAGCAACATCGTCACCTTCCAGTTCAAGATTTGCATCCGGATACACCACGACTACAGGTGTAACTGGCGGAGCCAGCATCAGCTGCAGTTTTCTCGCTATAAGCACATCAGCATACGAAACAGTAAATCCTGCTGCAACTGAGAAATTATCCGTTACTTTGTATGCTACCACCGGTGTGACATTGAACGTACGGATTTCAGTCTCTGTAGTTTTATATTTGCCGACCCAGTTGCCATCCCATTCGGTACCGAGACCGAAAGGACTGTTAAAGCCCAGACCTACCGAGAATTTATCTCCCAGCGACTGAGTAAAGTAGAATGTAGCCGGTGTGAAATATTTCTTCTTCAGTTTTGATTCGGTAGTTAAAGGATCAGGACCGGTAAATGTGCTCATCGGAGCTATATATGTCGCACCGATGCTGAAATGAGTACCCCTAAGCTGCGTAATTCCGGCAGGGTTAAAGTAAACAGCAGAGGCATCGTTGGCAAGACCCGTAAAAGCTCCTCCCATACCCAGACCTCTGGCTCCGTGCTCGTTAATCTGAAAACCGCTGGCAAACACCGATGCACTCACCAGCAACAACATTAAAACAGTACTAACTGTCTTTCTCACAAGACCTCCATATTATTGGTTAAAAAAATGCCGCTGCCGCGGGAAAGACATATTTGTCCATTCCCGCAGGACATAAAACCGGCAGCTGAGACTTACTGCACTTAGGCATTCGTGCGTATAATCTCTGCCGGTTTCATATATGCGACTTCAGCTGGATCAGTAATTATGATGGGTAATTATCCGATCCGGTTTGTCTTACTACTAAATAAAAGAATTATTCTTTCATTTCTGCTATAGTAATTCCGTCTCCTCCGCTTTCAATATCAGCGAAATAAAATTTGCTTACTGCGTCGTGTTTTGTCAGTATTTCCTTTACCATGCGTTTCAGCACTCCGGTCCCCTTCCCGTGCAGTATTTCCACACGCGATATGCCGGCGCTGTATGCATCGTCAACGAACCTGATCACTTCAAACTCTGCTTCCTCTGGTTTTCTGCCGCGTATATCGAGCCTAAGTCCGTAAGAACTTCCCGAATAGTTCTGCTTTCTGACACCCGCACCGGTTTCATCTTTCTTCCTGGCGGGAATAAGGTCTGCAGTGTTGACCTGCAGTTTGACGTGTCCTGCCACCAGTACCGCCTTGCCGCGAGAGAAGTCTATCTCTTCAATTCTTCCGGCCAGTTCCGATCCTTTCAGCATTGCATAACCGCCCGCCTTCAGTTCAGCCTGTTTTACCTGAGTCTTTCCGGATTTTTCTTCAGCTGCAATTTTGAGGTTTCTGCTCTTCAGTTCATCAGCAAGTTTCCTGGCCTCTTTCACCGAATCAGTGTCGGCGTTCGATTCGCGGATTCTCTTTATGGCGTGTTCAATTTTCCTGTTCACATCGCCTAAATATTCCTCTGCCTTCAGCTTAGCATCCTTAAGAATTTCTTTTTTCTGCTGCTCCAGTTTTTCTATATTCTGACTGTAGAGGTTGGTCAGTCCTTTCAGCCTGGTATTTTCGACCTCAGATGTCTTCAGTTTTGCTTCCAGGCTGCGGCTTTTCGATTCAAGCTCGGTAAGAAAATCCTCCACCTTCATCTTGTTCGCATCGAGATATCCTCTGGCCAGAGAAATGAAATCCCTGCTGAATCCGATTCTTTCGGCGACTTCAAATGCATAGCTCGATCCGGGAATACCCTGCCTGAGCCTGTATGTAGGCGACAGATTTTCTATATCGAATTCCATAGACGCATTCTGGAAACCTTCGTGCTGAGTAGCAATGATTTTAAGGCTGCCGTGATGCGTAGTCGCAACGACTGTAGCTCCGGCATCATTGAGTTTCAGCATTATGGCTATAGAAAGCGCGCTGCCTTCTGCAGGATCGGTTCCAGTTCCAAGCTCATCAATCAGCACCAGTGTCGACTGACCTGCGATGGAAAGAATATTTTTAATATTCGACAGGTGCGAGCTGAACGTACTCAGGTCATCTTCAATTGACTGCTGATCGCCGATATCCAGAAGTATTTCATCGTAAAAATGCAGATTTGAATCCGGCATTGCAGGAACATGTATACCTGACTGGGCCATTACTGAAATCAGTCCCAGCGTTTTCAGAACCACAGTTTTGCCGCCTGCATTGGGTCCGGTAATTAGCAGTATATTAAAACTGTCTATGCTCAGATCGAGCGGAACGGTATTGTTCCTACCCAGTTTTTTTACAAGCAGCGGATGACGCGCATCGTAAATCCTGACCGGCTTGTAATTATTGATTGTAGGGAATGCTCCAATGATTTCAACCGAATAGCGTGCTTTGGAAAATATGACGTCCAGTTCTGCAAGCGTATCGAGCGACTGTCTTAGCAGGTGACTCACCTCTCCGATCTTCTTTGTCAGTTCGCGCAGTATCCTTTCGATCTCTCTTTTTTCAGCGAAGCCCAGTGACAGCAGCTCATTATTCAGCTCCAGTGTCTCTTCTGGTTCGATATACACTGTCTGGCCTGTCGCGGATTCCGAATGGATAAATCCCTTGACGTGCCGTTTATGTTCGGCCTTTATAGGTACCACCATTCTGCCGTCCCGCTGAGTAATATACTCGTCACGCACGAGGTAAGAATCGCTCAGGTTTTTCAGTATTCGGTTAATTACGCGCGAAAGGTTATCCGATTTACTCTTTATATCAGCGCGAATCTCGCGCAGTTTGTTGCTGGCATTATCCCTGACATCACCATTTTCATCAATTACTATGGCTACATGATGTTCGAATACCTTGTCTACAAATAATCCGTTCAGGAATCCCTTGGCCAGTCCGGGAGCCTCCTGCTGCCCTTTCAGGAACTGGAATACCTTTCTGGAAGTTTCCGCCAGGTTAAGCACATCCAGTATATTCCGGCTGTCCAGTACGGCACCTTCAATCCTGCTGCGTGAAAGCACCATATCCAGTTCAGGGATATAGGCAATCGGAGGGATATCATTTTTTATCAGGATTTCCTTAGCCTCTGAAACGTAAGCACCTTCCATAATTGCTTCGGAGGCCGTATCGAATGGCTTAATTTCGAGTATGCGGTTCTTTCCCGGTTCAGTAGCAGCATATTTACTTATAAACTGTAATACCTTGTAGAATTCCAGCTTTTCGAGAACTTCTTGTCTGATCATCTGAATTGTTTTTCTTTCTTAAGAATTGGTTTTTCTGACAGCCTCTTTTTTAGAGGCAGTCTCTTTTTTTGTGACAGTTTTTTTGTTCTTTACTCTTCTGGCGGGAGAGGTTTTGGCATTCGCGGTACTCCTGGATTTTGAGGAAGTACCGGATGATACGGCGGTTTTGGGTTTTGAAGCTGCAGGTTTGGCAGCTTTTTCTTCACTATCTTTTTTCTGCCTTTTGGCTTCGAACTCGGTCAGACGTTTTGTATTCTGATCCTTGCTTTCTATATAATCTTTGACGATGGTATTGTCACCAACCACAAGATCCACCGTTTTAGGGACCATGTTGTAGAGTGAACCGTATAAAAATGAATCCTTTGCAGTTTTTTTGTTCGGGAAATTAAATACTCCGAAAATCAGCAGAAAGCAGCTTATAAAAAAAGCAACCTGCAGTGTGCCGGTCAGTCCGCCCAGCACCTGATTTGCCAGCTGGTTTACCTTATCGTGCGGATGCACCACCCTTTTAATAATTGATGCAGCAATAATGCACACCAGAAATATTATAATCCCCGAGGCCAGGTCAGAGAAATAAGTTTCATTGTCGAACAAAGGGGCAAGAAACTTCCCGACCGGGCGTGAAAACTTCACAGCCAGAAACAGTCCGGCAATTATGCCGATAACACCTATTACCTTGCGAATCAGTCCGTCTTTATATCCCAGAATGAATCCGAGTATGAGAACTCCCGCCAATATAAAATCTATATAATTCAATAACTATCCTTCCAGAAGACTTTCTACTATCTGTTTTATCATTTTTCCGTCTGCCCTGCCTTTGAGTTCCTTTACGGCAAGGGGCATCAGCTTGGCAAAATCCGCTTTTGATTTTGCCCCGACCTGTTCGGCCAGTCTGGCAACTTCCTGACGGATCTCATCTTCGGAAAGCTGTTTAGGCATATATTCCATGATGATATTCATTTCGCTTTCCTCTTTGGAGGCCAGGTCCGTTCTGTTTGCCGCCGTATACTGTTCGATGGCATCTTTCCTTTTTTTCACCGCCGAACTGAGCATTTTTATTTCATCTTCGCTGTTTATTTCGCGTCCCGCGCCGCTTTTTTCAAATTCAAGTATCAAGGCTCTTATGGACCTGATGGTTTCGAGACGGATCTTGTCTCCTGATTTCATCGCAGCTTTCAGATCTTCATTAATTCTTTCCTTAAGTGCCATTTTTCTCTCCTTTTTATATTAACAGCAGAAATACAGAAATAGAAATATAAGAAACTATGCATACTTTCTCAACTTCAACGCTTCAGCCGCATAATTCACGTTTATTTAAGCACCTTCTTCAAAATGGATATCTTGTTTTTGTAAGGCGGATACTTTATGGGAATATCTATCCACGTGGGTGTAGATACCACTGATCTCATATTGCTGAATGTTTCAAAACTTAGCCTGCCGTGGTATTTACCCATTCCGCTGTTGCCTACTCCGCCGAACGGCAGCCTGCTGTTGCCGATGTGTATGATGGTATCATTTATACATGCACCACCCGAAGAGGTCTGCCTCAGCAGCTCATGGGCTTTTTTCTTGTCTTCTGTAAAATAATAAAACGCAAGCGGTTTGGGATGGGAGTTCACATAATCTCTTACCTGGTTAATATTATCAAATTCCATCACCGGCAGCAGGGGCCCGAAAATTTCTTCCTGCATTATTTCGTCATCCGGAGTTATTCCGTCGAGTATAGTTGGCGCTATATATTTTTCACTGCAGTCAGTGTCCCCGCCTGCAGCTATGCGCCCGCTGCCGAGCAGACCGCTGAGCCGTTCAAAAGCTTCATTGCTCACTACCCTCGGGAAATCAGGACTATCTTTGGGTGAACTGCCGAAGAAATTATTTATCTCCTGCTTCATAAGTCCGAGCAGTCTGGATTTTATGTTGCTGTGTGCAAACAGATAATCCGGAGCAATACAGGTTTGTCCTGCATTCAGATACTTACCCCATACTATCCTTTTGGCAGCTGTTTTCAGGTTGGCATCATGATCAACAATACAGGGACTCTTGCCTCCGAGTTCAAGCGTAACAGGAGTAAGATGCTCTGCAGCTGCTTTCATTACTATCTTTCCGAGCTTCGGACTTCCGGTAAAGAAAATATAATCAAATTTTTCCTGGAGCAGTTTCTGGTTGACTGTTCTGTCACCATTTACCACTGTAATGTATTCAGGAGGAAAGTATTTTTCTATCAGTTCTTCTATCAGATCCGAAAATGCCGGAGTATATGGCGAGGGCTTAAGTACAGCCGTATTACCCGCCGATATAGCACCTATGAGCGGATTTATCAGCAGATTGAACGGATAGTTCCACGGAGAAATTATCAGCACAGTACCAAACGGTTCACGCATCACTTTGCAGATGGAGGGCATTAGCGCCATAGGTGTTATCTTGTAAGATGCCCTTGCCCATCTCTTCAGGTTTCTGATATGATTGGATAATTCCTCGAGTACGATACCTATCTCTGTTTCATAACTTTCAAAACGCGATTTATGCAGGTCACTCCAGAGCGCCTCTGAAATTTTTCCCTCGTTTTCAGTCACAAGATCTTTGAGTCTCTCTAACGCGCGGATCCTGAAGTCCGGATCCTTTGTTTCGAATTTATAGAAATATTTTTTCTGGTTCTGCACCAGACCGGGTATGTCGTAATCTTTCATTTTTTATTTCCCGCATGTTTTATAATAACTTCCATCAGTTACTGTTTTTTCTCAGCCGCAGCATGACCGGTAAAAGTGCTCATGGATTTATATACGCCAAGAAGACTGCCTAAGAACCAGTCGAACAGGCTGACCGGCATAATACCGCGTGTAAACTGCAGAAGGTATATCAGCCATGGAATGCGCACAAATTTCCTGTTGTTTTCTATTCCCCGTATTATGCAGCGGGCAGCTTTTTCGGGTTTTATAAGCGGTATTAACGACTTTACACCGCTGAACATACCGGTACTTATGTAGTAAGGTGTAACCGTGGTTATATGGACTCCGGTGTGTGACTGCTTCATCTCCAGCCTTAGGCTTTCGGACCAGCCGATCACTGCCCATTTGCTGGCGCAATATACAGACATGCCAGGATTGGCGATCATACCGGCTGCAGATGAAATATTGCAGATATGTCCCGACTTCCTGTCAATCATCTGCTGCAGGAATTCGATGGAAACATGCATGAGCGCATCGGTATTGATCTGCATGGTTTTCTGAATGTCGGCATGAGAATGCAGATTGAAGGACTTACCGACAATTATTCCGGCATTGTTTATGAGTATGTCTATGTGGCCTGCCGTATTTTTGACTTCAGCAGCTGCCGAATTTATCTGTTCGACATCTGAAACATCCACAACGAATCCATAGACCGAATAATTGAGGCTGCTGAATTCTCTGACCGTACTGTCCAGTGCATTTTTATTAATGTCCCAGATGATTAGCCGTGCAGCCCCGCGTTCAAGTGCCAGCCGGCCCATTATTTTCCCGATACCGGCGGCACCGCCTGTTATCAGTACATTTTTCCCTCCGAAAGAACCCACAGTATACTCCATTATTGTTTATCCGTATTGACGGATGGACATAGTTTCAGACCGCCGAGAGATCACTCAAAAATCAGATCAGTATTCGAATACAGCAGTTACAGGATAATGGTCACTGTAGCCGCCAAGGTAATTTCTGCCTCCGTATGTCGGGAATGCAGAACCTTCAAATTTACCAGACCTGGTTTTCATGAATTCCGGTTTATAGACCTCAAATGAATTGCATATATAATTGCTGATCAGCATATTTTTCGATACAATGATCTGATCGAGCATATTATACTCACCTTTATAGAAATAGCTGCCTTCATTGCTGACTGATTTTACGTAAGCCAGATTATAGAGATTCCTGCTGCTGAGGGTATCTTTACTGTAACCGCATTCAATCTTTTTTGCCATCAGCGTATCAGTTAAAGAAATATTTTCCGGTTCATCGTTGAAATCACCTGTAATTACTATTCTAGCCTCAGGATCCTTTGAAAGAATTTTATCAACGCGGTGCCTTACAACTGAAGCAGCCGAAAAACGGTTCAGTTCGCTCTCCCTTTGTCCGCTGCGCCTTGAGGGCCAGTGATTGACAATTACATAAAGACTCTGATTGCCGTTAAAGCGGAGCTCTGCAGACAGCACAAGGCGTGTAGGATATTTTTCCGTAAGATATACTGTATCTGTATTAGTTGCTATCAGCTCAAACATATTGCTGTTATACAGAAGTCCCACATCAATTCCCCTGGTGTCGGGTGAAGCGGCATACGCAATTTTATATTGCTTATCCTTTATCACATTTTTCAGATAATGCATGTTCAGAGTATCAAGCAGATTCTGGTTTTCAACCTCCTCAACGCCCAGAATATCGGGACCGCTGCCGTCGTACATCGAACTGATAACCCGCGCCAGGTTACTGAATTTCTGACTGAGTCTTTCAGGAGTCCAGTTCTTTTCGCTCTGAGGCAGAAATTCTGCATCATCCTTTTCCGGATCATCAGCTGTGTCGAAGAGATTTTCAAGATTCCAGTTTGCAACCATGAATTTATTCTTTCCATTATTCTGAGCCTGGACGGCTGCAGAAAACAGGAGTACTATAATCATAACTACGGTGAAATTATTCTTCATATTCCCTATTCTTGTATTTAGGTGATTAAAACATTCAGCCGTTCCTGCCAGTTGCGGGAAACAGCTGCGACACGTAAAAATAATAAATTTTGTTTTTATTGTGTAAATATTTAATTTCAAAAATACTATTTTTACCCCACAATAATAATTTTTGATCCTGATATGAAGAAAAAAAAGTTTGTGATCATTGATGCAATGTCACTTGCCTACAAGGCATATTATGCTTTTATGAGCCGGCCTCTTATGAACAGCGCGGGTGAAAACACAAGTGCAGTTTATGGATTCGTAACTCAGCTGCTGAAAATAATGGAAGTTAACCGGCCTGACTATATAGCAGTTGCCTTTGATTCCAAGGAAAAGACATTCAGACACGACCGCTACGAAAATTATAAATCATCCCGCCAGGCAATGCCTGAGGATATGATCCCCCAGATTCAGCATATAAAGGATATTATCAAAGCACTCGACATACCTGTTTATATTATAGCAGGTTATGAGGCCGATGATATTATCGGTACTGCAGTGAAGATAGCAGAGAAGATGGGCTTTGAATCCTATGCGATCACACCCGATAAAGATTACAACCAGCTGGTAACAGAAAATATAAAAATTGTTAAACCCGGGAAAACCCCGGATGACATCACGGTTGTCGATGTGGAAAAAGTCCACTCGGAATTCGGATTTGAACCTATACAGATGATAGACTATCTGGCACTCGTAGGTGATACCTCGGATGATATACCGGGCGTGGCCGGCATAGGTCCCAAAAGCGCCATTCCCCTCATTCAGGCATTCGGCAGCATTGAGGGCATCTATGACAATATTGACAAGATTGAGCGCCCTGCTATCAGGCAAAAACTTATAGACGGAAAAGAAAATGCTTTCCTGTCCAAGGAACTGGCAACTATACATCTGAATGTACCGTTCGACTGCGACCTTACAAAAGCTAAGTTCACACGGCCTGATTTCAGTGAGATCAGAAAAATATTCCTGGAACTTGAATTCAAAAACCTTTCGCTCAAACTGGAGAAGGTATTCAAGGACTGCCTTGGCGGGTGCGATGAGGATGAAAACGGATCAGAGGATCCAATGGATGACGCTGAGCTCAAGATAGCTGCCTCCTTCGACAGGACAAATGTCAGCTATCATCTTGTTACCGGCCGTTCAGAAGCCATGGAACTGGCTGGAAAACTGAAGAAGTCAAAGATGTTTGTCTTTGACACTGAAACCGACGGACTCGACTGCTTTAAGCTGAACCTCGCCGGTGTGTCCTTCTGCATGAAACCGGGAGAAGCTTATTTCGTGGCGGTAAATCCTTTCATAGCAAAGAATGACCTGTTTTCAAGTGACCTGAGCGACCGCCTGGATATAGACGAATTCATAGGAATATTCAAGCCGGTTTTTGAGGATTCTTCGATTAAGAAGATCTGCCAGAATGCAAAGTTCGATATAAGTGTCCTTTCAAAATACGGCATAAGTACTGATGGTTTATTTTATGATACCATGCTCGCATCATATGTGCTCGATCCTGACCAGAAACACGGCATGGACGACCTGGCGCAAAAATACCTCAACTATACCCCCATTCCTCTCAGTTCGCTCATAGGCGAGAAGAAAAATCCTGCACGGATTTTTGACGTGGAGCCTTCACTTCTGTCTGACTATTCCTGTGAAGATGCAGACGTTACATACAGACTGTACAATAAGCTGCAGCCACTTGTTGAAGAAGCAGGACTCAGCAAACTGCTGTTTGAAGTGGAGATACCGCTGGTGTGCGTACTGTCAGATATGGAACTTGAAGGTGTAAGGATTGATCAGGTAAGTCTGAGGACACTCGGCCGCGACCTGCAGATACTCATGGATAACTACACTGCAAAGATCTACGAGCTGGCTGGCGAACAGTTCAACGTAAATTCATCTGCCCAGCTTCAGAAAATACTTTTTGAAAAACTGGGACTTACTACCGGAAAGAAGACCAAGACCGGCGCAAATTCTACAGACGCACGGACACTCGAGATACTGAAGGGTTCTCACGAAATTATAGATATTATAATAGATTACCGCACAGTATCTAAGCTGAAATCTACATACGCCGATGCCCTGCCTCAGCTTATTGAACCTGAAACGGACAGGATACACACGAGCTTTAACCAGACCGTCGTCTCCACTGGCAGACTTTCGAGTAATAATCCGAACCTGCAGAACATTCCCATTCGTACCGATCTTGGGAAGGAGATCCGCAAGGCATTCGTGCCCCGGAATGATGATTATATAATACTGTCTGCCGATTACAGCCAGATTGAACTGAGGATAATGGCCAGTATCTGCCAGGACCCGGTGTTGTGTGAGGCATTTCGTAATGCCGAGGATATTCACAAGAGCACCGCTGCACTGGTATTTATGGTAAAACCTGAAGAAGTTACTTCCGATATGCGCAGGCGCGCAAAGGAGGTTAACTTCGGGATACTCTACGGACTCGGTCCGTTTGGACTGAAAACCAGACTGGGTATATCGCAGACTCATGCAAAGGAAATAATTGATTCTTATTTCAACAGCTTCAGTAATGTCAAGCTGTTCATGGATGATTCAATAAAGAAAGCACGCAAAAACGGATATGCTGAAACACTGCTGGGCAGACGCCGTTACCTGAAAAATATAAACAGCAACAATCAGACACTCAGACAGTTTGAAGAGCGTGTCGCCATAAATATGCCGATACAGGGTACGGCTGCAGACATGATAAAGCTTGCAATGATCAGTATACACAGAGAACTGAAGCGCAGAAAGGCCCGCACAAAAATGATACTGCAGGTGCACGATGAATTGGTGTTTGATGTGCATAAGGATGAACTCGACGAACTGCAGCCGCTGATAAAGGAACTGATGGAAACCGCCCTGCCGCTTGAGATACCCGTAGTGGCAGAAACCGGCACCGGCAGCAACTGGCTCGAGGCGCACTGATCTTTGCCTCCCGCACTTACAGCGCAGGAATGATGAAATATATCTCTGGTCATAGGACTAGGCCCTACACCGACATATATCAGTCCGTATCCTGACAGAATACAAAATATCAGAAATCGTGTAGGGAAGTTTCTTTCAGAATATGATTTAACAGATTTAAATTGTATATGATTTCTGTTGCAGCTTTGCCCTGAATGGGCAAATATATGTCAGCGCAGGGCTTCAGCCCTGCATCACAGGATCACCCACCCGCAAACGCACGCTGTAAGTGTGCGGGGAAGGGTTTTGCTCAACATGAGCTGGCTGGTATTATCGTTTTTTTTTATTAACTGACTGGCTGTTTTTATGGCAGCCTGATTTTTTATTAATGGTTATTGAGCATGGCTGAAAAAGATACTGCTATATTGCTGCTGTCGTGTCCCGACAGCAAAGGACTGGTTTCGCACATTTCGAATTTCGTATATGAGCGGGGCGGAAACATTGTCGATCTTGAGGAGCATGTGGATCCCGATGAAAAAATATTTTCCATACGGATCGCCTGGGATATGGAAGGATTCACAATCGGTGCTTCAGACATTGAAAATGAATTCTCCCCTCTCGCTGAAAAATTCGGTGCTCACTGGAAATTGAATTTTGCAGGCAGGAAACTGCGCACGGCCATTTTCGTCTCAAAATACGATCACTGCCTGCGGGAAATTCTGTGGCGCTACAGTATAAATGAATTCCGCATTGAAATTCCAATCATCATTTCAAATCATCCCGACTGCAGCGGACTGGCTGCTTCAATGGGTATTCCTTACCATATTGTTCCCGTAACCAAAGAGAATAAAAGTGAAATGGAAGCCGAAGAGCTCAGGCTTCTGGAGGAAAACCGGATAGATACCATAGTTCTTGCGCGGTATATGCAGATCCTCTCACCTGAGATATTGAAAAGATACCCCAACAGGATAATAAATATACATCATTCATTCCTGCCGGCATTCAAGGGCAGCAATCCCTACAGACGGGCATACGACAGAGGTGTCAAACTCATTGGCGCTACTAGTCACTATGTAACAGAGGAACTCGATGAAGGTCCTATCATAGGACAGGATATTGCCAGAGTATCCCATAAAGACACGCTTGAGGACCTGATAAGAAAAGGCCGGGATCTTGAAAGGCTTGTACTGGCGAATGCTCTGCGCGCACATTCAGAACACCGGGTGCTGGTAAGAGGAAATAAAACGGTGGTATTCAGCTGAGAGAACACCACCGTGTAATTGAATAAAGTCAGACACACCGGCTGCGTTTATTCTTTCCCGATTATGGCGTTCAGTTTATCGGGAAAATTCGTAATAATGCTTGTCACACCCAGGTCGCACAGGCGCTTCATTTCGACCGGATCATTTACCGTCCACACATGCACTTCCTTACCGTGATCCTTTGCTTTAGCGACCAGTGCAGAATCCACCAGTCCTTTTCCGATACTGAAAAGGTCGATATCTGCGGTAAACACATCCTCATTTTCGCGGTATTTGCTGAATATGTATCCGACTTTTATATTCTTATTAATACTGCGTACTTTCTTTATAAGTTCGAAGTTGAAAGAAGTGATGATGCACTTGTCTGTCCAGCCCTTCTTTTCCAGCATAGCCACAACCCGTTCGGCAAGCTTCTGCTGATGACCGTTGTCCTTGAGCTCTATGTTCAGTTTGATTTTACCTTTAACAGAGTCCAGGACATTTTCAAAAACGGGTACAGGTTCACCTTTGAAATTTTCTGAAAAGTGAGATCCGGCGTCGAGCAGTTTGACATCAGCATAGTCCGTTTCCCATACATTTTTATCCACACCGGTAGTACGTTTGAAATTACCGTCGTGGACAATTATAAGCATGCTGTCCTTGGTTTCCTGAACATCTATTTCAGCAAAGTCTGCCTTCAGTTCAATGGCCTTTCTGATCGAAGCCAGTGTATTTTCAGGAGCCAGTCCTGATGCTCCGCGGTGAGCGGTCACGAGTATATTCTGTGCAGTGGATTGATTAGAAGGAAGACAAAAGCCGGCAGCTATAAGAAAAAAAGTAAAAAGCCTCATGAGGATTCTCCCTGACAAAAAAATTATTAAACGTGCAATTTATCGGTATAAAATAATAATTTTTATTCAAACGAAAAAGAATCTGCTGATGAGGCTCTTAATATAATACGGATATAATACTCAGGCTATGCGGTGTTCCACATGTTCTTTGAGTTCATCAATGATCTTATTTAACTGTTTTATGATTTCATCTGAGTTGTTTATCAGATATTCTATTCCTTTCTCGTAATAGTCTTCGAGTATTTTCTTATGTCGTTCGAATATCTGTACCGAGCTGGTATCCTCGATATCCACAGTTCTCTGGAGCTCAGAGTATGTAGTGGCAGCGGAGTTGAGTTCGTTTTCGATCTCTTCCTCGTTATGCTCGTCGATATAGTTGCGCAGAACTGTCAGCGAGATGATTACCTCATTAACAAGGTCAGTCATAGAATTAAACATATAATTGCTCCTCATTTAAGGTTGATAGAATAATTTAAAATTTTTGCCGCCAAAATGCAACGCCCCGGGGTTTACTTATCCGGATGAATTTTTTTTCCAATCCCACACCTGTTGGGGAACTTTATATAACTTTTAATAATTTAAATTTGAATAAAACGGGTAAATTTATATATTACATAAAATTTACGACCGTTCACTGATCTGCATTCCCTTTTTAACTACTATTACAAAACTATTGCGGGTGGGTAATTATGAGCACTGAATTTTTAGCGCGTCTACAGTTCGCAGTAACAATAGGCTTCCATTACATTTATCCCCCTCTGAGCATCGGACTCGGAGTGATACTGGTTATGATGGAGGGTTTATACCTTAAGACAAAAGAAAAGAAGTACGAAGAGATGACCCGCTTCTGGGTGAAGGTATTCGCACTGACATTCGCAATCGGCGTTGCCACCGGAATCGTAATGGAATTCGAGTTCGGTACAAACTGGGCTACTTATTCCAGGTTTGTAGGTGATGTATTCGGCAGTGCGCTGGCCGCAGAAGGAATTTTTGCATTTTTCCTCGAGTCCGGATTCCTGGCTATTCTTGTATTCGGGTGGGACAAGGTTTCACCCAGAGTTCATTTCCTGTCGACTGTTCTTGTATCGCTCGGTTCAATGCTGAGTGCGGTATGGATAGTTGTTGCAAATTCCTGGCAGCAGACTCCGGCCGGTTATCATCTGGTAAAGCATGGATCCATTATAAGGGCAGAAATTACAGATTTCTGGGGTATGGTATTCAATCCCTCATCAATGGACCGTCTGTCGCATACGCTTTCAGGAGCCTGGCAGGCAGGGGCTTTCATGGTAATAAGTGTAAGTGCATTCTATATGCTGAAAAAACGCCATATGGATTTCGCCAGAACATCGCTTAGAATGGGACTCTACCTTGCTATGTTCGCCTCACTGTTCCAGCTGTTCACTGGACACCAGAGCGCCGTAGGTGTAGCAAAGAATCAGCCGGCAAAGCTGGCAGCATTTGAAGCTCACTATGATTCGTCAGCTGCAGCCGGGATGTATCTGTTCGGCTGGGTTGATGATAACAATAAACAGGTCAACCTCGGAATTAAAATACCGGGCATGCTCAGCTATCTGTTGTATGGTGATATGAGTCAGCCGGTGATCGGCCTGGATTCATTCAAAAAATCCGATCAGCCGCCTGTCAATGTTGTATTCCAGACGTATCACCTTATGGTAGCCATTGGCATGGCACTTATACTGATCTCCTTTGTTTCATTTTACATGTACAGGAAAGGTAAGCTGGAAAAAAGCACACTATGGCTGAAACTTCTAGTTGCCTCTGTGCTGCTGCCTCAGATAGCCAATCAGCTGGGGTGGTTTTCAGCAGAAGTAGGCCGGCAGCCGTGGGTTGTATACGGACTGCTTAGAACCTCAGAAGGCCTGTCGAAGTCGGTAAACGGGAATCAGATTGTATTTTCGCTGATTCTGTTTACAATTATATATATAATGCTATTTGCACTGTTCATATTCCTGCTGGACAATAAGATAAAACACGGGCCGGAGCATACCGAAGATATGGAGAGTGAATATGACAGGCAGAAGGAACTGTTCCATGGTTCTGAAAATGCGGCTCAATAATGGCTCTCTCAAATAATATAATCACAGAAAAAGAACATACAGGAGACAAACATGGATCTTAACGTTGTATGGTTCATACTAATAGCAGTACTTCTGAGCGGATACGCAATACTGGACGGCTTTGACCTGGGTATAGGAGCACTGCACC
This sequence comes from Bacteroidota bacterium, assembly GCA_050258935.1. Lineage (GTDB taxonomy): Bacteria > Bacteroidota > Ignavibacteria > Ignavibacteriales > SURF-24 > JBLMZS01. The sequence continues at coordinate 70,924 of JBLMZS010000027.1, forward strand.
TTCTGACCAAAACCGACGAAGAAAGACGTGTAATGATAAATTCGATAGGACCGGTATGGGACGGCAATGAAGTGTGGCTCGTTACTGCCGGCGGAGCACTATTTGCAGCATTCCCGGAAGTATATGCAACTGTATTCTCAGGATTCTACACGGCTTTTATGCTGCTGCTGTTCGTACTGATATTCAGGGCAATTGCAATTGAATTCCGCAGCAAGCAGCCCATGAAATGGTGGCGGCAGATGTGGGATACCGCATTCAGTATTGCGAGTATTGTAATTGCACTGCTGATGGGTGTGGCTCTGGGCAATATTGCCACCGGTATTCCTCTTGCCAGCGATAAGGAATTTGCAGGCTCATTTCTGGGTCTGCTGAATCCGTATTCAATACTCATCGGTATTACTACAGTCGCACTGTTTATGATGCACGGTTCGATTTACGGAGTGATGAAAACCGAAGGAGCTATGCACGATAAAATACGCGGATGGGTGAACAATACCATAATATTCTTTGTTATCTGCTATGTGACAGCTACAATGGCTACACTCATATACGTGCCGCACATGATAACCCACTTTAAGGAATATCCTGCACTGTTCATACTCGCACTACTGAATATGCTGGCAATTGCGAATATTCCGCGCGAGATATATCATGGCCGCGATTTTTATGCATTCCTGTCGTCATGCGCGAGCATTGCGGCTTTGCTGGCACTGTTTGCAATAGGCATTTTCCCCAATATGGTAATATCAAATCCTGAAGCAGCAAACAGTCTGACAATATACAATGCAGCATCGTCGCAGAAGACACTGGGAGTGATGCTGACAGTAGCCATTATTGGACTGCCATTTGTACTGGCTTACACTGCAAGTATCTACTGGATATTCCGGGGCAAAGTAAAGCTGGATTCGACAAGCTATTAGGAGTTCTGAGTTTTGAGTTTTGAGTTCTGAGTTTTGAGTTCTGAGTCGAGGAATTGAAGCTATGGCTAACTTTCAAGTTAGGAGACGCCGCATGTGGCAGATTCTGAATTTAAGACACACCCATCCATCGCGCCTTAGCATGGAATGGATGTGTTTATTTTACCATATTTTACAAATATTTCGTTCTTCTGTTGTGTTAAAATCCCATATAGCTTTTGCTCCGGCTGCAGGTTAATAAATACATGTAACCATAATCTGAAATGAATTATAGAACCAGCCCGTTTCACTAATTTGTTATCTTTCATGCCTTAAAACGCCGGAATTAAAGATATAGAAAACCAAATCCGATCCGATTACGGATTGGCTATGAATCACAAGGGATGCAACCCACGGCGATAATAAAAATGTTAGTCAAAGATATATCTTTGAGTTAAAACGCCGGAGGCGTTTG
>JBLMZS010000028.1:0-94061 GCA_050258935.1 Bacteroidota bacterium
CCACACCCCCTTCTCTGTATATTGCAAGTCCATTGACTGTTCCAATCCACTTATTTCCCTGAGCATCTATTGTTACTGAACAGATACGGTTATCCGGCAGTCCGGAATTTGAAGTATCGTAAACTATCCAATTTGTACCGTTGTACCTGGCTAACCCATCATCCGTGCTAATCCATTTATTTCCTTCAGCATCTATGGCAGTTGAACGAACACGATTACATGGAAGTCCGGAATTAGAGGTATCGTAAACAGTCCAGCTAATGCCGTCAAATTTAGCCAGGCCCCCGCCATATGTTGCAATCCATTTGTTATTCTGAGTGTCTATTGTAATTGAAGTGATTAAATTTTCTGGCAGTCCCGAATTTGAAGCATCATAAACCGTCCACTGCGAACCATCGTATCTGACTAATCCATGACTTTCCGTTCCTATCCATTTATTACCTTCGGCGTCTATTGCGACCGAATAGATCCGGTTGCCCGGCAGCCCGGAATTTGAAGTATTGTAAACAGTCCAGCTGTTGCCGTCAAATTTAGCCAGCCCACCGCCATATGTTGCGATCCACTTGTTACCTTGAGCGTCTATTGAAATAGATTGAATGTTATTTTCAGGAAGGCCGGAAGTAGCTACGTCATAAAAATACCATTTTGTATTATCATATTTAACCAAGCCCACTCCTGTTCCAATCCATTTGTTATTTCTGGTATCAATTACAATTGTATTTACCCATTTAGGATCACCTGCATATGGTGCAATATTGTATATACTCAATTTAGCGCCATCATATTTTACCAAACCATTATCTGTTGCGATCCATTTAATACCCTGAGCATCTATTGCAACAATATGTACCAGGTTACCCGGCATCTTTGAATTAAATATGTTGTAAACAATCCACTCGGCATTATTATTCCTTGCCAACTTGTCCTCAGTGTCAATCCATTCAAAATTCTGAGATCTTATGGAAAGTTCATTCTGAGAAAAAACAGAAGTAATTAGTATGAAAAACATCATGCAGGAATAAACGAATATCATTCTGTAGTTGAAGATCATGCCATACCCCAAATAATAATATTAAATAGTTTTTTTAGTAAAAAATTTGATGCTATTTAAGATAGTATAGTTTTTTAGTAAATACCGCTTTACCGGCATTTAATCTGTAGAAATATATACCTGAAGAAATATTGCCAGGAGTGAATGTTAGTTCATAATGAGCTGCATTCTGATATTCGTTCACCAGACACTTTATCTGACGTCCAAGTGCATCGTACACTGTAAGATTAACATGAGAGAATTCCGGAATGTTATACGATATTATAGTAGACGGATTAAAAGGATTTGGATAGTTCTGGAATAACTTCGGTTTTTCCGGAATAATGCTCTGCCCTTTATTAATACCAACAGTCATTATCCCCGTAGTGTCTCCATTGATTATACATCCTCTTAGCTGATAAGTATACCAGTCACCTTCAACTAATTTGGATACAAGTCCAACACCTTCTGCAATTAAGTTTGTTGCTTTCCAGTAACGATCGTTTATCAATGATGTATCTTGTTGGTCAATTTGGTAAAAACTTATCTCTTTAGCATTATAATTCCTGCCATACAGATTGACAGTTCCGGTCTGAGTAACAATTGCTCTTTCAATAGGAAAAGGTTTTCCTGCTTCATCAACATCCCATCTGCTAAACCATTTGTCACCGATTTTGCAGTAGGCTTTATATATGAGAGTGTGATCGCTGTATATGACCGAATCCCTGTTTGGCGATATTTTGTAGCTTATTTGTGCCTCAATTGGCAGGTATTTAAAATGCCGCCAGCCTTTAGCATCAACGGAGTCGCTATAGATAGTTTCGGTAAGAATCTTACCTCCGTATGTAAAATACTGCCAGCTGTTTCCAACGGCCAGAGGATAGTAATTATCGTCCTGAGGCAAAATCAGACCGAAAGGTAATAATAAACTAAAGAGGAACAGATATTTCATGTGTATATCCTCTAACATTATTGTGAAAAGATATTTACGGGAAAATTGTGTGCAGTATTTATTGATAACTCACATTATCAATAAACTCCCCCCGGAGATAAAGCAATATATCAACTATTATCGAAGGATAAGTTATTTTTATTTTCCGATAAAATCAAGAAGATAAAATGTAAGAAATGTTTGTAGCAGTGAAACATGGTGAGCAATATATTGCATACATAAAATATATTTTCAGGGATCTTTCGAAAGACATTCTGAAAGATCCCTGAAAGAGACTTATAGTTCTTTAGCTGCTTCCTTGGCAAAATAGGTAATGATCATATCTGCACCGGCACGCTTAATGGCGACGAGAGATTCCATCATTATTCGCTTTTCATCCACCCAGCCCATTTTTCCGCCGGCTTTTATCATTGCGTATTCACCGCTTACCTGATATGCCGCCGTGGGCATTTTGAAAGTATCCTTCACGCGCCAGAGCACGTCAAGATAAGCTCCCGCAGGTTTTACCATTACCATGTCGGCTCCTTCCTGTATGTCGGTCTCGACTTCGCGCAATGCCTCAAGCACATTGGCCGGATCCATCTGATGCGAACGCCTGTCGCCGAATGCCGGAGCAGAATCAGCAGCATCCCTGAAAGGTCCGTAGTAACCCGAAGCATATTTGGCAGCATAACTCATGATTGGAATATTCTGAAACCCTTTATAATCCAGGGCTTTCCTGATCGCTAATATCCGTCCGTCCATCATATCAGAAGGCGCGATTATATCGGCACCGGCCTCAGCGTGCGATACCGCTTCTTTTGCCAGCAGAGTGAGCGTTTCATCATTCAGAACTTCTTCACCGTTCAACAGACCACAGTGGCCGTGCGAAGTATACTCGCACAAACATACGTCAGTTATGACGAGCAGATCTTTTACTTCTGCCTTTATCGCACGGACAGCCTGCTGTATGATTCCGTTGGAGTCATAAGCCTCTGAACCCTGCTCATCCTTGTGAGCGGGAAGTCCGAAAAGCAATACTGCCGGAATACCCATAGCAGCAACTTCAGTGCATTCCTTCACCAGCTCGTCTACCGAAAGATGAAATACGCCCGGCATCGACCTGATCTCCTCTCTGATGCCCGAACCATGCGTGACGAACAGGGGATAGATAAGATCGTTCTTTGACAGCTCTGTTTCCCTTACCATATCGCGGACGAGGGGATTATAACGCAGCCTGCGCAGACGCTTCAGCGGAAAACCGGGATTATTGTTTGTGGGTAACATTTTTACTTCCTTTTATATTTATAATTTTCCTGCCGGTTTCAACCGAGTTTTTTACGCAGTCACCTACGGATATCCCGCCCCGGTAATTACCGGTAAGTATAAAACCAGCATTCTTCTTTTCAAATTCATCAAAATAGTTTTCGTGTTCAATGTATCCGGTATTGTACTGGGGTATTGCTTTATCCCATAATTTTTCCCGGATAAATACGGGCGGTTTATTGATACCCATTATGGAGGAGAACTCGTCAATTACCAGCTCGTTTATTATTTCACTGTCCACCGCCGTCATCTCAGGGGACCGCGCTCCTCCAATGAACAGCGTAAACGAAGCACATCCTTCGGGTGCCCGTTCAGGAAATATGACCGAGCTCCATATAGCACCGAGAAAAAGTTTCTTTTCTTTTGAAGGTATAAGGAACCCGAATCCGTCCAGCTCACGTTCAATGTCTTCTTTTCTGTAACCGAGATACAGCACTTTTACAGGGGGATAATATATAGACTGCAGGTGTCCGGAAAGCTCCGGGTCATAATCTTTCATTAGTATTGCAAGTTCCCATGCGGGAAGTGCTGAAACCAGAATATCAGCATTGGTATTCTCCTGACTGCCGCTCCTGTCATAACTGATCTGATATCCGTCACTGCTGCGTTTTATGCCATTTATTTGACAGTCGTAAATAATATTATCCTTCAGACGATGTGCTATGGCCGCAGGGAGCGTCTGTATACCCTGCTTAAAAGAAAACATGCGTGCGGTGTTTTTCGCTTTTTCAGGGTTGCGCTTTCTTTCTTTTGCTCCTCTTACCATGCCTTTTATCAGTCCGCCGTACAGTTCTTCTAACCTGTAGAGTTTGGGGAACGCAGACTTGACGCTGAGCTTATCGGGATTTCCTGCAAACACGCCCGACACGAACGGGTCAATCGCATAGTCCAGAAATTCTTTTCCGAGGCGTCTTTTTACAAATTCTGAAATGCTCTGGTAGTACCCGTCGCGCGAACGGCCGATGAATGGTTCTGCGAACAGGCGCAGTTTTGCCATGCCGGAAAAAAGCCGTGTCTTCAGAAATGCTGAAGGACCTGTAGGCAATACATGCAGTATTCCGTTCCGCAATATATACCTGTTTGCCGATGCCTCGTTTGCATATATCATTTCACTCTTAATGCCGGTTTCTTCTGCCAGCTGCGAAATGACCGGTGTGGTTTCCAGTCCGCTGTTTGGACCATAGTCAACGAGGAACCCTTCCTCGGAGCGGCTTATCATCGAACCGCCCGGCTCAGGATTTTTTTCCAGTATAGTAACGTCCAGTCCTTCCTTCACGAGCCACCAGGCAGTCGCGAGTCCGGATATTCCGGCTCCAAGTACAACTATTTTCATTTGAATTTTCTTTTTTTATTCATACAAAAATATCAAAATTCCGGCATAATTTATATAACGGAAGCTGGGCTGCTGACTATATTGGTAAAATATAATGTACTTATGTCTTAGCGGCACCGCCCAAAACTGTACCGGCCACGACATCAGACAGGGCATCGGTAAATTCGGGCAGATCATTCAGGCCAGTCATCACTATGTATTTTTCTATTCCGGCCTGCTCTGCAATGTGCCGGTATTCTATATCCAGTTCATAGAGAGTCTCAACGTGGTCTGAGACAAAGCTGACTGGTATTACAAGCAGCCGCCGTCTGCCTTCAGAAGAAAGCCTCCTGATCATATCGGATGTATACGGCTCCAGCCACTTTACAGGTCCCACGCGGCTCTGATAGCTCAGTGAGTACCCGTGGCTCTGTTTTCTCTGATCCATTATTTGTTCGACAGTTTTCTTTATATGGAAACTGTACGGATCTCCTTTTTTAACATAACTCAGGGGTGTGCCGTGAGGGCTGAAAAGTATGTGCACTTTAGAAGGATCATCAAATTTTTCGAGACCTTCATCGATGCGCTTGTTTATGGCCGCGGTATAGAGCGGGTTATCATAATAATCGTTTATGAACACCGCTTCCAATTCGGCTCCCGAAGACGTGACCCACTTCTCACTCCACCAGCGTTTACCGGTATGATCATACTGATCGCGCCTTACCGCACCAAGTGCAGTCATCTGTCTGCGCCATTCATTGAAAGACGAGCCGGTAGTTGAAACAGAAAAGTGGGGATAGAGAGGCAGCAGGATTATCCTGCCGTATCCTCCGTTAATTGTCCGCCCTACAGCTTCGTCTGTCATCGGATGCCAGTAGCGCATACATGTGATTACATCCGTATCCGGATCAATGCGGCGCAGTTTTTCCTCGAGACTTTTTCTCTGGAGTTCTGTCCAGTCGCCCAGCGGTGAACGCCCGCCGATGAGCTCATATTCCTTTATTACCTTCGGGGCCCGCTTGCGTGCGATGAATGCAGCAAGCTTCTTCTGAAACGGAAGCTTGAATATATCCCTGTCGCCGAACAGGTTTGCCAGAAACGGTTCAACTGCCTGAAGGCTGTCAGGTCCGCCAAGGTTTAATAATAATACTGCTGTCTTCATTAGTTCTGAGTTCTGAGTTCTGAGTTATGAGTTATGAGTTATGAGTTATGTGTTATGAATTAGTAGTTATGTCCCGCCTTTGGCGGGAAGTTCTGAGAAGTTTTGAGTTATGAGGCGAGTTGTGAATTTATACTATGCAAATTATTTCTGCGTAAAAAAACTCAGAACTCATAACTCTTAACTCAGAACTAATTTATACGGTTCTGGAGTATTTTCCGGCATCTTCCTTTTTGAGCAGGTATGAGTCGAAATTCATGGCAATATTTCTTATCAGAAGCCGGCCTGCTGATGTTACTTTTATACGCTCCGGAGTAATTTCCACGAGTCCGTCATTTTTCATAGGTTCCAGAAGAGCTATTGATTCCGCGAAATACTGATTAAAGTCGATGTTATAGAGTTTACTTATCATTCGGGGATTCAGCTCAAAGTCGCACATAAGCCTCATTATGACGTGCCTGCGCAGCATGTCGTCGTCATTGAGCCGGTATCCTTTTGCCACTGGCAGCCGTCCCGAATTTATGGAGTCGTAGTATTCTTTCTCGGTTTTATAGTTCTGGACATACATTCTTTCGGTCTGACTTATTCCTGTTATTCCGAAAGCATACAGATCGGTGCCCGCTTTTATACTGTAGCCCTGAAAATTCCTGTACAGTCTTTTTTCCCTGAGTGCAATGGTAAGTTCATCATCCGGTTTGGCAAAATGATCCATTCCGATAAATTCATAACCCGCAGAAGTAAAGCTCGTAATTGTGTTGCCGAGTATCTGCAGTTTTTCATCGGGACGCGGCAGATCATTTTCATTTATAAGCGACATATGCTTTTTCATCCAAGGAACGTGAGCATAGTTGAATACCGCAATTCTGTCGGGAGAAATATCGATGATCTTATTTATGGTATCAGTAAACGTCTGAGGTGTCTGGAACGGAAGTCCGTATATAAGGTCAATATTTATGCTATGGAATTCCAGCTCGCGCACCCAGCCGACTATACGCCTTATCAGCGATTCGTCCTGTATGCGGTTGACTGCTTTCTGGACTTCGTAATTGAAATCCTGAACTCCCATGCTGATCCTGTTGAATCCGCTTTGCCTCAGGGCCTTCAGGTGTTCAAACGTCAGACCGCGGGGATCTACCTCGCAGCTGATCTCAGCATCCGCAGTAAATGTAAAATGTTTATTTATGCATTCTGTAAGCGCAGCTATCTCATCGGGCTCAAGGTACGTGGGTGTGCCGCCGCCCCAGTGCAGCTGTGCCGCCCTGCGCCCGGGATTGATCATTGGAGAGAACAGGTCCATTTCTTTTTTCAGGTATTCGAGATATTCACCTATACGTCCGCGGTTATGAGTGATGATCATATTGCATCCGCAGAAATAGCAGAGAGTATCGCAGTACGGGATGTGAAAATACAGTGAATATTCACTCTCTTTATCCGGTGCGTTGGTCCTTTCCAGTTCACTCTTGTAATCAGCCGGGTCAAATCCGTCCCTGAAATGCGGAGCCGTGGGATAGCTGGTATAGCGGGGTCCGGGTTTGTCGTATTTTTTTATTAAATCCAGATCAATTTCTATCATGATAATTCTTTCAGTGATACTTTTTACTTTCTTCTTTTACAAAACTAACGAACATTTTTACTTTATGATAATCGGTTTCAGGAAGTATACCGTGTCCCAGGTTAAATATATGTCCCGTGCCCGGCCCGTATGATTTCAGTATTGAAACCACTTCCGATTTTATTCTGATCTCGTCACCCAGTAATATACAAGGATCCAGGTTGCCCTGCAGTGCAATCTTTCCGCGCGTAGTTTCCTTAACCTTTTTCAGGTTCATCGTCCAGTCGAGCCCCAGTACATCAGCTCCGCAGCGTGAAATCCTCCTGGTTTTATAGTGTGCCCCTTTTGCAAAAAATATTACCGGCTGTGAATCGCGTTTTATACCGGCTATTATTTTTTCAATATACGGCAGTGAAAATTCCATATAATCTTTTTCCGACAGTATGCCGCCCCAGGTATCGAATATCTGTACGGCGTCCACACCCGCCTCTATCTTTGCAGAAAGATACGCAGCAACAGATGAGGAGAGCTTATCGAGTATGCTGTGCGCAAGCGCAGGATTGTTGTATATCATGCTTTTTATTTTGGCAAAATTCTTAGAGCCTCCGCCTTCCACCATATAACACAGCAGTGTCCACGGTGATCCGGAAAAACCAATAAGCGGAACGCGGCCGTTCAGTTCGCTTTTAACCAGCTTTACCGCGTCCAGGACATACCCCAGATCCTCCTGAGGTATGATGTCCTTCAGCCTTGAGGCATCCTCTTCGCTTTTTATGGGTTCTGTCAGTATTGGTCCTTTCGATTCATTCATAACGAGGTTCATGCCCATTGCCTCGGGTATAACGAGTATGTCGGAGAACAGTATAGCAGCATCCGTACCTATGACATCCACCGGTTGAATAGTGACCTCGGCGGCAATTTCGGGAGTGCGGCACATGGTGATAAAATCGTATTTCTCCCTTACTTTCCGGTAATGGGGGAGATAGCGTCCGGCCTGACGCATTATCCACACCGGGGTATAATCTGTTTTTTTTCTGCGGCATGCCCTCAGAAAGGTATCGTTCTTTGTATGGTGCACAACTTTATTCCTTATTATTTGCTTTTGTCTGTAAGAAAAATTCAACGGTCTCTTCTGCCAGAGCCTGCATCGTATAGCTGTCCGGCATTATGGAAACCACCGCTCCCGAAGATTCTATCTCTCTGCGTGTCACCGGTCCTATAGCTGCAATGCAGGAATCCCTGAAATATTCAGCAGGCGCGGTTATATTCAATATAGTCAAAAAATTTCTGTAAGCAGAAGGACTGGCAAAAACAAACAGATTTGCTTTATTTTTGCGCAGGTAATCAGCCATAGCACAAGTCTGTTCCTGCCGAGGCAGAGAAACAGTATAGATGGAAATCTTATTTACAAAGGCACCGAGAGCCGAAAGGCCATCGGCCAGTTCATCACGTGCAATTTCTGAGCAGGGAATGAGCACGGTTCTATTTTTCATATCACGTTTTTTCAGTTCCTCAAGAAGTCCCGCCGCACTGAAGTTTTCCGGAATTATATCCGTTCTAATACCATACCCACTGCATTTAGCGGCGGTCCTGGCGCCGACGGCTGCAATTAAGGTTTTGCCGCTCTGCAGTTTAAAACCTGCAGAAGAAATCCTTTCGTAAAAGACATCCACTGCATTTGCAGATGTAAATACGAGATAATCTGGTTCTGCGGCAAGAGTGCGGTCGAATTCCGAGAAGTCACCGCACGGTTCAATATGCAGTACCGGAAAGCTGATCATGTCAGCTCCGGCATCGATGAACCATTGTGCGGCGTCATCGGAAGTTCCGGTAATAACCACGGTCTTGCCCGAAAGGGGTTTATCCTTTTCTGATTTCATCCAGCACTTCTCCGGCTCCGGCATTCAGCATATCACACGCCAGATCTTCGCCCAGTTTCTCAGGCATAGTCCTGCTGCCGCGTATCCTTCTTCTGAAACTTATGCTTCCGTCCAAAGAAGCCACCACACCGTCGAGGTAAAGTCCCGTAGATTTTACAACCGCGTGTGCGCCAATCGGCACCTGGCAGCCGCCGTTCAGGCATTTCAGAAATGAACGCTCCGCAGCAACCGCGGCATATGTATCGTCGTCATTGAGCGGATCAATTATCTGCTGCATTTCAGCGTCTGATTCCCTTATCTCAATTCCCAGCGCACCCTGTCCTGCCGCCGGAAGCATTTCGCTTATTCCGATTGTAGAAGAAATATATTTCTGCAGACCCAGCCTTACCACTCCGGCTTTTGCAAGTATTATGGCACTCCAGTCCGAGGCGAGGAATTTATCAATTCTGGTATTGACATTCCCGCGCAGTTCTGCGATTTGTATATCGGGACGCAGGTGCAGAAGCTGGGCGCTTCTTCTGAGTGATCCGGTAGCCACAACTGCATTTTCTTCCAGATCAAAAATATTTATATCTTTCTTCCTTGCAATAAGCACGTCCTCCACATCCCCGCGTGCAGTAACGGCAGCTATACGGAACCGTTCATCCAGTTCCGTTTGAATGTCCTTGAGGCTATGGACAGCAACGTCAATTTCTCCTGAAAAGAGTTTGTCTTCAATTTCCTTTGTAAACAGTCCCTTGTCGCCTATGCTGGACAGCGCGGAATCTAAAATTCTGTCGCCTTTGGTCTGGATGATACTGATTTCAACCTCAACAGTCTGTTTTCCATTCCGGTTGTGGTATTTTTCAATTTCATTTTTAACATAATTTGCCTGCCACAGAGCAAGTTCACTTCCTCGTGAACCGATGATGATTTTTTTCACTTTGTTTATCCCGGGTGTTGTGTATGAATTTATATTAACCGATACATTTTTCAGTCGAGCTTGAACAAGGATCTCAGAAGGTCCACTTTATGCATTATCTCTCCGCTGTCTCCTGAATTCCCTGATAACTTTTTCAGTTCAACTGTAGGCTGGTGCAGCAATTTATTTATTATCCTGCTGGTAAGGATTTCCAGCTTTTCAAAATCCTCCTCAGAAAAGCGGTGCCGCTGTTTTTCAAGTTCTTCCGTGCGTACTTTTTCGAAATAATCTCTCAGTGATTTTATCAGAGGAGCAGCTTCGAGTGAATTATACCAGTTAAAGAACCCGACCATTTCCTCTTCAATTATTTCCTTAGCCCTTGGTATTTCCTGATCGCGCTTTTTCAGGTTCTGATCCACTATGATCTTAAGCGAATCCAGATCGTGGTAAAAAACATTATTGAGCAGACTGACGCTGGACTCAACGTCGCGCGGAACTGCAATGTCTATTATGCAGGTAGACACACCGTTCCTTTTTTTCAGCGTGCCTCTTATATCGTCAGCGGTAAGTATGACGTGCGGAGCGCCCGTGGCGCTTATGATAATGTCGAACCGGTACAATTCCTCTTTGAGCCTTTCAAATGCAAGGCTGCTGCAGCCGAGTTTTGCCGCCAATGCAGAGGCCTTTGAATATGTACGGTTTGAAATTGTAAGCGCGCCTATGCCTTTTTCGCTCAGATGCTTGGCTGCAATTTCAGCGGTTTCACCCGCACCGATTACCAGCGCGCATTTTTTCGCCAGGTTGTGAAATATTTTCTCCGTCAGCTGTACCGCGGCATAACTGACCGTAATGGCTCCATCGGATATGATGGTTTCGGTCTTGACCCTCTTACCGGTACGTGAAGCCGCATCAAACAGACGTTTCATCAGAAAGCCGGCAGCCCCGGTTTCTTCAGAAATCCGAAAAGCCTCTTTCAGCTGTCCCAGTATCTGATTATCCCCGACAAGCTGGGAATCAATGCCTGAGCTGACACGGAAGAGGTGATTGACCGCACTGCAGGAAAAAAAGTTTTCAAAGTGTTTTCCACTCATCTGCGGAATCTTCTTGCGTTCGAGAAGAAAGTTCTGCATTGCACCGAAACCAGTTGCGGGATCGACAGGAATACCGTACAGTTCGGTTCTGTTGCATGTCGAAATCACGAAGGCTTCAGAAAACAGCGAAGAAACCATTTCGCGCGTAAATGATTCAACCTCATCGTGCGAAAGATGTACCTTTTCCCTCAGTTCAATTGACGCCGTTCTGTGATTTATACTTATTGCTAATAGATTCAATTTATGTATTTATTTATTTGACAATTAGTAAAACGTATGAAAGCTGTAAGGCAGGAAATTTGCTGCCAGTACAGATATCAGAGTAATAAAAAATCCAAGTATCGAAAAAAACACCACCTTCTTGCCCTGCCATCCTGCCACCGATTTGCTGATTATACCCGCACCGTACAGCATCCATATCAGCAGTGTGGCTATAAGCTTAGGGTCAAAATATGTAAAATCCGGAAATGCGCCGGGCAGCCATATCATGCCTATGATTATCGCCGAAGTAAGCATTACGAATCCTATTACTGAAGCATAATAACTCAGTTTTTCAAGCAGCTCAAGACTCGGCAGCCGTTCGAATATCAAACCGAACCGGTTCAGTTTTATCTCTTTATACATTACATAGAAAAGACTTCCATAAACTGCAGACATGGTAATCGCCGAATAACCAATGAGCCCGCTGAACACGTGAAGACCCAGCATGCGGTTTCTCAGCACTTCCGGTACCTGCACCATCTCCCGGATGAACAGCGAGGAAATGACCTGAAAGATCAGGGCAAATACCAGAATAAAGGGTCCGGTACCTCTGATATCGGTCAGCAGTTCCAGCACAAAATATGAAAGTCCCAGAGAGAATGCCAGTATCGTCAGTATCTCAAAGACATTAGTAATGGGCGGGTGATTCAGGTGTATAGTGCGCAGCAGCAGGTACATAGAATGCAACAGCAGCGTGACAAACAGAAATATCCGCTTCGAATTTATTAGTTTTTTCTCCCCCTTTATAAAATCTATAAGATATACCGCAAATGTCGACAGATAGAGAAATGGAAGAAAGTAATTTAAAAAATTCATAACTGTTGTCTGATGGTATTATTTTTGTGCATATTCAATTTTAAAGTTAACAAATGAAGTTTGTTTTATCAATGGACTTAATTTATGTGACTGTATATAAGGATGAACTTAATCTAAATTTTCTTATATTGGATTGTACTTAGTTAACTTTTTATTTGATATGTTTAACTAATTAAATTAAATTTAGCAAGCAGATTTTTCGTTTATTGCGGAATTATTATATTTTTTCCGCTTTTCTTCGATAATTATTTTACCGGAGCCAATTAAAGTATTAAGCCAGGGATGCACAATGAGTGATCAAGTAAAACCAAAATTATTAGTTGTTGAAGATGACTTTGAAAATCAGAAGTTCCTGCAGATATTTCTTAAACGAAAATTTGATGTGCAGATCTGCGATTCCGAAGAAACATTCTATGAAAAACTGAACAACGGCGTATTTGATATTATTCTTATGGACATATCTCTGCGCGGCAAAAAAGACGGCCTTCAGCTTACAAAGGAAATCAGGCAGCTGCCCAACTATAAAAATCTTCCCGTGGTAGGTCTTTCAGCCCATGCGTTTCAGAAGGACAAGGATAACGCCTACAACGCCGGAGTCGACGTGTTCCTGACAAAACCGGTGCAGAACGATGTGCTCATGGATACACTCGTAAAAACACTCGAAGAAAAATCCGGCATCAGAATCTGAGTTTTTCCGTTTAAGACACATACCGGACATACAAATATGACTGTATCTGTTTGCATGTCCGGTATATGCTGCTCTCTCCGCTTTATGTAACCTTTTTTCTAATCGTAACGTCTAAACCCTATATATAGTCCACTTTTCAGGAGTCGATATGTTCTCTAGATTGTTTTCTGTTTTATGTATTGCCGTGCTTCTGTCTGTTTCAGTCTATGCACAGGATAAAAGGGATTCCACAGACAGTGTCATAATTGATACTGATTCGGTTGAGTATAATGAGGAAGGGGATTTCGACGACAATAAATTCGACGATTTCGAATCGTATGAGGAAAATAAATTTGAGGATTTCCGTTTCGATGGCTTCAACTTTAAGGGAAAACCGTCAGTTGAACTTTCTTACGGACTGACCGAAAATAAAATCAAATCATACAAGGACCTGTTCAAAAAGAACGCCTCAGCCGGCGTGAAACTTGGATATACAAAGACATTCATCTCACATGAATTCATAGTCAATTACAAACACCACTATGTTTTTGCCGGCGCAGTTTCGAAGGACCTGGGGCGTAATGAAGGCAGGGAGGGAATGTATGAAGCCGAAGCCTGGCGCTTTGGTCTGGGTTCGCAGGATGGCTATGGCTATTCTATAGGAAAAATGGCCATAATCCCGTTTTCGTCCAATTCGTTCGTATGGACCAGGCTGAATTTTGAAAACAGGGATATGGAACTTTATAACTCTGTATTTCTGAATCCCGAACTGGATATGTTTGAGGATGCTTTCCGTTTCGGCAGCATGACCGAAGGCGGTATAAAAATCCAGTTCAGTCCCTTGATCACACTGAATGCATCTTATGAAAGGGCCATAGTATTTCCGCGCTATATGGTCTGGAAACACCTGGGCAGCTTCGTAATTGAATCCGCCGTCCTGGGGGGTATGGAGCTGTTTACCAGCAAGATAATGGAAACTTCGCCTGCGGCAGGACCCATAATAAACTTCCTGCTGAAGAATGGTTTCAGCTACGCTCTGTACCAGTTAAGACACGAAAAAATGAACTGGCCGTTCAGTACTGCCGAACCATTCGCAATGGATACATTCAATTTCGGCGTAACCTTTACTTTTTAAATTATGAATTTTTAATTATGAATTTTGAATTAAGGACAATCAGAGCTTTGGTTCTGTGCTTTAATTCAAAATTCATAATTTATAATTCATAATTATCCCATTCTCCTTCTCCCTGTTTTTTGATATTTATAATTATTACATTTGATCCTGATATTTTGATTTACATTACAGAAAGGATCTATGAATAAACCCGAACTTATGGCACCGGCAGGAGACTGGACAATGCTGAACGCGGCAATTCTGAATGGCGCTGATGCAGTCTACTTCGGAGCAGACCGGCTGAATATGCGCGCAAAGGCAAAGAATTTTTCCATCGATGAACTGCCTTCTATCACTGAACACTGCAGAAAACACTCTGTAAAAACCTATCTTACTATAAATACCATTATTTTTGAAAATGAACTCATACAGCTCAAAGAGCTTGTAGCTGCCGCTAAATCAGCAGGCATCGATATGATCATCTGCTGGGATATGTCTGTCATACAGGAATGCACCGCGCAGGATATGCCGTTCTGTATTTCCACTCAGGCTTCTATATCAAATTCCTCTGCAGCCGCAATGTATAAAACTCTCGGCGCCAGAAGAATAGTGCTTGCACGCGAGTGCTCTCTCGAACAGATACGCGAAATAAGACAGAATACCGACCTCGAAATAGAAGTATTCGTCCATGGCGCAATGTGCATTGCCGTCAGCGGACGCTGCTTTATGAGTCACCACCTGTTCGGCAAAAGCGCAAACCGTGGAGAATGCATACAGCCGTGCCGCAGAGACTATACAGTAAGCGAATTTGAAATATCTGACAGTCAGATAGACAAATCAATGGTGCTGGGTGACGGATACGTGCTTTCACCAAAAGATCTCTGTTCAATAGAATATCTCGACCTGCTCTTAGCATCCGGTATCAATTCACTCAAGATCGAAGGACGCAAAAGAAGCCCCGAATACGTAGCACGCGTTACAAACGTATACAGGAGAGCCATAGATATGTATTCAGAGGGCAAGCTGACTGCCGATGTAAAACGCCAGATGCTCGAAGAACTGCGCGAAGTTTATAACCGCGGATTCTCTTCCGGATTCTACTTCGACAAACCCGGCGCAGCCGAATACGCCGAAATATACGGCAGCCTTGCAACAACGAGAAAGGAATATTCGGGAAAGGTCATAAATTATTTCAAAAAAACCGGCATAGCTCACATCAAAATTGAATCGGGCGAAATCTGTGCCGGCGACCGGCTGATTATAACAGGACAAAATACCGGCTCTGTCGAAATCCAGACGGGAGAAATGTGGAAAGATGAAACCGTCGTTGTCCGGGCGGTAAAAGGTGACGAGATTACCTTCGGCTGCCCGCATAATATCAGACCTAAGGATATGGTCTATAAAATTGTGAAGTCCGCGTATGGTCAAGGGTGAAAAATTACCCGATTGCTTTTATAACAAGAGATTTTAAATTAAATTTTTGTCTGTAAAAACAGGGACAGGACCGCAAATATGAGCTTTGCTATAAAGGATCAGCTGGAAAAAATATTCCGTGAATCTGCTTCATCCGATGAATTGTTCGATAATTTTCAACAGGCGCTCGCCCACAGGCTGATTGATGCGGACCTTTATAAAATACTGCTCGGCAATATGGCTCTTTCTGTCGACGAAATAAAAATGTTTACTGACAAACTGTGCACGGAGTTTAAGGATATCAGCTACGACTTGTATCTCTGGGCCGGGAATATCCTGGAGAACATGTCAGACCGCTATAATATTGAAAACGCATTCCATTACTACAAAAAGGCCATAGACTGCAATCCGCAGGAATACACGCCCTACAGCCTGCTGGTCAGAATGTACAACCCCGAACTGGATATCCCCCCGAAGCATAATCTGCTGAACCTGTTTGAAAGGGGACTGGCAGAAGTGAAATCTAAAAGCCACCTGTGCAGAACCATCGCCGGGTTCTATAAGAAACTGGAGAATCAGGTGATGGTAAAAAAATACATGGCTATGGCCGCAAAATACTCCCGCCAGGGAATATAACCGGGTGTGTTTCACATTTAATTCAGAATTAAAAATTCAAAATTCATAATTCATAATTACTTTGCCTTATCAGTAATAGTAGCCAATGGTAAAATAAAAGAAGGTATCACCCAGCACCAAAGTGCTGCCGTGCGACTTTTCCTTGAACAGGAAACTGCGGCCCACAGAAAAATCCGCGGGACCAAGCGGGGTGTTGAATGATATTGTAGCACCTGCACCATGTCTTAAATCCTTGAACTTGATATGCTCTTTTGTAGACCATACCGACCCCAGGTCATAACGCAGACGCAGGTAGGTTTCAAAGAAAAGGTCGAATGGTATTCTGTAGCGGTACTGCAGCGAGGATAAAAATATCTGACGGCCCCTGAACTCATGATCCCTCAGTCCGAAAAACGAATTCTGGCCGCCCAGCGAGAATTGCTGGCTCAGCGGAAGTGTATTGTCCGCTACTCCTATCATGAAACGGGGAGTAATTGTATGACCCTTTAGAAAAGTAAAGTGGCTCGTATAGTCTGCTGAGATTTTTGTATAACTGATATCACCGCCGAACACCTTCTGTGCGGTTTCATATCCGGCCTTTATACACACGCCTTTATCGGGAAATGGATACTTGTCCTGTGAATCGATATAGGAGCTCACCTGCAGACTGGTAATATTCAGCGTATATGTATCTTTCAGGAAATTGTGTTTGTTCTTGATCTCATCCTGTTCATATTTGCCTTCGACTATAAGATTGCCGAACCGTTTAACCTGTGTACCTATTCCCACAGAAACTCCGCGGTATATCTGCCTGTATTCACCGGTTTCAGAACGCTTAAAATATTTCTCTGACGTTGTTGAATCATCCTTGTACGTATTGACATCGTTGAATTCATAGAATCCGCGCACCTTATACGTAAAATAGGTATCGAAAATTCTGTTTGCTTTGTGTTCGAGCAGGAGAGCGCGGTTTCTTATCCCGCCAGAGGCAATCAGCCCCAGTTCCGTAGCCGACCCCATGAGATTTTCATCGCGTATATCAAAGCTCATTTGCAGCTGGTTCTCATTATCCACCCTCATACCGAAGCGCAGAAGACTGGACGGTTTTTCGCTGATCTTCAGATACACTGTATTCTGCTCACCATGACTGGTAACCCACAGATTGATATCGTTGAACAGGTTAGTGCCCCTCAGATTGAGCAGTCCCTTTTCAACCTGGAAATACGAAAAATATTCCCCGGCCTTCAGCGGAAATTCCCGTTCAATTACATCGCGCCTGGTTTTCACATTTCCGGTAATAACTATTTTTGAGATTACCCCTTCTGTAATTTTTATATACATCAGCCCTTCGGGTGAAAAACTCACGCTGCAGACCTCCGCAAGAGAATATCCTCTGTACCTGTATATATTCAGCAGATCCATCAGCTGCTGCAGGAGTTTTCCTGAATTATATGGATTGTCTTTCAGACACGAGAAAACTGAATCGATTGTATGGCTGTCCAGAAGCGATGCCCCGTCGACACGTATATTCCTGACAAGGGGATTTTTCTTTGAATAAAATTCCAGTGCAGCGCTGCCTCCGGAAGTATCGGTATAAATGTTGACAGCAAGTGTATCAAAATCCCCCGTATTGTTCAGCCTGAAAAGGTCGTCCAGAATTTCGTGATTGCTGAGTGAATCACAAGAAATATACTTATCTGCAAAGCGCTGGAATTCAGCGGGCACTGTTCCGCGGATCTTCGGATTTTTAATATAATATTCCGGCTGGGTAATTTTGGACCTGAACAGACGGCTTGTTTCCTGCGCAATTTTTCCGATGTAGGGGAGTGTTGCACTGTAACCTTTCTGTATAATTGTATCGAGGCCTGAAAAATCGTTATTTCTTTTGCGGCCCAGAGCAGGTTCAATGACCACATTGGCCATTTTCAGCTGCTGTGAACTGAGACGGCGCATGGGAATACTCACCAGCTGATCGGCGACATTCCAGGGCAGTGTAAGCTCACCTTCTGAATTCAGGGGACTGGTAGTATTGAAAGCTATTACGTAGTCGGCACCCGCCTCTTTTGCCAGCTGCACCGGCACGTTTGCCACAAGCCCGCCGTCTACGAGCAGCATTGTATCCAGCTTAACCGGTGACAATAGCAGAGACACTCCGGCACTTGCCCTCATTGCAAGACTCAGAGAACCCTTGTTGAGTACAACCGGTTCGCCGGAAATAAGGTCAGTGCATATTGCCTTATAGTTGAATTTAAGTTCGCTGAAACTGTCGTTGACGTGTATGGGTGCATTGAGTGCCAGCAGGTTCAGATATCCCGAAAGCTTCTGTCCGTTATTTATCGAGGTGGGTATTACGGGATGCAGACCTTCGAGACGCAGCGCCAGAAGCGCGCGGTCTTCTGTAATTTTCTGATCTACAAACAGTTCATTGCGGTCGGCTGCATCCCCCATTGACAGAAATTCGTTCCATGGAATGCGCTTGATAATGGAGTCCAGGTCTTTCAACGAATAGCCGGAAGAATACAAGCCCCCTATAATGCTGCCCATCGAGGTACCGACCATATGGTCTATGACTATATTATTTTCGGCAAGCGCCCTGAGAGCACCTATCTGTGCAATTCCTCTTGCGCCGCCGCCGCTGAGCACAAGCGCTACCTCCGGCTGCTGCTTTGCAACTTTTTCCACCAGTCCGAACGGCAGCTTTTTCGATTTGTACTCCAAAGCCACCGTTTTTTTAGTCTGGGCAAATGCTGTCGAAGCACATAATATTATTGTTATTACCAGCCAGAATGGCCTGCTCATGTTACGGTCTATTTTTTCTTCTTTTTCGCTAACTGCTGCTGCTGAGCCGAGCTTTTTTCAGCTGCTTCCATCAGCCGGCCCATAAACCCTCCGCCTTTCTTCGGATTGGCTACAGGTTTAAGTTCTTCTTCCTTGTGAGAAGCATTGACATAATACTGCTGTGCTATAGAGAACAGGTTGAACATGAAATAATAGAGATTAAGTCCGGAAGGCAGGTTCATGAACATCAGCAGGAACATAATCGGCATCATGTATATCAGCATCTGCTGTTGCGGGTCCTTCACACTCATTTTCTGCTGAATAAACATGGTAATACCAAGCAGCAGCGCAAGGCCGCTTACCTGCTGTATGCCAAACAGCGGAATCTTGAAGGGAAGATTGAATATAACGTCGGGAGACGAAAGATTTGTTATCCAGAGTGCAAACGGCTGCTGCCTGAGCTCGATTGCAATACTGAAAAGACTCCACAGTGCAACGAGTATAGGCATCTGCAGCAGCATCGGCAGACATCCGCCAGTGGGATTTATACCGTATGTCGAATAGAGCTTCATCGTTTCGCTCTGCTGCTTCTGCTGGTTATCTTTGTACTTTTCCTTTAGTTCGGCGATCTTGGGCTGAAGCAGCTGCATCTTGCGCATCGACTTAAGACTTGAACGCGTAAGCGGGTGCAGTGCAATCTTGATGAGCAGAGAAAATACTATTATAACCCATCCGTAATTCGGTATGAACATATGCAGGAACTTGAACAGAGGGAGCAGTATGTATTCCGAAATGGGACGTATGATGAATTTAAGGCCGAAAAGACTGCCGAAATCATACAGAGCCTTAAAGTTGCGACCATATGATTTCAGTATATCATAGTCAATAGGCCCTATATATACAAGAAATGATTTCTTTTCAAAACTCTTGTTGGAGAAGGGAACCTTTATGCTGGCCGAATAATATTCCCGCACACCGTTTTTCACATTGACGTGCCGGCCTTCAATGGCAGCTCCGCCGTCGTTAGAAGGATTCTGAGGCGCGATCATCACCGCAAAATATTTGCTCCTCAAAGCTACCCAGTCAACTCGCCCGTTAAATTCCTTGCTGACCTTCTCATCATTCGAAGCATTTACTATAACCTGTTCGTCTCCGGAATATGCACTGGCGTTGGCGTAATTGGCTTCATCTACGGAATTCTTCTCGACGAAGTTTATACCGTTGCCCCAAACCACATCGTAGCGGTAGTTGCTGACGATATCCTGCATGTTCTCGAACTGAACATCGCAGTTCATTGCGTATTCATCACCCTTGAATGTAAATATCTTGCGTATATAGCTGTTCGGTCCGGCCTTCAGACTGAATGCCAGCTTCAGTGATTCCTTGCCCTTTATACTATAGAAGTGATTTGTGGCATCTGTACCGAAAGCGGCTTCGGATGTATTGAGCAGTTTTCCGTCTTTTGAAAGGAATACAATATTGAAGTCACCGCCATCGCGCGAAAAATTGATCATCTGTACGTTCTTATCGTAGAACTTCACATTTTCAGAGTTCTTCGGTGCATACCATGTGTGAAAGTTCTTCAGGAAATACCGCTTGATTTTTCCGCCGCGTGTTGTGAGTTCAAGGCGCACCAGATCGTTTTCAACCGTAATAACCTTTTCGTCCTGGCTGTAGGCAAAAGCCCTGCCTATGCCGGTAGTGTCGGCAGATATAGCTGCGCCGGCACCCGGTTTTGCATCCGGGGACTTAACGGCTGAATCGGCAGACTTCTGCCGGTCATCCTGCATAAGCGTTTTCTGCTGCCCCTTTGGCTGCTGCTTTGGCTGCTCTGGTGAATTGATATATAACCATACTATAAGTATAGCGCTGATTAAAACAAATGCGACTGTTGTATTTCTGTCCATCTAAACCCTGAAAATAAATCAAATAAATATATGCTTTTCTTTATTTATACAAAACACGATAAAAAACGAACCTGCTCCGGACATATTGTCAGAGAAGGGGGTCATAGCCGCCCTTATTGAACGGATTACACCTGAGAATCCGCCAGACCGATTTTATTCCTCCCTTTAAAACACCATACTTCTTAAACGCCTGTACAGAATATTCCGAACAAGTAGGATAAAACCGGCAGGAGGGTGGAAAAAGCGGAGATAAAATTTTCTGATATATCCGGATAATAAAAACGAACAGATAACGCGGTTTTAAAAATTCGGAAGCAAAAAGGTTTTCACGCGACCGGTCAATGTATTCATTAAACATACACTACCCGAACGTCCGGTTTTAAATCACTTATCATATATAACCATGCAGACAAAAGTTAATATCATAACACATACAAAATCATAATACAGTTAAAACCGCAAAACTCACCAGAGCCCGATTCATAACGCCCTTACAATCTTTTGCATTATACTCAAAACCGCAGGCATAATATCAGTCAGCGCAACATCTTTTTTCTTCTTCATGTTTACAGAATAGGGAGAAAAGACTATCAACAGGCTGCACTCCTTCCGCATACAATCTTCAGTAAGGACATATTTATTGAGCCTGTATGATTCCCTGATCAGTCTTTTAAGCCTGTTTCTCCAGACAGCATGGCCCGCTTTGCGCGAAACTGCGGGCGCTATCTTTACCAAAGGCTGTGACTGACCGTGCACAACAAAATAATGAGCCTTTAATTTCTGATCATCGGAAATAAGAATTTTTCCCGAAGAATAAATTAACTTAAAATCCTTTTCGCTTTTGATCCTTTCCTGTTGTGAAAGACCAAATTTTTTCAAGATTTATTATTTCTCGTCGCTAACGGTCAATCTTTTTCTGCCTTTTGCACGGCGGCGCGAGAGAACCTTGCGGCCGTTTCTTGAGCTCATGCGCTCTCTGAATCCGTGTTTATTTACTCTTTTTCTTTTGCTTGGCTGAAATGTTCTTTTCATTTTATATTACTCCTTGATAATAAAGATTTTAAAATTAAGCAAATACGGCATAATTTACAAGAATTAACGCACTCTCTTTTCACTTTCTTCGAATTCTTTTACAAAATAGTCTATGGTCTGCTTCAATCCATCTATAAGATCATACTCTGGATTAAAGCCAAGAGCAGATTTTGTCTCAGTGACATCTGCCAGCGAATGCTTTATATCTCCGGGGCGTTCAGGCTCGTAAACAATCCGGCTGCTGCTGTTGGTCTGTTTAATAATCAGCTCTGCAATTTCCCTAATGCTTATAGAACTGCCGCAGGCTACATTATAGACACCCGAAGCATTCCGGTTTGTTGCAGCTTTAATATTGGCTGAAACCACATCCTTTATAAAAATAAAATCCCTGGTCTGCTCGCCGTCACCATATATAGTTATAGTTTCATTCTTTATAGCCTTGCTGACAAATATCGGTATGGCAGCTGCGTACTGGCTCTTCGGATCCTGGCGGGGACCAAACACATTAAAGTAGCGCAGCGACACCGTACCCAGACCGAAACTCTCACGGTACATATTCAGGTAATACTCGCCGTCTAGTTTCGTTATGCCGTAAGGCGATTTGGGCATAGGAGGCATGCATGTCTGCTTAGGTGAATCCGGGTTATCGCCATACACCGCGGCAGAACTGCTGTGCACCACTTTTTTTACACCATAGCGGCGTGAGGATTCCAGCACATTGAGAAGTCCCAGCACGTTGATATCCACGCACTCATATGGTTTCTCTATCGATTCGGGAACCGATATCATAGCTGCGAGGTGATGCACATAATCGGCACCCTGAATAGCAAGGTCCACCAGATTTTTATCGGTTATGCTGCCCCTGTGGAAATTCACACTGGGGAAGCTCATTACGTTCTTTATATTTCCGGAACGCAGATTATCAATAACATGCACATCCGCACCCTCATTAACCCAGTGCTCAACTATGTGTCCGCCTATAAATCCGGCTCCGCCTGTAACAACAACCTTCAGCCTGCTCACACGCGCCCCCTTTCTTTTTTATTGCAAAAAAGTTACAAACTTAAAAATATCTATTGCACACGAACTTTACAACCGCAAAATTCACCATTTATATAAATCCCGGCTTTTTTTATAAGACAAAACCCGCACAACGCTGAACAAAACTATTAAGGGCACAAATTTATCTCTTTTATTTGCAAATACTTAACGCCCAAACCAATAATTAATTTGCACTAAGACTCAAATGTTCCTATTTTTTCAGTGAAAACTATTCCGCAGAAATGTGTGGATAACTTGTGGATAACTTCGGGGCGTGAAACGGTTTCACAGAGAGTTATCCACACACACGGGTGTTAATTAGTGTGCAAAACTGTTCACAAAATTTCACAACATTCTCTAAGTTATTATAAAACAACAAATTAGACGGCATTTTCTAATGTGGATAAAGTGTGGATAACTTTGGGGTGTTTTGCTGCGGGGGCTTAAAATTTAAGATTTTTCAACATTTTAATTTTTTTAATTGTTAATAACTATGAATAATTTCGACAATGTTAACTCGGAAGTGTTAACTAACGATCCTAAAATGGTTTGGAAGGAATGCCTCAAAATCATACGCGAACACGTCCCCAATATCACCTACAACACGTGGTTTCTGCCTATCAAGCCGTATCAGCTGAAGGATTCGACGCTGAAAATACAGGTGCCCAACAATTTCTTCATTGAATGGATAGACGAACACTACAATACACTCATAAATAAGACTATTCACCAGGTGCTGGGCGATGAGGCCAAACTTGCATATATAATTTCGGATGAGACCGAGGTGCCTGAAATTGAAATCAGAAAAGCAGAACCTGAAACGCCTCCGGCACCGGCGGCTTTCAGCAGTGCACATGCTGCCGAAGAACCTAAAGAATCATTTGAATCGTTCCTGAATCCGCGCTATACCTTCGATAACTTTATAAAAGGCGATGGAAACCAGCTGGCACGCGCTGCAGCTATCGCTATCGCGGATAACCCGGGCGAGACATCTTTCAACCCGCTGTTTATTTACGGAGGGGTGGGACTGGGCAAGACACACCTCATCCAGGCAATCGGAAATAAGATACTCAGCAATAACAGCAACAAAAGGGTAATTTATCTTTCATCGGATATTTTCACCGTTGAATTCGTAGAGGCGGTACAGTCAAATAAGGTAAATGAGTTCTCAAATTTCTACAAAAAAATGGACGTGCTTATAATCGACGATATACAGTTTCTGGTAGGAAAGGAAAAAACTCAGGATCTGTTCTTCCACATATTCAATACACTGCACCAGTCGGGCAAGCAGATCATTCTTTCCAGCGATAAACCCCCGAAGGATCTCAAGGGTCTAAATGAAAGACTCATATCAAGATTTCAGTGGGGACTCACTACCGACGTGCAGCCGCCGGATTATGAAACCCGCGTTGCAATACTGAAGAAAAAAAGCGAAAGCTACGGTATCAGCCTTTCCGGCGACATACTCGAGTACATTGCCATCAACATAACATCCAATATACGCGAGCTGGAAGGCTGCCTGATAAAACTGCTCGCTAATTCATCGCTCAGTTCCAAGGAAATCAACCTGGAACTTGCAAAAAAAACGGTGAAGGAAATTGCTACTGACAGAAAAGTAAACATATCCATCGAATACATAACAAAGGTAGTTTGTGAATACCTCGATGTGGAGGAAAACAAAGTAAGGGATAAGAACCGAAAACAGGAAGTAGTGATGGCCCGCCAGATCGCAATGTACCTTTCAAAACAGCTGACAAAGTCCTCACTAAAAACCATCGGCCTGCATTTCGGCGGAAGGGACCACTCAACAGTCATACACGCATACAATAGTATAGAAGAACTAATATCTCACGATATGGCACTGAAGGAAACACTAGATTCAATACGCACCAAAATCGAACTGAGCGTTGCATGAGCTGAAAAAGAGTTCTGAGCTCTGAATTTTGAGTTCTGAGTTATTAAAACCCGGCAGAGGAATAAATTCCCGCCGGGTTTTTTATTTTAAACAAAATATACCCATGCCAAAAACATAATCTGCTCCATGCCAACCCATAACTCAAAACTCTGAACTCAGAACCAATTTTCCCTGTGGATTACTTGTGAATTATTTGTGCAGTACTGGTGCAAAACTATTGTGTTATCAACATGGTGTGGATTACCTGGTTTTGCACATTAATTATCCACAATCACACATACTCTAAAATCCGTGTTTTTGAAACAGATTCGCACAATTTGAGGTTTTCCACAAATCCACACTGTATTTATTGTTATTAATTATTTAAAAGAATAAAGAAATATTAATAATAAGTAGTGTGTGTGAATGTGGACAATGATATATTCCGGGATTTTCATGTGATAGCCGTTCATCTGTGCTGTATAGGAAATATATACTATATATGGCTTATTCTGAAGTGCTTTTACCATTGAAAAAGTAGCCGAATTTTTATACATTAGGTTTTTAATTTGGAGAAAAAGATGAACTTTAAAGTAAACAGCAAATCTTTTGAAAAATTGCTTAACAAAGTAATTCCTGCCGTTCCTACACGTACCCCGATGGCAATTCTTGAGAATTTTCTGATTGACTTGAAAGATGGACTGCTGACAATATATGCAACCGATCTGGAGATTGCATTAAAGTCATCTTTGAATGTAGTTGCCGAAGAAAATATAAAAATAGTAGTGCCGGCCCGTCTGTTCTACGATATAGTAAAATCACTGCCCGATACGACAATACTTTTCGAAGTAACCGGTAACGGCAAGATGAATATAAAAACCGATTTTGGTGTTTATTCAATAAGTTATCTGCTTTCCGACGAATTTCCGGATATACCGGCATTCCCGGAAGAGAGCATCGAAAACGGCGCCATAAATGAAGTTGCCATCAGCGGACAGGAGCTGAAAAAAGCCATAGATCAGACTTCTTTTGCCATGAGCAAAGAGGATATGAGACCTGCAATGACTGGTACTCTGCTTGAATTCACTGAAGACGGACTGCGTTTTGTTACCACCGACGGTCACAGGCTGGTAAACCTGCTGAAGAAAAACCTTAATCCCGGCATAACAGACCAGTATATAATCCCCGAAAAAGCTATTACCGTACTGCTGAAGATACTGGAAGAAAAGGATGTGAAACTGCTGCTGAGCAAAACCCATATTTCGTTCAGGATCGGCGATCTGGAATTCATTACACGCCTTATAGGCCAGAAGTATCCGGATTACAACAGTGTCATTCCGCTGGTCAATGAAAACAGGCTGAAAGTCAGGACTGCAGACATAATTCAGACAATAAAAAGAATGCTGCTGTTCTCTCCGTCTAGTTCGAGAAAAGTCAAGTTTACTATTTTTGACAATCTGCTGGAAGTCTCAGCAGAGGATCTGGACCAGGGATCTTCTGCGCGCGAATCGATTACCTGCGAGTATGCAGGTGAAAGAATGGAAATCGGCTTCAATTCTGCCTATGTGAATGACGTGGTGAGCCACCTCCAGGGCGAAGAGGAGATAATATTCAAACTGCATTCACCCACAAAAGCAGTTATCATCGAACCGGTCAAAATGAAGGATTCCGAAGAACTTATGATGCTCCTGATGCCGGTGCGTCTGAATAGTTAAGAATGATATTAAAATCTATTTCGTTAAAGAATTTTAGAATACATAAGAATACCCAATCCGGATTTTCTGAAAATGTCAACTATGTTGTTGGCGGCAACGGGCAGGGTAAAACAACTTTACTGGAAGCAATTTACTATCTGTGTACTACTAAAAGTCACACTGCTTCTTCAGATTCTGAGGCCGTTAATTTTAACGGCAGCAGTTTTGAGATTTCCGGTACTTTTCAGGGATTGTCAGAAAATATAGTTCGGATATATTTTACTGCAGAGGAAAACAGGAAATACTTTTTTGTAGACGGCAAGCAGATATTCAGAGCCGCCGAGGTAATCGGGCGTTATCCGGTGGTCATTCTGACTCCGGAGGATCATTCAATTACGCAGGGGGCTCCTGCCGACAGAAGAAAATTTGTCGATTCCGTTATTTCTCAGTCGAGCAGCACTTATCTGAGTATTCTGCTCGATTATAACCGGACTCTGCGGCAGAGATCATCACTGCTGTCTCAGTATAAGGAAACCCGTAATAAAGCCCTTCTTTCACAACTGGATGCATGGTCTCAACGCCTTGCTCAGACGGGCTCACAGATAATAAAGCACCGGCTTCAGTTTATCGGTGAGTTTAATTCTTACCTTGCCACATCCTATAATTTTATAATGGAAGGCAGTGAAAATCCGGGTATTGGTTACAAATGGCTGGATGACCCGGGCGATATATCCGGGCAGCAGGCCGGCCGTCAGAACGATGAAATACCCGATGATTCTTATATAGAAAAGTCATTCCTGCGCGTGCTCTCTGAAAAAAGAGACGAGGAGATCAGGCGGGCTTCCAACCTCGTTGGGCCCCATCGCGATGACTATTTATTCAGCATAAATTCGACAGATTTGAAAAAATACGGATCCCAGGGACAGAACAAAACTTTTCAGATTACTCTCAGATTTGCTCAGTACTTCTATCTGAAAGACCTGCTGGGACGCAGGCCGATATTTCTTATGGACGACGTTTTCGGGGAACTGGATGCTTTCCGGGCCGGAAAGATCAGCAGTTACCTCGACCAGATAGGCCAGGCATTCGTTACTCTTACTGACCTTTCTGATTTTTCTTATCTGAAGAAGAACGATCATGATTCGGTTATTAAAATTTATGACGGAAATGTAAGCTATGGCTGACTTTAAGCAATTTTCCGAAATATACAGCAGCGACGAATCTCTTTCCAAATTCAGGAGCATTATCGAACAGGCAGACGTGCTGGCACAGTTCGACCAGGTGTTCCCGGATCTTAAAAGGATCGCCAAACCGGTTAAGGTAGAGAAAAACATACTCTATCTTACTGTGGTAAACTCGGTCTGGAAAAGCGAACTGAAATTCAAGCAGAAGCTTATCATAGATAAAATAAATACGCATTTTAATAAACCCGTGGTCAGATCGGTAAGGTTTATTTGAGAGTTTATAATATAAATTAAGGTGAAACAGTGACACAAGTACAAGCTGAAAGCAGCAATTATACGGCTAAAAATATCAACGTCCTGAAAGGACTGGAAGCCGTGCGTAAAAGACCTGCCATGTATATTGGCGACGTCGGAACGAGGGGACTTCACCATCTTGTAAATGAGGTGGTGGATAACTGTATCGACGAGGCTCTTGCAGGATATGCTGATATAGTGGATGTAACTATAAATGAAGACGACAGCATTACCGTCGAGGATAACGGGCGCGGCATACCGGTGGATATACACCCCGAAGAAAAGAAATCAGCACTCGAAGTCGTTATGACCGTCCTGCACGCAGGCGGCAAGTTTGATAAAAACACCTATAAGGTTTCAGGCGGTCTGCACGGAGTGGGCGTATCTGTAGTTAACGCTCTGTCTGAATGGCTGAGAGTTGAAGTGAAAAAAGACGGCAACCTCTATCAGCAGGAATATGAACGGGGTACTCCCAAGTATTCTGTAAAAATAGTGGGTAAGGCGAAAAAAAATGAAACCGGTACAAAAATAACTTTCTACCCAGACTACGAAATTTTTACCAAGGCCGGAAAATTCAAGTTCGATACACTTACAGAAAGAATGCGCGAACTGGCTTATCTGAATAAGAACATCACCATAAATATAAAGGATACACGCAGCGGCGGCGAGGAAGCCAGCTACCACTACAAGGGCGGTATCATTGAATTCGTAAAGTATCTCGATGAAAACCGCATGGCACTGCACAAGACGGTGTACGTAGAGGGCGAAAAAGACAATACTCCCGTCGAAGTTGCATTCCAGTATAACGAAGGTTATGCCGAAAATATATTTACATACGTAAATAATATAAATACACACGAAGGCGGTACACACCTGGTCGGATTCAAATCGGCACTTACCAGAACACTGAACAGCTACGCCTCAAAGAATAATCTGGTAAAGGAAGGCAGCAAGATATCTCTGTCGGGCGACGACTTCAGGGAAGGCCTGACTGCAGTGGTGTCTGTAAAGGTCGCTGAACCGCAGTTTGAAGGCCAGACAAAGACAAAGCTCGGAAACAGCGAAGTAAAGTCTGTGGTTGAATCCATAGTCGGAGAAAAACTGGCCGAATTCCTCGAGGAGAATCCTTCGGTAGGCAAGAAGGTAATAGAAAAATGTATGCGCGCTGCTGAGGCCAGAGAGGCCGCACGCAAGGCACGCGAACTGGTGCGCCGCAAGAATGCGCTGGACAGCATGCACCTGCCGGGTAAACTGGCCGACTGCTCCATCAACGATCCGGAACACTGCGAGGTCTATATTGTCGAGGGTGATTCGGCAGGCGGATCTGCAAAACAGGGACGAGACAGACGCTTTCAGGCTATACTTCCGCTGAGAGGAAAGATACTCAACGTGGAAAAAGCCAAGCTGAACAAGATACTGGAAAATAACGAGATCAAAGCCATGATTGCTGCTATCGGCGCAGGCATCGGCAATGACTTCAACCCCGAGAAAACCCGCTACGGCAAGGTGATAATTATGACCGATGCCGACGTCGACGGAAGCCATATACGCACTCTGCTGCTTACTTTCTTCTACAGGCATATGAGGGAACTCATTACAAAGGGCAAGGTATTCATCGCCCAGCCGCCGCTCTACAAGATAAAGAAGGGTAAGGAAGAACACTACGCTTTCGATGACAATGAACGCGATGAAATACTCAAACGCATGAGAGGCAACGGCGATATCATAATTACAAACGAGGAAACTGCAGGAGACGGCGGTACCCAGAATCCAAAGGGCGTCATCATCTCCAGATACAAAGGTCTTGGTGAAATGAATCCCGAACAGCTCTGGTCTACCACCATGAATCCTGAAGCCAGGACAATACTGCAGGTAAATCTGGAAAGTGCTGCCTCAGCAGATAAAATATTTGAAACACTCATGGGTGACGCTGTTGAACCCAGACGTGAATTTATCGAGAAGAATGCTAAATACGTGCGCAACCTCGATATATAACTTTTAATTTATAACAGTAATTTTATAGGAAATTCTTTTTCTATGGCTACAATTTTTGAAAAAATACTCCCGGTTGCGCTTGAAGATGAAATGAAGTCATCTTACATCGACTATGCTATGTCTGTCATAGTGGCCCGCGCTTTGCCCGATGTCAGAGATGGTCTCAAACCGGTGCACAGAAGGGTGCTCTTCGGAATGCACGAACTGGGAATGTCTTACAACAGACCTTATAAAAAATCTGCGAGAATCGTCGGTGAGGTGCTCGGTAAATACCATCCTCACGGCGACACTGCGGTATATGACACAATGGTGCGAATGGTGCAGGACTTTTCGCTGCGCTATCCGCTCATCGACGGACAGGGTAACTTCGGCTCCATAGACGGCGATTCGGCTGCGGCAATGCGTTATACGGAAGCCCGCCTGGCCAGAATAGCAGACGAAATGCTGCGCGATCTCGATAAAAACACCGTCGATTTTGTCCCTAACTTCGATGACTCCCTTCAGGAACCCAGAGTTATGCCTTCTTATCTGCCCAACCTGCTCGTAAACGGAGCAAGCGGTATTGCCGTGGGTATGGCTACAAACATCCCCCCGCACAATATCAACGAAGTTGTGGACGGACTGGTTGCGCTGATCAAGAAACCTGAAATGAGCAGCGAACAGCTGATGAAATATATCACCGCTCCCGATTTTCCCACAGGCGGTATTATATTCGGCTACGAAGGAGTTAAGGATGCCTATACGACCGGCCGCGGACGTATAGTGCTGCGCGCAAAGGCAAACGTTGAACGCCTGAAAAACGACCGTGAAAATATCATAATTACCGAGGTGCCGTATCAGGTAAATAAGGCTAATCTTATAGAAAAAATAGCCGAACTGGTGCGCGAAGGCAAAATAAATGATATTACAAACATTCGCGATGAATCCGACCGCGACGGACTCAGGGTGGTTATTGAACTAAAGCGCGACGCGCAGCCTGAAGTAGTTCTCAATCAGCTGTTCAAACATACTCAGATGCAGGTTACATTCGGCGTCATCATGCTCGCTTTAGTAAACGGTATCCCGAAAGTGCTCACTCTGAAAGAGATGATGAAACACTTCATCGATCACCGCATGGATGTGCTTATACGCAGAACCAAGTTCGAACTGGATGCGGCCGAAAGACGTGCACACATACTCGAAGGATATATAATTGCTCTCGACAACATAGACGAAGTGATAGAAACAATAAAGAAATCACGCGACTATGAAAGCGCAAAAAATAACCTCATGCGCAAGTTCAAACTCTCTGAAATTCAGTCAAAGGCCATACTCGATATGCGTCTGCAGAGACTTACCGGTCTGGAGAGAAAGAAGATCGAGGATGAATATAAGGAAACCATTAAACTCATCGAAAAACTCAGATCCATACTTGCAAGCGAGGAAAAAAGGTATCTTATCATTACACAGGAACTTATTGCAATAAAGGACCGCTACGGCGACGAGAGAAGAACCGAAATCATACGCGACTTTAAAGAATTCTCACTCGAGGATATAATAGCCGAGGAAGATGTGGTGGTTACCGTGTCTCACAACGGCTTTATAAAGAGATTCCCCGTATCAGGCTACAGACGCCAGGGAAGAGGCGGCAAGGGCGTTACCGGCGCCGGCACAAAGGATGACGACTTTATAGAACATATGTTCATTGCTTCTACACATCACTACATTATGTTCTTTACAGACAAGGGCAAGTGCTACTGGCTGAAGGTACACGAAATACCCGAAAGCGGCCGCGCTACCAGGGGCCGTTCTATACAGAACCTGATAGAAAAGGATAAAGACGAGAAGATCACTACATTTATTGCCGTCAAGGAATTTACTGACGACAAATACCTCGTTATGGCTACCAGCCAGGGTACCATAAAGAAGACAGTGCTTTCGGCTTATTCAAACGTCAGGAAGGGCGGCATTATCGCCATCAACCTTACAGACGGAGATAAACTGATCGATGTCAAGATGACTGAAGGCAGCAATGACCTTGTGCTCGGTACATTCAAGGGTATGGCTATCAGATTCAATGAAAAAGACGTGCGCGATATGGGCCGCACTGCAACGGGCGTCAGAGGTATAAACCTCAGTAAGGGCGACCACGTTGTCGGACTCATATCAATTAAGCGCGCAGCTTCGGTGCTGGTAGTATCCGACAAGGGCTACGGCAAGCGTTCTGATCTGTCTGATTACAGAATTACACGCAGAGGCGGTAAAGGTGTAATTACGATAAAGACGAGCGAGAAAAACGGCAACATGATAGCACTCAAGGAAGTTAACGACAACGACGAACTGGTAATCATTACTGAAAAGGGAATGGTAATTCGCCAGAGCGTCAAGGAACTGAGGGTCATGGGCCGCAATACACAGGGTGTCAGACTCATAAGGCTCAATGAGGACGATTCAATCGCCGATATAGCAAGGGTTATTTCGGAGGAGGATGAAATTCTCGACGGCGGCAGCAACGGATCTGCCGGCGAGGAATCTGATACACTCGATATGTAAGCCTTGCAACAGAAAAATACAGTGCAGATAAATGAAATCCCCGGAAATTCATCCGGGGATTTTTTTATGCATAAAAAAAAGACAGGATCATTTCAGCAGCACCATCTTTTTGCTCATAATTCTGCTGCCGCATTTCAGCTGGTATATATATATGCCGCTGGTCAATCCTGAATTCTGAATTTTGAATACCGAACTATATGTACCTGCCGGCTGAAACTTGTCCACCAGAGCGGCCACTTCCTTGCCCAGTATATCATATACCTTCAGGCTTACATAACCTGCCTCCGGGAGCTGATAGGTTATTTTGGTTTCAGGGTTGAAGGGGTTAGGATAGTTTTGCGCGAGCATGAATTCTGCAGGCACTCCATTGACTGCATCTTCCACGCCAGTTGTAGTGTACCGGTATTTTTCCCGGGCTCTTGCTGCAGAGCTGCGTATTTCGTCCAGACTGCCGCCTGCGGTAACAGCATAGGCCACTTCGAGTGTATCTCCAGATTTTATGCTGTGAGGTCCGCTCGATAAAACGAACGACACGTCTCCGTTTTCAACCCTGGTCTTTTTCAGTCCGCCCGAAAGAGCCTGCCATTTTTCCTGCGGCGTAAAACCGCCGGATCCCGAATAAATAGCGATCCCGCCGTCACGGCCGCCGTTTTCGATTGCATGGAAACCAATGGTCCCGCTGCTCAGAAGCGTGCAGCCGGTATAGACTGCTGAAGTCTGACTCTGGCAATATGCATACCCGGTTTTATACTGCTCGTCGTAAGCAGCATTGTCAGAATACTGGTCAGCTGGCTGAAGATTCCAGTCGAAGAACAGTCCGGCATAAAATCCGTCAATATCTTTTGGGCTCTTGTTTATCAGGTTATACTTCAGTATAATAAAACCGCTGTACGGTTCTTTGTTCCATGAATAGCTGGAGAGGTGTGCCTCTATTCCCAGTTTGTTTTCACCGGCTCCGTCATCATTAAAAATTCCATACCCCTGCTGATCGCTCACCGGCCCCTGCACACCGAGCTTGAATGGATTTACTATTACAAAATCTGTATCCTGTTCAGTTTTGCCGCGCACAGCATCCATTACATGCCCGGCGCTGCTGCCGAACATGAATGATCCTTCATAGAGGAGGTTGGGCCCGTTATTATACCTGAACCCGCTGCCCAGCGTATTATCCCACCAGTCTGCATAGCCCAGGTTGCCGCTGCCGGTAATTGTCATTGCAATACTGCCCGCGGACTGTGTCTGGAATGACGGATTTACAAGCACACTGTCGGTCCACTGATAATCTGAATAACCTTCATAATGATACCTTAGAATAAAAGACACATATTTGTTGGGCCGTATATCCTTGTCAATTTTGAATCTGAAAGGATTTGAGTAATTATCGAATGAGTTTCCGGCAGACACGACTCCAGTAGTGAACTGAGAATTTTCGATAATAATTTTCGGGTCACTGCATTCGAGTGTAATGACAGCGGAACTCAGATCACTGAGCACATTCAGAAATTCTATGTTCACCGATACGGTTTCTCCTGCTTCGAATGTTCCGTTGCCGTCACCTGAGGCTTCATCAGAAAAACTGATACCGGTAGCGCGAACGGATACGGACTTCTCGTTTGACAGTGTCTTGTATGCATTGATCCTGCCCGAGCCGAGCTGTTCTTTGTAGTACGGATTTTGTGCATCTATATTTTCGGTGTTTACCCTGATGCGCTCCTTTATCTGAAGCGGAGTGTATTCGGGGTGTTTAGCTGCAACAAGGGCTGCCAGGCCTGCAACGAGCGGGGAAGCCATAGAAGTGCCCTGCATGGATTCATAAGTATCGTTCATCCAGGTAGATAGTATGTTTACACCGGGGGCCGAAACGTCCACGCTCCTGCCGTAAGTAGAGAATGACGCTCTTGTATCCTCCGGTGTAGTTGCTGCAACCGAGAGTACTTCATCGAAGCTTCCGGGATAATTAGGAGCCGCACTGTTGCTGTTTCCGGCAGAGCAGACCACAAGAGCTCCTTTTGATTCAGCATAGCGCACGGCTTCCAGATCGGACATTGAAAATGAACTGCCGCCCCAGCTGCAGTTTATTATTCTGGCTCCGTTGTCGGCTGCATATATTATACCTTCATAGCCATATATAATATACGGCCTGCCGTTCATATCCCGCTGACTGTTCGTCGCCGTTTTGACGGGCATGATTCGGCACTTGTATCCTATCGAAGAGATACCAGCCGCGTTGTTTGTCACTGCGGCGGCAATGCCTGCTACGTGGGTTCCGTGATCTGGATTGTCTTCCATAGGATCATTATCCGGCGTGCCTGTAAATCCGCCGAAATCCCAGCCGCGTACGTCGTCTATATAACCGTTTCTGTCGTCGTCTATCCCGTTTGCAGGTATTTCCTTGTAGTTAGTCCAGACATTTGCCGAGAGATCCGGATGATCCCAGTCCACACCGGTATCTACTATGCCTATAACCACAGCGGTATCTCCCTGACTGATTTCCCACGCCTTTTCGGCCATTATCTTCTGCAGACTCCACTGCTCAGAATACGACGGATCGTTAGTCAGCATATCCGGTTTGTATACGTAGTGAGGCTCAGCCCAGGCCACTTCACCCGATTTATTCAGCTTCGATGCAGCTTCTGCCGGATCATCGCTGCTGCTGTACCGGATTTCCATTATTGAGGCAAGCGCAGAACCGGCATCCCTGACATTGCTGAAATGCCTCATCATACTGCTGACGCCAAGTGGTTTCAGCACCCGCTGCACCTGTACGGGCATTGCAGTTACAGCAGATACTTTTGCAGGTAAAGGCTGCCTGAATTTTATCACCAAAGTATTTGCCAGGTAGCAAATACCATTCTTTTCGATCACTCTGTTTTTTCCGGATTCCTGCGCACTGATGTGCATGCTGCAGACAGACAAAAAGAAAACAGTTAAAAGGAGAGACTGCAGCATCTCCGATAAATACCGATTCATATATTTCTCCTGTTAAAATCAATAATATAATTATCTGTGACCGGCAGCATAAAATGCCGCCGGCCGGTTTTGTACTACTTCAGCAGCATCATCTTTTTGGTCTCGCGGTATCTGGCTGAACTTATAGTGTAAAAGTATATTCCGCTGGGCAGATGAGAAGCGTTGAATATTACTGAATGGCTGCCCGCGGGCATCTGTGCATCCAGCAGAACAGCAACTTCTTTTCCGAGTATATCGTAAACCCTGATGCTGATAGCGGATGTTTCAGGCATGTAATAGTCTATAACTGTCGAAGGATTGAACGGGTTGGGATAATTCTGCAAAAGAGAATATTCCGAGGGAACAAATCCGGGGTCTTCCTCCACACCGGTTTCATTTCCGCCTGTGAACGTACTGATGATAGTGCCCTGGCTGCCGACGGCATAACAGGTAGTATCGTTTATGGTAAAGACTCCAAGCAGCCGGTTGACAGTCGGAGGAAATTCAAAGCTCCAGTTATCACCGCCGTCGGTTGTTTTCATTATAAGTGAATAGTTAGGTGAAGTGGATCCGTCGCCTACTGCATAACCGGTATTTATATCGCAGAAATGAACATCGCGTACGGTATTGCCGGAAGAAAACCCTTCAAATTTTTTAATCCATGTCAGTCCGCCGTCGGCTGATTTGTATATGCCGGCCAGGCTGGAAACACAGACATTGTTTTCGTCTATGAACTGCAGTGAAAATGTGGTGCTGCGCAGCGGCAGCTTTGACATATATTTCCACGTCTTTCCGCCGTCTTCGGATAGAAAGAAGCTGGCCATTTCTCCCATAAGCACAATCCTGGAAGAAGAGAGCATTTTTATTTTTGAAGGAGGAAAACCGTTGTCCGGATCATACAGGTCCGCGGTTTTAGTCCACGTAATCCCGCCGTCACCGGTAGTATAAATGACACCCTTTGAAAAATCATAATTCTCACCATTATATACATATCCGGCCAATATGCCATTCCTGCTGTCAATGAAATCGGCGTCCTTTATTACTACATCCGGATCGATATAGGAGTTTGTCCAGTGTTCACCGCCGTCGTTAGTAATGCAGACCACACCCTTCATTTTTGCACGATCATCAGAGCCGGCAGCAAAAATGTGTTTATCCGAAAGC
Organism: Bacteroidota bacterium; assembly: GCA_050258935.1. Taxonomy (GTDB): domain Bacteria; phylum Bacteroidota; class Ignavibacteria; order Ignavibacteriales; family SURF-24; genus JBLMZS01. Next base: position 36,533 of record JBLMZS010000028.1, read on the forward strand.
ATCCTTATTTTCCATAATGGATATCCTGATCCTGTTGGCTTTTCAGTCCACGTCTTCCCGCCGTCTCTTGTCAGCATTACCATTCCGTCGCCGCCAGAGGCTGCTCCGTTAAGCGGGGAAATAAAACTCACGTCCGTCATATGCACATTGGCACCTTTTGTGAGTTTTTCCCAGGTGACTCCGTAGTCTTTTGATCTCAGAATTATACCTGATGCACCGGTGACGTACACCGTATTGTCCCGGGCAAATTCAGCAGCATCGTAATCGGGCACATTAACTTCCGACAGGTATGGCAGTGCGTTTTTAACCTCCCAGTTGTTGCCTCCGTCTGTGGTTCTGAGTATAAGTCCGTAATGTCCGGCAATTATTCCGGTATCCCTGTTTGCAAAGCTCACGGCCTCGGGAACCATGAAGGAATTAAGACCAATAGCTTCGAGCTGTATAAGTTTCCACGTAATTCCTGCATCAGAGGATTTGCATATGTATTGCTTATCGACAGTACCGCCGGTGGCTATAATATTTTTGTCGTCTCTGAAAGTTATATCGTACAGAGCAACCATCTCCTCGGGAGGGGCGTTGAATACTTCGCTCCAGGTTTTTCCTTCATCCGTGGATCTGAGAATCACACCGTTTCCGGAGTGTCCGCACGCAAACAGCGCACGCGTGTTTTTGTTGTATGTGCATCCCCAAAGATTATAAGATCCGGGCAGGGAAACATTCTGCCAGCTTACACCGTCATCCGTCGAGCGCAATAATTTCTTCCCCGCACCTATGGCTACGACGGTATTGCCGTCCAGGTATGCCGCATCCATCAGCCGGTATGATTCGGGCGGCTGTCTGCGTATCCAGTTTTCGCCGGCATTGTCGGTTGTAAATACATCACCTTTGCCGCCGACTATAATGCCGTGTTTATCGTCCCGGAATTCTATTTTAAACAGGTTTCTGATCGTCTGCCACTGCTGTTTGGTCCAGGTTTTTCCGCCGTCTGAAGATACTCCGATTTTTCCGAAACATCCGCAGACGAAAATCTTGTCATTCATTATGTCTATGGAAAGATTGGACTCACCGTCCGGGGAGGGGTTCTGGAATTTCCAGTTTCCCGGCTGACAGTAGAGCAGGGAAGAAGCGAGCAATAAAAAGCACAGAATATTTTTCATAGGTCACCCGAATTGTTTTGATGAATAAAGTATTCTTCCGGCATATCGATCGTGCAGGAAAGAATTCTGGTTTCATCAGTTAATACAAACCGTTTGAATGAAAACCCTATGAAGTAAAAAATATTTAGAACCGCATATCGCAGAAAAACGTGGGTGTAAAGCCCAGCATGTATACGTCTGTAAGAACGAGCCTGCTGTTTTTTATGTTCGCAAACCGGTACCACACATTCTGTCTGTCGTACAGATTGAAAAACGAGACTCCGGCTAAAACATTAAACCGCCCGGCGTTCAGTGCATAAGCAGCCGACAGATCGAGCTGGTGTGATGCCGGAAAGCGGTGATCGTTATATTTATCCGGATCACTGAAACTGGTCCATGTGACTTCGTCAATTTTAGATTCCTGAAGTTTCGGTACACTGTAAGGGCGTCCGGAAAGCCAGTGCCATGCAGCTGAGACTGTAAAGTTGCCGAGCCTGAGACTGGCGGCAATATCAATTTTATGGGGTGTATCGTTGGATGAGGGGGATTCCTGCCATACATCGTTGTGCCGGTATTTTGTAGTGCTTTGACAGTACCCGTAGCTGATCCAGCCCTGCAGAATTCCGGCTTTGCGCCTGAAAATTATGTCCAGGCCCCGGCTTTCGCTGCTGTTCTGCTCTACGGGAAGGTCAGGATAGTTCTTTTCGGCCAGCTGCCAGTCCTGCGGAGCCTGCGGAACGCTTCTGTTTTTTTTGAGGTACGCTTCGGCATCCAGCAGGTATTCAGGGTTTTCGAACTTGGCACCGAATACATAGTGATCTGCATCCGACGGTTTGATTTTTCCGCCGTCCGCAGAAATCCACGACATTTTTCCCTGCAGTATATTTGTAAAATCCTCGTACTGCATTATGTACTGATAAAACCTGCCCCATGCGCACTTCAGCACAATGTTGTCTGCAAGTCCGTAGCTGAGAGATATTCTGGGTTCGGCGTGAATGTTCCCGTATAGCTGATATTTGTTTAGTCTCAGTCCGCCGACCGCAGTGAACCGGCTGGAAATTTTCCACGTGTCCTGTGCGTAGTATGAAAATTGTTCGACTGTATTTTTTATATGGGTTGAAGCCGGGATAACCCGGTCAAGAAAAATGTTTTCAATATAAAAGTCGTACAGAATTGAGTGCCGTGTGTATTTAAGTCCGAATTCCAGACTGTGATCAGGATGAATATCATACCGGTTGTCTGCAGAAAACGAATTTTCCTGCAGTTCATTTATAGTATTTATCTCATTTATAACCAATGTGTCGATGATCTGCAGAGCTTTCCATGATTTTTTGCTGTCTGCCGAATAGTCCGAATGCGAGAACATAACACTGCTTGAAAACCACGGGCTCCACGTTCTGTACCATCTTATGCTGCCGCCGTAATTCTGCGTGGTGGAATTTTCTTCCATGCGCAGGGGCAGTTTCATCTGGTTTCCGTCCGAACTGAGTTTATCGAGCCCCGAAAAATAAGTAATGGTAATTACGCTGCGTCTTTCGGGCAGCAGGGTCAGCTTTCCCAGTATGTCGTTAAATGAGATTTCGTGATCCATCTGAGAACTTCTCTGCATCTGTGATTCGTAAAGGGTGATATTTTGTCTGAACGAATTAAATATACGGTTGTACAGGTTTCCAAGCACAAAATCCGACAACGAACGTCTTGCAGAGAACAACAGAGAACCCAATCCGAACAGCGGAATTTCCGCAAGTACCTTGCCGTTCATTTGGTTTATACCCAGCGCAATATGGGGACGCTGCATATCTCCGTTGCTTGTATTAAGTTCTACCACACCGGAAAGCCTTCCGCCGAACTTTGCCGGATATGCTCCCTTGTAGACCTGTATGTCTTTTACTGCATCGGGGTTAAATGCATTGAAAAATCCGAATGAGTGGTTCATGTGGTATAATGTAATCCCGTCCAGCAGTACCAGGTTCTGCGATGGTATTCCTCCGCGTATATTCAGTCCGGATGAACCGAAGTTGCTGGTGCCTATACCTGCTATGAGCTGAAGCGAGCGGGAAATGTCTGCGTCTCCTATAACCGGCAGAGCCAGCTGATTGCGCGGCGACATTGAGAAACGGCTGCTGAATTCCGAGGCGCGGAATATCTCGTCATATCCTGCATTTATAACCAGGGGAGAGAAAATGATGTCCCGGTCATCAAGTTCTATATTTAATTCTGGTGTATGTGTCCCGGGATTTAATTTCTGGAGTGAATCCAGATCGACTTCAATGGTCCTGCTTACACAGCCGATTCTGGAAAATGAAAGTAAGAATTTCCGGTGTCTGATATTGGATATTACAAAGTGGCCTTCAGTATTGGCGATTGTACCGGTACCGGTACCCGCAAGTATTACGTTTGTATAAGGCAGCCTCTCGCCGGATCTTTTGTTTTTTACTGTACCCTCCACATTGTATAAAGGGCGGGGAGTTTTTCTGAAAATTACTATCTGTTTTTTGTCCGTCCTCCTGAAATCCAGTCCATGCGCAGGGAGAAGTATCTTCAGTATATCTTCAGCAAAACTGTTCCTGATGCTGCAGTTTACGCGTATATCATCGATCAGAGCATCGCCGAACAGAAAAGTAATTCCTGTTGTAGCTGTGATTTTTTCCAGGCAGACGCTAAGCGGTTCATTATTTGCAGTCAGACTTACAAGTTTGTCATCCGGATACTGCGCATATGATACAGAGGCAGTGAGATGCAGTATTATCAGTATACTGAAGAGAGCATAGTATTTTTTCATTATTGTACTTAGTAGAATATATAAAACCCGATGCTAAAGATTATTTTCTCTTGTATATGTAATACACCCCTTTATCTCTGATGTATTTCAGATTGAGTGACAGACAGACGGCAGAAAGGGCTTCTTCAGCCGACTGCTTTCCGAATTCGCCGCTCAGTGTAACATTCTCAAGCTGTTTATCACCGAGAGCTATACGGATATTATAATATTTGCCGAGTTCCAGGACTACCTGTTTGAGCGGAGTCCTGCTGAATGTAATTTTTTTGTCTTTCCATCTCGTCATCTCTGCGGCATCCACCGCTGCCGGCTGCTGTGGTGAACCGCTGCTTATGCACTGACTCATCTGGTTTTTTCTGAGCAGAACATAAATGTGACGGGAGGCCGAAGCGAGCTTAACAAGACCATCTTCCACAACCACACGGGTTTTATTTTGTGAAGTACTGACGTCGAACCGGGTTCCTAATACTTCCACAGATGCATTGTCTGTAATGACTGTGAATTTTGTGTCGTCATGCCTGACCGAAAAAAATGCCTGCCCCTTGAGGTGTACAGATCTTTCGTGTTGGAATGACTCTTCAAATCTGATCTCACTGCGCGAATTGAGTTTTACGGTTGAACCATCGGGCAGTGTAATATTTTTTATACTATTTTTATCTGTAAAATAGATGCGGACATCCGGTGGGGAAACAAAGTACTGATAACCCAGTATTCCAATAACAATGAATATTGCAGTAACACCGAAACCAAAGACAAGTCTTCTGCCCGCAAATAGTGATGACAGAAGTCCTTCTGCAAAACCGGCTGATGCATTCTTACTGACTGCAGGCGTATGCGCTGGAGATTCATTCAGTCTGTTTTCCAGCTCAGTCCAGAACAGATCGAAATCCGGTATGTTTTCGGGCTGGGGGACACGCACTGAATGCCAGAGCTGTTTTACCTGCTCGTAGTATTTTCTGTTTTCATCAGAATCATTTATCCAGCCGTTCAGCCGGTGCTGCTGTTCAGTATTCAGTTCGTCCGAAAACGAGCGCAGTATCAGTATGTTTATTTCATCTTTTGTCATATTAAGATTTATTTGCACATATTATTATACAATTCAAAGCTGCAAAAACACTATTCTGAGAATAATAAAAGTAAGGATCAGTGTCGTCATGTGTATGAATTTTTTGCGCAGGATTTTCAGGATGCTGCTCATTCTGCTTTCCACGGTTTTTTCCGATATCTCCAGCATCTCTGCGATTTCGGAATATTTAAACCCCTCAAACTTGTTCATAATAAACACAATGCGCAGTTTCTCCGGTATGTCCTTCAGGACATCATCGAGATATTCGTTTATATCTTGTGTGTTTCCGGATAGTTCATCGGGTGAAATATCCGCAAACATGGAATTGTGAGCGGATTTTCTTTTAATGTGGTTTATAATCAGATTGTTTGCTGATGCAAAGAGATATGGTTTTATGGACCTGGATTCGTCCAGGTTTTCGCGCAGCCTCCATATGTTCAGGAACAGATCCTGCAGTATGTCTTTTGCTGCTTCGGCATCCCCGGTCCTTCTCCAGATAAATCCATAGAGCTGTGTATAGTATTGCCTGCTCAGCAGCCTGAATGCAGCCTGATCGGAATTTTTCACCGCTCTGATTAGTTCGCATTCTGTCATTTCTTTCCGGCTGCCGTTCATAACCTGTCAAATTTATAATTATTTAACTGAAAACTGAGAACTTATAGTTCCTTCACATAGCACCGTCTGCGCTTGTGCTGCCTTGTATCGAAAAACCGCCATTGTGCCTGCACCTTGGAGTTGACCTCGAGTTCGCGGTTCGTTTCTACTTTTTCAATTTTGTTTTTCACATACACTTTGTTTATTTCGTGTATCAGTATTGCATTTATGCCCTTGTTCTGCAGATCAGGTCTGACTGCAGTAAGGTACAGGTCTGCCTTATGGTTGTTTTTCAGTGCGCGCAGTATATGATAGAAACCAAATGGAAACAGCCGCCCTTTGTTTTTCTGAAATGCTTCGGAAAGCGATGGCATGGTGATGCCGAATGCGGCAACCCGGTTGTGCTGATCGAGTACTACAGGTGTATATTCAGCCAGTACAAATCCGAAATACTGCTTAACATACATATCAATCTGCGATTTCGACAATTCGGTAAATCCGTACAGACCGGCATAAGCTGAATTCAGCACTTCAAATATTTCATGAGCATACGGCAGCAGTTCTTTTGATTTTTTGACCTGGAGCAGATGCAGCTTATTTCTTTGCAGTGCTATTTCTGCAATTCTTTGAATTTGCGGGTTTACTTCGCCGGTCATTGTAACCTCAAACTCTACCCAGTCGGTGTCTTTTGCATAGCCACAGCGTTCTATGTGAGCAGGGTAGTATGGGTAGTTGTATATGGAACCGAGAGTGCTTGTTTCTTCAAAACCTTCGACCAGAGTGCCTTCGCCGTCCATATCCGTAAAGCCAAGCGGGCCATGAATTGCAGTCATTCCTTTGTCTTTCGCCCAGGCCTCCGCAGTCTTCAGAAGTGCCGATGATACATCACTGTCATCTGTAAAATCGAACCATCCGAAGCGCGCGTCTTTCTTTTTCCATTTATCGTTATATTTGTGGTTTATAATGCCGGCTATGCGTCCGGCAATTTTCCCATCCTTGTATGCCAGCCAGTAGCATGCCTCGCAGAACTCAAATGCAGGATTTTTATCCCTGCGCAGCGACTTGAGTTCCTCGCTTCGCGGCGGCGGCACCCAGTACTTATTGGGTTTATACAGGTCATACTGAAAAAGCAAAAAATCTTTCAGCTGATGCCTGTCTGTAACTTCTTTGATTACAATATTCACACCGGGGCCTCATTGTTGTGTGATTCAATACCGAATTATATTTTATCGGTAAATATATGGATTTCTCTGTTAGCAGAAAAATATATTAACAGCCGTATGTTTTTAAAATAAACATATATATTCTTCCAAAAGAATTAGTAAATTTGTTCGCAACTTTTAACCAGAATTTGTGTGTAAAGGAATATAGGGCTATGGATTCTTCGGAAAAATCTGACAATCAGCTGATGCGTGAATTTTCAGAGTGTTCACGTGCTGCTTTTAATTTGATTGCCAGGCGTTATCAGAAGCGTCTGTTCAATTTCCTGCTAAGGGGACTTATAAAAGACCGGGATCAGGCTGAGGATATAGTCCAGCAGACTCTTATTAAAATTTACGAAAACAAGTTTACATACAGACAAAGTCATCAATTCTCTACCTGGGCCTATACGATATGCAGAAACTATGCGTTAAATCTGCTGAGAGACAACCATAGGGCAGATATCGGGTCAGTCTTTGATGAAGAGGGTCCGGCAGATCTTTCGGAGAGCTTCATGGATAAAATTGAAAACAGTGAAACTTCAGCGATTATAAAGAAAGTGCTGGGAAGCCTGGATTCAAAATACCGGGAGGTTATTACCATGCGGTTCCTTGATGAACTTTCGTACGAAGAGATATCCCAAATTACCGGCAAAGGCATCAATACGCTGAAGTCTTTGTGCAGGAGGGGGCTCGGTATTATCAGAAATGAACTGGAGGAAATGAAAGTTGAACAGGCCTGAATTCACATCGGCAGATGATTTTGAAAAAGAGAATGCTGATTTAATAGAACAGATAAGATCTATCAGAGAGGAAAACCTGTCCGGGAATTTTGATGAAAGGCTTGCATCTGAAATAGATAAAATACCAATCAGCAGTCTTAAGCGCAGAAAACGGGGCGTTTTGTCGTCCCTGACGGATATATTTCTTCCTGAGGAAAAAAATACTGCTCCTGTCATGTACCTTTCATACACCGCTGCCGTGTGTATTGTGTGTTTTTCGATATATGCATTTCTTTATGGAAAACACGATCATTCTTCTGTTAACTCTATAGCGGCCGGAAACAAGACAAAACACAGCGTGACGATTCAGCCGTCCACCGGGCATGACGAGATTACGAATCGTGCTGCAGCGCAGCAGCCGGAGGTCGCTAGGGTTTCTCGCAAAAATAGTGTATATATCGAAACGCTGCACAAGAAAGTGCTGCAGAACATGCATTACGGTTTTATTTCAGAACCATCCGCTGCAGACGTGAAAAAAGCACTTAAATCCGTAGCATTCAGAAAAGCAATAGGAACATACTACCAGCCCGGACTGAATGACACGGTTAAAGTAATTGTGAATTTACTTGAAGAGAAGTAACCGAGTATCTATAGAAATCTTTTATGCCTTACAACAGACGCCATCCGTTTTGTTTTTTCATCTTGACTGCTATTGCGGTACTTATGCTGCCCCGTCATGCCTATTGTGCCGATACACTGCGCGTTATGCAGGTATTCGACCAGATTCAGAACAAAACCGGGTTCTGGAATGTAAGTCTTATGATAAAACCCGAAGGCCGCTCACTCCTGCTCGATAAAACCAACACTATAGTTGTCTCAGACGATATCATTACTCTTTGCTTTCAGGGCTACTCTGCAGAGGAGGGGAACAACAGGCTTGCATTTCTTCTCTCCCATGAAATTGCACACATCATGAACAACGACCTCGATTATGACCGGTTTCTCAATCCATTTCAGAACTCTCTGTCCAATGAGCTTCTGGAAGTAAGAAAACAAAAAGAGTTAAATGCGGATCTCAGAGCCGTCAGTATCATGAGCGTAAGCGGCTATTCCACCGGTCAGTTCAGCAACGAAAAGAAAAATATCATCACCGATATTTATAAACTGTACAGACTTAAAAAATCTTCTGTGAAAAAACTTTATGCGGATGCAGCCGAGCGTGTAAGGATGATCAACTTCCGCAAGCAGGTACTTAATGAATACAACCGGCTATATGAATGCGGCAACCTGATGCTGATGCTTTCAGAGGAAAATGACAATGATTATTTTCTGGATATCTGCATAGAAGCATACAACAGCTATCAGAATTATACATCCATTACGACGCCAGAGCTGCTGAACAATATGGGCCTGTGTTATATACATAAGGCCAGACTCTATTACTCAAAGGATTTTATGATCGATCCGGATACTCTGGATTTCAGGAATTTTGAGTGGGGATATGTAATAAATTCAGAAGTAAACACTCTCCGCTCAGCCAGCGGCATACTCAATAACCGCCCGTCTCTTAAAACCGGTATAAGCAGCACCGAGATGTTTGATTACAGGACAAGCTATAAGAAAGCAGTTAACTGTTTTAATCAGGCCCTGCTGATGTCTAATAATGAATACCTTCCGGCGCGCCTTAATCCGGTGGTGTTGTACGGACTTAATCAGCAGTATGAGGATGCCAGAGATCTGCTCGCTGATATTAAGAGCAATAACTCCCGCGATCTGTCCAGATACCATCTTCTTCCTTTTTATTACAACCTGAATGCGCTGATTGAGTACTGTCGGGGCCAGAAAGAATTGGCAAAAGATTACCTGAAGGAGGCCGTAAAAGGCGATCCTGAATTTATCGCAGCGGAAAGAAATATGGAGCTGATGGGAGCCGGTTCTTCTGTTACGGCTGATTGCAGGGATGACGTTATACCGCGCGGCACACTGCTGAATTACACCATGAAAATGTATGATAAAATTAAACCGGGTACGCTGAAGAATTATCCGTTCGGACTCAGGGATAAATACAACCTGTCTTACAGCGAAAATGATTCAATGAAAATTATGATCGTACGCTCAAACAATTCGCTGAAGAGCATTGAACTGATCGGCATAAAACGCGGAGAAATTCCGGGGACCTTGATCAGAACCGGATCGAACAGACAAGATATACTGGCACACCTGTCCAGGGACTACACTGCCTCATTTTCACAACACAAGAAATTTTACCACTTCAAAAAAGCCGGACTGATACTGTGTTTCGGCGAGAACGAACTTCTCGATGAAATAATTATACTGAACAAAACCGGCTATTTCGGCGAATAAGAACTGATATTTTGTGCAACTATTTTAAGAGTTTCGGGTGTAAGTCAGGGGGTAAATAATAGTTAACCATATTTATCGTGAGGTTCTTCAATGCAAACTCAAAAATTACTTTCTGTACTGTTGACCGTTGTATTTCTGAGTCTTCCTGTTTTTGCACAATCCGGCAAACAAGATTGTCTGTATCTGAAAAACGGAAGTATAATCAGGGGAGAAATTATTGAACAGATTCCCAACAAAACAATCAAAATTCAAACAAAGGATGGAAACCTGTTCGTTTATAATTATGAAGACGTGGAGAAGATCACCAGGGAGTACAACAAGAGCAGAAGCAGCAACTATGATAGTAATTCGAATGAACAATATGAAGCATCTGATGCTGACAATGAAGCTGCCGACAGAACAAATTATTTTAATCAGACCGTAAAAGGCGTCGTTTCTCTTAGCGGCCAGCTTATGTATTCAAATTATTCGTATGAAGACTTTAGCTATAGCTATTTTGACCTGAGCAGCGGAACCGGATACTTCTTTATGGATAATTTGCTTGCTGGAATTCAGCTGTCTTATTATTCATACGGCGGTGATATTTCAGATGACCACAGGTTTTCTTTTGGTCCTAAAGTCGAATATTATTTCGGCAATATGAAAAACAAACCATTTGTTTCTTTTGACGTCTTGTTTTCATCTACCGAAGATTACAATGATACTCAGATTACTTTTGGCGTGGGGTACAATCTTGCATTGGCTAAAAACATTTCTCTGCAGCCAATTATGGAATACCGTCTTACTTCACCCGAAGGAGGCAGCCTGGGAGATATAAAAACTTTTCTTATCGGTATGAAGATTTCTAATTTTCTTTTTTAGCCGGATTTAAGCAGTGTCTGGCATAATTATATATGCCAGACCATTTTATTCGTGCTGTGAATTTGGTTATGTATAGCAATTAGTTCCCATAGTAGATGAACGGGGCCCAGTAGAACGGAGCTGAATATGCGGCTCCATTAATGAATCTTCTCTTCATGTCCGTTATTGCTTCTGAGAAAGTTTTCTTGTGTCTCTTTACCATACTGTACATTCCTGCCATAAATGCAGCAGTTGGCGTATCTTCTACTTTCCAGAGCGATACGCCGACAGAATTTGCACCGGCAATAATAAACGACTCTGTCAGTCCCCAGATTCCTTCCCCGTTGTATATCTTTCCCGTACCCGTTTCACAAGCGGAGAGATTTACAAAATCAGCGTGTATATCCAGATCCGCTATTTCCTGCATATCAAGGTATCCGTCATCTGCGGCAGAATCAGACACATCTGTTCTTGAAAAAACCAGTGCCGATAATTCCGGCAGGTCAGGGATTACCAGTCCGTGCGTCGCAAAGTGGATTATACCATACTGCTTTAATTCACCCGCAGCCGAAATTTGTTTCAGTGTTCTTTCTGTTGCGTCTTTCCCCGTCAATATCCTGCTGTCCGGGTATAAGCGCTTAAGTACCTTCATCTCCAGCAGTGTTGCCGGTATATTCGGCAGATATCCGTATCCCAGAGAGTTATAGAACGGAAGCATGTTTTCACCCTTAGCTCTCGCTTTCAGCGCAAGGTAATGCACCCTGTCGGTTGCTCCCTTCTTTTCTTCTGAATATACGCCGGCAGCAGTGCTGTCATAAACTGCTCCTCCAAATCCCAGTAAATGATCGGCATTGCTGGTGCGTTTTCTGGAGTTCAGTATGGTCGAAACAGTCATAGACTGACAGTATTTTATATTATATTTTTCTATCAGATATCTTCCATCGGGCATTATCAGAGTTTCAAATGGAATAAGTGTCAGTGCACCGCCGGGAATTATGGTGATTTCTTTTTTGTCTTTGATGTACTTCTCAAAATCCCCGATCAGAAAAGAATATAGTGCACGGGCAATTTCTTTTGTCATTTTGACTTCGCTGATGCTGGGGGATGGCAGTGATAGAAGGTATCTGTAGAATGAAATGATGCTGTTGGCATCAGGTTTGGCTTTTGTCTGACTTGTGCTTCCTGCAAATAATTCGTCTATGATTTCCCTGTATTTTTCCCCTGCTCCATTTAATTCATTGCAGCTATCCCTTGTGGCTGCACAAATTGTATCGCTGCTGATGCAGAATGAAGCCATGCCCGGAACGTTCTCATAATTTGTAAAGCAGAGCAGTACCGATTCAGCTGGTATGCTTTTCTGATACCGGAGAATATCTACCGCCGGGGATACTTCGCTATTTTGTTTTTTGGCTATTTGTTCCAGCAGATATCTTGCGGTGGATTGCTCCAGTGAATTGACTGCTTCTGTTTCCATATTGGTTTTCACGTAGCACATGGTAAGAAATCTGTATGTGCCTATCTGGCTCGCCAGATAATCTCTCCTTGCGGTCTCTCTTGCTGTCTTCCTGACAGTTTCCAGCTGGTCTATTGCCTTTGTAAAATAATCTGCCGCCCGCCGGTAGTCTGATTTATTGTAGTATAAAATGCCCAGATTTTTCAAAATTCCCGCGGTCTTTTGAGACGGGGCTTTTTGACCCATAATTGTCAGCGCCTCTTCAAAGTTTCTTGCGGCATCATCGGTTTTTCCTGTAAGCATATATATGAATCCGATATTATTCAGATCCACCGCAATATCGCCCTGTCTGTTCTGCCGCCTGTCAAGCGCCATTGCTTCATTATAATACTTCATGGCTTCGTCATATTTCTTCTGAATCCTCAGGAGACTTCCAATGTTTGATAATACGCTCGGCAGCCGTTCATATTGTTCAAGACGCCTCGTTATTTCGAGTGATTCCTGATAGCACGCCAGCGCTTTATCATAATTGTTTATATACTGGTAGGTAAGTCCCAGGTTGTTCAGCTTCCTGCCGATCTTGTCTTCCTGCCCCATCTGCCTGCAGACGGCCAATGATTCTTCAAAGTATGTGATGGCTTTTCCGTATTGTCCGAGACTGAAGCACAGACCTCCTATATTATTCTGTACGCTTGCGATAAACTCCTTTGAGTCTAATTCCCGGGCAAGCTCCAGTGCACTTTCAAAGTATACTCTGCTGGAATCATACTTGCTGACTGTAAGGTAAATCTGTCCCAGATTATTCAGTTTACTCATCATCCGTTTTTTGTCAGTGTCCGGCCCGGTCAGTTTTAACGAGTTTTTGATGTATTCAATTGCTTTATCGTACTGTCCCAATGAATGGTAAATAAGTCCCGTGTTGTTCAGTACAGATGATATTTCTGCCGTCAGATTATTTTTCCTTGCTATAGATAATGCTTCGGAGTAACACGAGAGGGCATCCTGATTCTGTCCCAGATTGCCGTCCAGATCTCCCAGATTATTCAGTATATTCAGCAGGAGAGTATCTGCTGCATTGCAGCTGAATGACCTGACGCATGACAGGGCGCTCTGCAGGTTTGTTCTGGCTTTGGGATAGTTCCCCGTATTATTGTATATATTTCCTGCTGTATTTAATACCGCAGCCTTGTACATACTGCACGAGTCACTGAGAAAACACAGACTTTTTTCTATCATCTTGACTGCTTCTGTATAATTTTCTTCGCTCTTGTACTTTTCGGCGAGTTTCAGGTATGTGTACGATGAATCAGCCGGATTTTCCCAGCGGGCAAATATGGGGAATGACAGACAAAGCGACAACAGACACAGAACAATAAATAAACGATTCATAAAAAATTTCCAGACTTTGAAGGACAAAATTAACTAAAATCAATTTATAAAAGAAACTACAGCGTATAATAGAAGAAAAATTTCACCCGCGTGCAACCATTGTCCGTGTAATGTGTGTAAGTGTTACGCTTCTCTATTAGAGTATTTATAAACAACCGGGGATGGGGGGCCTGGTTGTTTATAGATTTTTTGCGGCGGCCGAAACACCTCTTCGCTTCGCTTATTATTTTGGAATACTTACCGAATATTGTTAATTTTTGACAAAGAATATTTCTCATTATTTTAGTCAGAGTTCCAAAATGAAAGAAAACAAAACTGAAGAAAATTGTTGTACCTTTGAAACAAAATGTGTCCACTCGGGCATAGGTGATTATGAATTTGGTCCTGTTACCCCTCCTATTTATCAGACTTCTACTTTCCGTTTTGAATCAGCACAGCATGGCGCCGATCTGTTTGCAGGCAAAGAAAAAGGCTTTATTTATACCAGAATGACCAATCCTACGGTCGAGGCAATGGAAAACTGTGTGGCTGATCTTGAACATGGATATAAAGCTCTGGGATGTGCAAGTGGTATGGCCGCCATTCATACGGCGTTTGCAAGTCTGCTGAAAGCAGGAGACCACGTTATCTGCTCTGCTATAGTATATGGCCCTACCTCTACTTTGCTCAGGACGGTAATGGCTGATTTCGGAGTTGAGACTACATTCGTGGATTCCTCTGATCTGGAGAATGTGCGCAGTGCGGTTCGTCCCAACACAAGAGTTATTTACATTGAAACACCTGCCAACCCTACTCTCTGCATCACAGATCTTGCCGGAGCGGCAAAGATCGCACACGAAAATAATGCAAAGCTGGTGGTTGATAATACTTTTCTGGGCCCCGCCCTTCAGAGACCCATTGAACTGGGTGCAGATGTGGTTGTGCATAGTATGACAAAATTCCTGAACGGACATGCAGACGTTATTGCAGGCGTGGTCGTGGTAAACAGCGAGGAATTGTATAAGCACTGCAGAAAAGTGCTGAACCAGATAGGCGGCGTTATCGATCCGTTTAACTCGTTTCTGGTGCACAGGGGAATAAAAACGCTATCGCTCAGAATGGAAAGACACTGCTATAATGCTCAGAAAATTGCAGAACACCTCGAAAAACACCCGCTGGTCGAGAAAGTTATGTTCCCGGGACTCAAAAGCCACCCACAGTATGAACTGGCTCAGAAACAACAGTATGGTCCCGGTGCCGTAATGTCTTTTGAACTGAAAGGCGGATATGAGGCCGGACTCATAATGATGAATACAGTTGAAATATGCCAGCTGGCTGTTAGTCTGGGCGGCGTTGAATCGCTCATACAGCACCCGGCAAGCATGACGCACGCAGGTATGGGCAAGGAAGCCCGCGCCGAAGTCGGAATTTCTGACGGCCTCGTCAGACTGTCTGTCGGTATAGAAAATGTCGACGACATTATCAGATGCCTCGATACAGCACTCGAAGCTACTGTAAAGGCCGGCTGCTGCCACGCATAAATACTCACTGAACCGGCAGTTTGCCGCGCCATGCCGCGGCAAATGCCGGTTCATTCTCTTCCCCCCTCTTCATTTTCAGAATTCAAAACCCGTAATAAAAAGTTATTTGCATTTTGTTATACCGATCGGTATATTACCCGTATAAATTGGAGAGCAAATGGATAACCGCGGGAAAATACTGGGTGTGGCGCTGGAGCTTTTCGCGAGCAGGGGATACGAGGCGGCGGGGGTGATGGAGATAGCTGATAAAGCCGGCATCACAAAACCTACGCTGTACCACTATTTCGGGAGCAAGCGGGGACTGCTGGATAAGCTGCTGGAGGAGAATTTTGCACCGCTGCTGCAGGAGCTGGAACAGACGGCTTTGTATGACGGAGATCTGCCCTGGACACTGGAGGCGGTGGCGTCTCTGTTTTTCCGGTTTGCTGCGCGCAACGAAGTGTTCTACAGGATGCAGCTGTCCATGAATTTCTCGTCTCCCGATTCTGAGACCATAGCCGCTATCGATCCGTATAATAAAAAGATATACAGAATACTCGAAAAACTGTTTATAGACGCGGCCAAAGACCACGGCAATATGAAAAACAGACATATGCGCTACGCCATAACTTTCCTGGGCATGATAAATAACTACATCACTCTGGCACTGCACAAATACGCGGAACTCGGCGACAGGGCGGTGTACGACGCGGTACACCAGTTCAGCCACGGCATATATTCCTGAATAAAAAAAGAAAATAACTCTGATGAAATTTTTTGACCATTTACTATACCTACCGGTAAGTAAGATAATATAAGGAGGCACTTCTATGCATGCATGGTATTATGACGCTGTATTTTATCATATCTATCCTATAGGGTTCTGCGCGGCGCCGCAGCATAACGACCGCAATTCTGCACCGTTGGACAGGCTGGGTTATGTTTATGATTGGATTGAACACTTTAAGTCGTTGGGAGTCAATGCGTTATATATGGGACCTGTATTCGAATCTACTTCACATGGATACGATACTATTGATTATTATTCTGTCGATAGGCGCCTGGGCTCAACTGATACGTTGAAAAATTTATGTAATTCCTTGAATAACAACGGTATACGTGTTGTATTTGATGCGGTATTCAACCATGTGGGGCGTGATTTCTGGGCGTTCAGGGACGTGCTGCAAAAGGGGAGTGAGTCGCCATACGTGAGCTGGTTCAAAAACATGAGCTTTCAGGGAAAGAGTCCCATGAACGACCCGTTTTCTTACGAGGGCTGGAACGGACATTATAACCTGGTCAAACTCAACCTGTCCAATCCCGACGTGCGCGGCCATATCTTTGACGCGGTGAGGTTCTGGATACGCGAGTTCAATTTAAGCGGACTCAGACTCGATGCGGCTGACTGTCTCGATATTGAGTTCCTCCAGGAACTGTCATCACTGTGCAAATCCTTAAAAAACGACTTTTTCCTGGTAGGAGAAGTCATACACGGAGATTACAGGCACTGGATAGAGGACGGTCATCTGGATTCTGTTACAAATTATGAGTGCTACAAAGGACTTTTCTCGAGTCATAACGACAGGAATTATTTCGAGATTGCATATTCACTGAAACGCCAGTTTGACAGGCATGCAGGAATGTACCGCAGCATTCCCCTGTATTCATTTGCTGATAATCACGACGTCAACCGGGTTGCCAGCTGCCTTAATGAGGAGAGGCACCTGTATCCGCTTTATTGCCTGTTGTTTACAATGCCTGGAATTCCTTCAATATATTATGGCAGTGAATGGGGGGTAGAGGGAGTGAAAAATAACGGGAGCGACCTGCCGTTGCGGCCGCACCTGGATATTTCGGAACTGTACCGCAGCCCGCTGCGAAATGACCTGCGCAAAACCATTTCCAGGCTGTCCGTTCTCAGGCAAAATTCCGCGGCGCTGAAATATGGCGACTATGAGCAGCTGCACGTAAACCATGAACAGCTGGCATTTATCCGCCGCAAGGACGACCAGTCCGCAGTGGTGATTGTAAATTCATCTGCCGAGGAAACCAGTATTTCATTCGACGTGCCGGGAATTAAAGATGCTGTCATGAACGATCTGCTGAATCCGGGTGAATCATTTGAAGTGCGCAACGGCAGGATCGAAAACATAAAGCTCTATCCGGGCTGGGGAAGGGTGCTGAGTATCGGGCAGTAATTTATAATTCTGAATTGGGGGATTAAATAGCAATACGCACTGGCATTAGTTTGGCAACATGCCTGACTCTGGATCAGGAAAGTTCATTCAATAGTAACACTGCACCGGCATTAGTCCCCTCTTTCAGAGAGGGGTATGGCCCGGCTTGTCGGTACGGGGGTGTGTTAACCACCGGAAATGCCAGTATCAGCTATAATTCTCATGATATTTATGGACACCCCCAGTCATAAATTATCGTTATTTCATTCTGCAGACATACTCCGTGTTCATTATCCAGCCGGGGCGTGTCTGCAGTAAACTATCTGGGATCAGGAAACAATAAACTCATACGATACTTAAACCCGGGGGCCATAATATTCTTCGCGCAGTATTCCCATTACGTAAAAATCGATATAACGGTTGTGATGGTACATTGCCTGACGCAGCGTGCCTTCAATGGAAAAACCGGCTTTTTTGTATGCTTTTACACCTTTTTCATTTTCAGCACAGACGTGCAGCTGAATACGGTTCAGGTTGAGTATGTCAAAAGCATATTTTACCATGAGTCTTGTTGCCTCGCCGCCAAAACCGCTGGACCAGTACTGCGGATCATAGACTGCAATGTAGAATACGGCAGCACGGCTTACATAATCAATTCTTACAAACGCGGTCTGACCTACCGGCTCGTTGTCCTTCTGCCTGCAGATAGTGAACAGCATTATTTCTTTGCTGCTTGACCACTGATTCATCTCTGCCTTTACCTGATCGGCAGTCATGGGTGCGAACAGGAATAATGTTTCGCGTACTTCTGATGAGTTCTTTCCAAAAAGGACCAGCTGATTGTCACTTTCCTGATAAGGCCTGAGGTAGACGGAGTCTCCTTCCATAAATTTTACGGGCTGCATTGATACTATTCCTCCCTGAACTGTTGCAAAATAGAGTTGTTCAAATCAGACTCAAAATAATAATAAATAGGTGTTTGTCAAAAATGAAAATACTTCTGCGCCTAAATATTTATGTTTATGCCCGCCAGTACAGAATTGCTGACCAGCGAACTGTATTTGGGATTCACTGAAACAGTCAGTTTATAGGAAAGGCTGATAGAGGCAATTTCATTTAGAGGATAGATAATTCCGGCACCAAGTCCGCACCCGTAACGGGTTTCCCGTACATTCTTTCCTTTCAGTGATGATATGAGGTAGGTATTTCCGCTGGATTTGTCCTCGACTAACAGAAGATTAAACTCTCTGTAACTGACAAAAGAAAGTCCGGCTTCAGCTTCAATATAAGAATTCAGTTTTTTTACTTTTCCGGCAGAAAACCTTACACCTGCAAATAGTGGGAAAAGAGTGTGCGGACTCTGTGTGACTACATAATTCATATGTTCAAAGTTCGCCACATCGTGACTCCACAGGGATACACCGGTATAGGTATATAACGATAAATTCTCTGATGTTTTGTAGTGCACTGATCCGGTTAAGGAGAAACCCGGAGTTTCCCGGTATGCAAAATACGATGTTCCTCCGCTGACAGATATGGACACTGGTGACTGAGCACGGAGTGAGGAAAATGAGAGTGCAAGAATGAGTGTGCAAATAAATGATCTGAACATGCTGACCTCCTGAATGATAATTATGTGAAAAATTCAGATAGTAGAGATCAGACCATATTCCCCCGAATAATTGATTAGTAAACTACGACATTAAAATAACAGTATTTGTATAAAGCGGCAATACGGCTCAATACATTATTTTAATTTTCCATTTATAAAGCGTACAACACTAGTAACAGCTCTCCGCGGGACAAATCTTTCCATCTGGGGTAGCAGTTTATTCATCAGTCCCGGGATGATTATGGCTTTGTTTTTCTGCAGACCCCGGTATGCGGCATGGGCAACGGTTTTTGCATCCATGACGTGCATGCTGAAAAGTATCGAATTTTCCAGTCCGGCTCGTTTCTGGAATCCGGTTGCGGTAGCGCCCGGGCAAAGGCAGCAGGCAGAAACCCCGGTTCCTTTCAGTTCTTCGTTGATAGCCTCGGTAAAACTGAGTACATACGCCTTGGTTGCATAGTATACAGCCATAAGCGGTCCGGGCTGAAATGCCGCAGTGGATGCTACGTTCAGTACTTTCCCGCTTCGGCGCGCAATCATTCCGGGCAGAAATAATTTCGTCAGGTAAGTCAGTGCAGAAATGTTGACCTGTATTTCTGCGAGTTCCTCTGCGGCCGCTATATCCCAGAACTTTCCTGCCGTTCCGTAACCCGCATTATTTATGAGTATTTCTACGTTCAGACCTGCATCTGCGATTTTTCCGAATATTTCTGCGGGCGCGGAAGCGTCAGCAAGATCGTAAATCAGCATCAGCGGGTCTGTTTTGTAGGAGGACCTTAATTCAGCGGACAAATTTCCCAGTGCTTCCGCATTTCTGCCGGTAAGTATCAGCGAATACCCGTCACGGGCAAACAGCCGGGCCAGTTCGAGTCCGATACCCGAAGAGGCCCCTGTAATAAGTACATATTTTTCAGAATTCATGCGGCACTCTTGTTCCGTTTGGGAATTATCTTGGTGCCTGCATATTCATATCAGCCCACTCTTCCTTTGCCGGTCCGTATACTCCGGGAACCTTAAGTCCGGCCTGACGCATGAGTATAGTGAGCTGTCCGCGATGGTGTATTTCATGTCTGATGACAATGTGCAGCACCAGACCCTTGGTCCAGGTCTCACCGTACATATCTACTTCTTCTGTCAGGTTTGAATCCTGCCAGGTTTCTTCAATCTGCTTTAACAGCTCGACAGCGTTTGACTGGTAAAGTGCCGTTATTTCTTCTGCGCTGGAAGGGACAGGGGAGTTTTCCTCAGGACGTTTCAGCTTTACTCCAACGCCGCCGGCCATTTCACCTACTGAGTCAACAATATGCCATGCGATATCACCGAGTGTGCGTCCGTCGTTGTAAACTTTTTGGCACAGTGATTCGTCTGATATAGCTGAGAGAACTTTAAGAGTTGCCTGGCTTTCTCTGGACCAGTCATTTAAGAATTCAGAAATATTTTCGTACATGATTTCTCTCCCTGAAATGAGTAAAAAATTTCAAGAGTTAAAATAAGAAAATTCTGATAATAAAAAATAAAGTGAAATGGATGGAAATATTATATTTTTGTATAATACCAAAATCTGAAAGAATGCAATGAATAAAAAATATGCTTCTGCGGCCAGGACGGTTCTGGGCACAATGCGCGATGACTTGTATCAGAGTAATCTGAAACGTACACTGCAGACAGACATCAGGGAACTGAAGGATTTCATGCTTTCCGAGGAACAGATGAACCGGCTGGCAGCAATGACTCGCTTCAGGCGCTGGGTCTTCGTTTCTTTGTGGCTTTTGAGAAGTCTGTACTTTAAGCTGACTTCTGTAAGAAGATTATTTATTGTCGCAGGAATCATACTCCTGCTGATGGATGTAAATTCAGGATCGCTGAGCATAAATACCAATCATATTGCCGGCGGTATACTGATACTGTTCATACTGATGCTTGAACTGAAAGATAAACTTCTTGCTCAGGAAGAGCTCCACGCCGGTCACAGTGTTCAGCAGGCACTGATGCCTGAACGCGATCCGCAGGTACCCGGATGGGAACTCTGGCTGTATACCCGTCCGGCTAACGAGGTGGGTGGTGACTTTGTGGATTTCGTGAAAATAAGTCAGGAGCGCTACGGTGCAATACTGGGGGACGTGGCCGGAAAGGGACTCAGTGCAGCCCTGCTTACCGCAAAACTTCAGTCCACACTCCGCGCGCTGGTATCCGATACAGAATCACTCGAGACACTGACCGACAAAATAAACCGCATATTCTACCGTGACAGTCCGCGCAACATATTTGCATCTCTTATATATATCGATTTTCAGCCTTTATCCGGACAGGTAAAACTCATCAATGCCGGGCATATTCCGCCGGTAGTCTTAAAGAGCAGCGGTATGGAAAAGCTTGAGAAGGGCGGACTCGCCATCGGACTTACTTCATGCGCAAAATACAAGGAACAGGTGCTGGAACTGCAGCCCGGTGAAACTCTGATAGTGTATTCTGACGGTGTTACCGAGGCCCGCAATGAAAAGAAAGAATTTTTCGGCGAAGAGAGACTAGGCTTTATGCTGCCCCATATATCCAAAAATTCGGCCCGGGATATGGGTGAGCAGATAATCTATAATGTAGATATGTTCATAGGCGAGGCAAAAGCGTATGATGACGTTTCACTTATCATACTGAAAAGAAAGTAAATTTCAGTATAAAATGAAACAATTATTTTATATATTTCGGACAACAAATCCTGTTATCCCTTATAAGTAAAAATTGGTGAAACAATGAAAAGAAAGATTATATATATAGACGAAGAAAAATGTAACGGCTGCGGTTTGTGCATTCCCAACTGCGTTGAAGGGGCATTGAGTATAATTGACGGTAAGGCCAGACTGGTAAGTGATGTATATTGCGACGGACTGGGTGCCTGTCTGGGACACTGTCCGGAAGATGCTATCAGCATAATTGAAAGGGAAGCCGGGGACTTTGACGAGAAAAAAGCTATGGAACACGCCGGGCATACAGCGCAGACGGAAAACGATCACACAATAGCAGTGCACGTGCCTGTGAAGTCACAGCTGAAACAATGGCCCGTCCAGATGCACCTGCTGAATCCCGGTGCGAAATTTCTGGAAGGCGCTGACCTGCTGCTGGCGGCGGACTGTACGGCCTACGCCATAGGGGATTTTCACGATCGGTATCTTGCGGGCAAAGTACTTGCAATTGCCTGTCCCAAGCTGGACAGCAACAAGGAAATATATCTTCAGAAACTCATTGCGATGATAGATCATTCGGGTATAAAATCCATAACCGTACTGATCATGGAAGTGCCATGCTGCAGGGGACTGCTTGCCCTCGCAAAAGCTGCATTGGAAAATGCAGAACGGCAGGTACCGCTCAGTTTCAGTGTCATCGGCATTGACGGAAATGAAGTATCACCTGCATCCGGTTTTTAACAAATCCTTATAATATATATCTAAGCAATGGTAACTTCTTTTGCAAGATAGACATCCTGAATTGCATTGAGCAGCTGAATGCCTTCATTCATCGGGCGCTGAAAAGCTTTCCTGCCCGAAATTAGTCCCATTCCGCCTGCCCGCTTATTTATCACGGCGGTGCGCGTGGCTTCTTTCAGATCGTTCTTGCCCGAAGCTCCGCCGCTGTTGATAAGTCCGGCGCGGCCCATGTAGTTATTCAGCACCTGATAGCGCGTAAGGTCTATCGGGTGATCAGAAGACAGTTCAGTATACATTTTCTCGTCAAACTTTCCGAACTTAAGTGCCTTGAATCCGCCGTTATTCTCCGGCAGTTTCTGCTTTATAATGTCTGCCTCAATAGTGACGCCCAGATGGTTGGCCTGGCCAGTAAGGTCTGCCGAAACGTGGTAATCTTTGTCTTTTTTGAATTCGTTGTTTCTCGTATAGCACCAGAGTATTGTTGCAAGTCCCAGTTCATGTGCATAGTGAAATGCCTCACTAATCTCAATTATCTGTCTTGAACTTTCTTCGCTGCCGAAGTAGATTGTGGCTCCGACTGCAGCTGCACCCATCTCAAGCGCCTGTTCCACATTTGCAAAAAGTATCTGATCGTATTTATTCGGATAGGTAAGCAGTTCGTTATGGTTGATCTTCAGTATAAAGGGGATCCTGAATGCGTATTTTCTGGATACCGATCCCAGCACGCCCAGAGTCGATGCCACTGCATTGCAGCCGCCTTCAATTGCCAGGCGCAGTATGTTTTCAGGATCAAAATACTCCGGATTGGGAGCAAACGAGGCTCCTGCAGTATGTTCTATTCCCTGGTCGACGGGAAGGATGGAAAGGTAGCCGGTACCGGCCAGACGGCCTGACCTGAAAATCCATTCGAGATTCTTCAGCGTATTTATATTGCGGTCACTGTGATAAAAGATGCGCTCAACAAAGTCAGGACCCGGAAGGTGCAGCCTTTCTTTTGGAAATTTTGCTTTATAGGACAGGAGCGATTCTGCCTCATCGCCCAGATATTCCTGGATTTTTTCAAACATAGTTTTTCTCCTGATTATAATTTCTGTCGTATAAATTATTTAGAAGTTAAGGTCGGGAGCTTCACCCAGCAGCTTTCTGGCTTCTATTATCTGTTCCTTCACTTCACTGGCCCAGTCCTTCATCCACTGTATATTGCCGTGACTGCCGTGTGTCTCCTGAGAAATTCCTACTTTCAGACGGTAGAGGTACTGCCGGTAGACCTGTTTGAGTGCTTCGGCGAGCTTCCTTTGTTCGTAACGTCTTGCAGCCATTATAATGGCTTCCCGCCAGTTGTAGCTGCTCTCTATGGGTACATCTTCATCAGCATTTTTCAGTATCTCCAGCGCCTGGTCTATTTCATCGTTCGATTTGTTTACTTCTTTTTCGTAGAGTCTGAAATACTCCAGCAGTTTTTTGCTTTCAAATCTCTTTATAAATTCTTCCAGTACCGCAATGTCATTGCTGAACAGTATAGGTCTTTTATCTTTTTTCTGCCTGCCGTTTTCTTTCTGTGCTGCCTTGGCTTTGACCGAATGGTTCTTCTGCCAGACAGATATGTAATAGGCCTCTTTTCCGCCTCTTGTGTCCGGCAGCAGCATGAATGAAGTGGTGCCTTTGCGGCTGTCGTAAAATTCATACCATGGAGGTATCTCGCCGTCATCAGCCGCGCTCTTTTTTATGTCATTGTATGTCTGCCACGAATAGCTCAGGTCGAAGTCATAAAAGTTGTCGCCCAGGAGATAATCGGTATACAGCTCAAAGTCCTCGTCGGTAATAGGTCCTACGAAGGGACAATTTTCGATATTTTTTTCCCAGTATTCAAAGTCGAGTGAGATCTCTATTTCCGGAATTTTAATCAGTTCGGCGCGCCACTGACACTCCAGGTTAAAGAGTTTTTTCCGCTGGATTTCCCATAGTCTTTCCTCCGCCTCGAGCTGATACCGGAGTATATTCTTCTCCTCGTTGGCTTTGTAGAGTTCGCCATAAGTCAGATAGCTGGTTTTTTTAAATGCATACTGGTCAATAAAGGTATCCACGCTGTTCTGATTGTATTGATCGAAAAATTTCTTATAGACAGAGTTTGTTTTGAGGTCCTTTTTGATCTCGTTAATCATCAAACCTATCTGTTTTTCTTTCTCGATATTATCCAGAATATAGGAGGGAATATTTTTTTCCTCCTGCTTCATACTGTCATTTCTCATAAATAGCATAGTTTCTGGTTATTTATTTTGAATCAACTTTAAAATTTACCCGGCGCGAGGCAGGCAACTACAGGAATCGTATAGCCAGTTTATTCAGTTCCTAACTAAACACACTTATTATAATATAGAATTATTTCGTAAATAAAACATAGCAATTTATTTCGGGTGTCATCTCCGGTCTTATGCGTATCGGTTTCAGACCGGAACAGAGGGGGAGTCTGTTATCTGAAATTGCGGATTCTGTAGATGCAATAGCTGGAATCAAGGGCCTCAAACAGCAGGTCGCCCTGCAGTTTATAGCCCTGCGGTGTAAAGTGTACGAGATCCTTCTGCGACAATCCCGCGTCAAACCATTTAAGCCTTGAGGTTATTCCTCCCATTACGTGCAGCAGATCCCAGTAGGCGGTATTATTTTCTTTTGAGTATTTAATGATTGCATCGCGTACGGTGAGAACTTTGTCATTATAAACTTTTTTCCGGTAGCAGTCTGGTGGGATTGTCAGTATGATTGCTGCACCGGGAACGATATTTCTGACGAGCGCAATGCAGCGGGTAATATCGTTATATATTGCCGACTGGTCCACGGCGGGACCAAATGCTTCATTTGTTCCGAGACTTATTATGACCAGATCGGGACGGTATGTGCGCAGGTGTTTTTCGGCAACAGCTGACTTGGCAAAATAAGCGTATGTTTTTCCCGATACCCCGTAGGCGTTAAATTCGATTCCGGCTTCACCCTCAGATGTCAGTCCGGTTACTCCGACCTGCCGGCTTTCCTTTACAACGGTTCTGTATCTTCCTTTTCTTCTGTATTTCCTGATATTCTGTTTATTATATAACAGGTTGCCTCCGGCGTTTCCGAATTTAAACTGCATTCTGTTGGCGAGTTCTTTCGGAAACTGAAATGCCCTTACGTGCGAATCTCCGAAATGGTATACCGTGAGTTTTTCTTTCTGGCCGGACTGAATGCGCTGTAGTTTATCAAAAACGGCCTGTAGTGACTGGGAGTTTTCAATTATGTTGCTGCCTTCATTTATAAAACTGAAAACACCCGCAGTATCCGCCTGCTGTGCAGCAGCGCTGCTGAGCAGCAGAAATACAAAGAAGGCTGTATAAAAAAGTATCAGTTTACGCATGCCGGTTTTTCGTTTTGTTTATAGCAAATGTCAGGATTATTCTGACCTGACATTATATAAGTATACAAAGATTTTGCTATTATTCTTGCGCCCGGTCTGCTTATGTGAATATAGTCCTTTGAAGCCAGTCCTTTGTTGACCCACGATACCATCGAGTTTGCTCCGCCCATCGCCCTGAAAGCATCAAAGAATGCCGATCCGGTTTTCTTCGCCGCGCGCTTCTGTGCCTGTATGAGTTTCAGCACGCTCAGATCTGTAAGGTATTCTTCTCCGACCTTGGTACCCTTATCACCCACGCCGACTACTACTATGCCTGCGTTGGGAAAGCATCTTTTGAAGTGATTAATCACACCTATCATTCTTTTTTCATAAAACGTGTAATCTTTTACCGTTTCATTCAGCACATTCATGCCGAAGTGCAGTACTATGAGACGGTAGTCGAGGAACCTTGAAAATTCCACCAGATTGTTTGTAGGGATTCTGCTGAGTCCGACTCCCGAATGGCCGCGCAGTGTAAAGTTGTCGACATATATTCCATTGCCGGATTCCAGGCTCACGCCGTAGATGTTTGCGCGTGGATTGTCGAACGAAAATCTGACGTAATTCTGTTCGCGGCTCGAAGTAAAAGTGAGCTCTTTTATATAGTATCCCTCGCTGTTGGTCTGCATAGTGAAATTATCCGTTACGGATGACAGGGGAAGAGTATCGGCTGCTGAGTAAAATAGTTTTACTTTGCTGAACCGGTATCTGGGTTTCAGGCTGCGGAATTCTGCTGTGCCGGCCCCCTTTACGTTAAACACGGCACCGGCTATTCCAAAATTTCTGTTTGAATTGTTTTCCTGGTTGATCATCGAATGTTCCCATTCGCCCGATGTCCTGGGTTTTGAGCAGACTCTGGATTCCGAATCCACCGTCCATACGGGCAGGAATCCGACGCCTTTTCCGCCGAACTGAGACTGCATCAGGTCGCGCAGATCCTGGGTTATCATATCGCCTTCGGTCTCGCTGTCGCCATAATATGCTATGCGTATGGGTTTCTGCTGATACTCCTTATTTTCTATGGCAGAGATAAATCCCGTCATACCTCCGTGTGCACTTTCTGATGATGAATCAACTGCAGACTCATTATCGGGAACTGTAGTGCCATCCTTCAGTCTGTTTCCGGAAACAGGGGATTGACCGTTGTTCAGTTCTTCCTGTCCGGTTTCCTGTCCCGTATAGCCGGAAGTGACGGAGGTATCTTTTTTAATATCACCGAGAGGGTCAATGTTTCTGATCCTGAGATTCAGGAAAGATGTTTCTGTATCAACAAAAGAAAGCGAGATCAGTGCTGAAGCCGCCAATACCAGCAGCATAAGTGGTTTAAAACGGTCAGAATTTTTCATGCGGTGTCTTGGCGGTCCTAAAGAAAAATTGGGTAAATATTAAATATCAGCATACCCGGCTGCAGTATATATGCCGCCGGGTAAAACAATTGTTGTGCGTTTCTTCAGATCTCAATGGCTTTGCGTACGAAGCCTTCGGCAAGTTCAAGTTTTTTCCTCGCCGTTTCAGCGTCTACATTTGCCTTTATCATTACAAGTGCGGTCTTTACGTGGCCGCCTGCTTTTTCAAGATATTCCGTGGCGCTTTCGTATGACAAGCCGGTAATGGTCATGACTATTCTCTTTGAACGTTCGACCAGTTTTTTGTTTGTCATCTGCAGGTCGATCATCATGTTTTCATAAACTTTGCCCATGCGTATCATTGATGCAGTAGTCAGCATGTTCAGTACAAGTTTCTGAGCCGTACCGCTCTTCATGCGTGTTGAACCCATTACAACTTCCGGTCCCACGAATGGGCACATCGCTACATCAACTTCCTTGATGTCAAAATTTTCTCTGGGGTTGCAGGTTACATATAATGTTTTTGCGCCCAGCTCTTTTGCTTTTTTTACGGCTCCTACCACGTATGGGGTTCTGCGGCTTGCGGCTATACCGCACACTACATCTTTATCCGTGACGTTGGCTTTCATTACATCGGCGGCTCCGCCTTCCTCGAGATCCTCGGCTCCTTCCTGTGCACGGAACATTGCTTCGCGTCCTCCGGCTATAAAACCGTCTATCATTCCGAAGGGAGTACCGAATGTAGGGGGACATTCGGAAGCATCAACAACTCCAAGCCTGCCGCTCGTACCGGCACCGAAATATAAAAGTCTGCCGCCATTCTTCAGTGCGTTAACTATAATTTCAACAGCCTGAGTTATATATGGTAATTCCTTTTCCACTGCAAGAGGAACCAGTTTATCTTCATTGTTTATTATTGCCAGTATCTCAGCCGTGGAACGGGCATCAATATCCATTGAGTTTGGATTTCTCTGCTCGGTTGTAAGATTGGCTATTTCAGCGAACAGTTTTTTAGTGTCAGTTTGACTCATTTGTTTAGTTCCATTAAGATTAGTTTTTTTTCTTTTTCGTTTCTTATATTTGTTGGTTTATATGAAAGCTCAAAAATAGTTGTTTTCTTAATAAACGGTTTGAATTTCTGCTCGGCATATTTTACTTCCTGAGAAAGATCACCGCCTTTTATTGCCGCGACATAGGCTTTTTCCCGGATGAGGGGAATTGAATAGCTCAGCAGTGTATAGAGCGGTACAGTGGCTCTTGTTATTACCAGATCATACTTGTCGCAGTGATTTTCAATAAACGCCTTATCTTCGACGCGGCTGTTGAGAGCCTTGAGGTTGCCCAGCTTCAGCTTGTTTATAAATTCTGAAACAGCATCGGTTTTCTTTTTTATCGAATCTACCGCAACACCTTTCATCAGAGGATTCATGATAGCAAAGGGAATTGCTGGAAGTCCTCCGCCCGTCCCTATATCAATGAACGACGAACAGCAGCGCTCCGGAGTGAATTTGGACATAAAGGCTGAAATGAAAATATGATTTTCAACGACCGCTTCAATATCCTTTCTGGAGATCAGATTTACCACCTGGTTTTTTTCAGCCAGTAAAGATGCATAGTGAGCAAGCCTGCCGTACTGATTTTCATCCGCCCTGAGATTATTATCGCGGAAAAACTGTTCCAGCTGCTTTAGGTATATTTCTTCTTCGACAAACACAGAGATTAAATGTTTTAGTTATAAAAAATTTTGCGATGCAGGAATGAACAATCAGTTCTGCAAAAAGCTAAAAATTACGACTTCAAATATACTAATAAAATTGAAATATCTGAAGGGGTTACTCCTGAAATACGTGATGCCTGGCCGATAGAGCGGGGGCGGAATTTGTTCAGCTTTTCCCTGCCTTCTGCGGAAAAAGTTTTTAGTTCTAAATAATTAAAGTTTGAAGGAATTTGGAGGTCCTCATATTTTTCGAGTTTTTCTATCATTTCCTGCTGGCGCTTTATGTAGCCTTCGTATTTCAGCTCCGTTTCAACCTGCATCAATGCCTTGCTGTCCCGCATCAGTTCTCCGATGCCGTTGCGCTTGTCTTCTTCGACGCACATCAGTATCGATTCTAACGAAAGGCCGGGACGCTTGCATAGCTTGGCTATGCTCTCTGACGACTCTATTGGCGTTGTGCCGGATGTTTCCAGAAGGGGATTTATCTCAGCGGCTGCAATCTTGAATGACCTGAAGTGTTCTATGTGTCTGTCGATCAGTGCTTCGCGTTCACGCATCTTGTCGAGCATATCTTTATCAATCAGCCCTAAATTCACACCATATTCGAGCAGACGCCTGTCCGCATTATCCTGCCTTAAGAGCAGACGGTGTTCAGCGCGCGAAGTAAACATTCTGTACGGCTCTTCTGTAGATTTTGTAACCAGATCATCTATCAGCACACCAATGTAAGCTTCGCTTCTTTTCAGCACAAACTCAGGCAGCCCTTTTACTTTGAGCGCAGCATTTATTCCGGCAATGAGTCCCTGGGCTGCTGCTTCCTCGTAACCGGACGTTCCGTTGATCTGTCCCGCGAAATAAAGACCTTTTATCTTTTTAGTCTCGAGTGTGAGGTCTACCTGGTAAGGAGGGAAGAAGTCGTACTCCACGGCATAAGCCGGACGTACCATGGCTGCGTTCTCAAGACCTTTGATCGAATGAACTGCCTCGAGCTGAATGTCAGCCGGAAGCGAAGATGAAAAACCATTGATGTATATCAGTTCACTGTCGAGTCCCTCCGGCTCCAGAAACAGCTGATGTGAAGTCCTGTCCGCAAATCGGACAATCTTATCCTCTATTGACGGGCAGTATCTGGGACCTACACCGTTTATTACTCCGGTAAACAGCGGGGATTCTCCGAAGCCTTTTCTTAAGATATCGTGCGTGCCCTGATGTGTGTATGTCAGATGACATACTATCTGCGGCAGCGACGGGAATCCGGACGGGTCTGTTCTGAGTGAAAAGGGTTGTGGGATATCATCACCCGGCTGTTTTTCGAGTATATCGAAGTCTATTGAATCCCTGTGCAGGCGGGGAGGCGTGCCGGTTTTAAGTCTGCCGGATTCAAAACCCATCTCTATGAGTGACTGTGTAAGTCCGAGTGCCGGCCTCTCACCAAACCTGCCTCCGGGTGTCGAGGTAAGTCCGGTAAACATTTTCCCGTTGAGGAACGTACCCGAGCAGATAACCAGCGCTCGGCAGGAAATTTCCTCGCCTTTCTCGGTTCTGATGCCGGTAATTTTTCCGTTTTCCCCGATGGCCTGAATTATAGAATCCTCGATGATCGTCAGGTTCGGTGTGTTCTGCATTACTGCAGTTGCTTCTTTTGAATATAAATCCCTGTCAGATTGACAGCGGTGCGCCCAAACGGCAGGACCCTTGGAGAGGTTCAGCGTACGGAACTGAATACCAGTTTTGTCCGCAATTATTCCCATCATGCCGCCAAGTGCGTCGATCTCGTGTACGAGATGACCCTTGGCGCTGCCGCCGATCGCCGGATTGCATGACATTCTGCCGAAGGCGTTTTTGTCCATTGTAACTACGGCTGTCAGACAGCCCATTCTTGCCGAGGCAGATGCAGCTTCAATACCCGCATGTCCGCCCCCGGCTACTATCACATCAAAATATCTCATGTATCTATCTAACTAATTATGAATTATGTCCCGCCAATGGCGGGATCCCCGATTTCGGGGAAATTTTGAATTAAAGAATATCAGTAATAAGGGTCACTACGAAATATTCATATGAACACACCCCGTCTCCCGCCTGCGGCGGGATCCACCCCTCTTGCGAGGGGATTTATTAGTTCTGCGGCACTGACATTAGTCCCTTTTCTGAGAGCGGCTTAATACTATAAACTTCACTGAGATTAGTCCCCTCTCGAGAGGGGTACATCCGTCATCGGACGGGGGTGTGTGTTAATAACCCCTAACAGGATACAGTTTGTTAAATGTAGTCCGGATTATAGTGACTCTCATTACTTAGAAATTTCTTGTACGCCTTAAAGTTCCGGCAAATATGTTTCACGTGAAACAAATATTTGCAAAATTCAGAATTCAGAATTTATAAATCTGCTCTACTTCCCGATACAGAAGCTGGAAAATATGTTGTTCAGTATGTCATCCGTCGTAACTTTTCCGATTATCTCGTCCAGACTATTTATTGCGTTGCGTATATCAGCTGCAACAAACTCTCCGCTGAATCCGTTCCTGAGCGACTCCTCTGCAGCCAGCAGACTTTCCTTAGCCTTCTTAAGTGCGTTAAAGTGTCTTATATTTGTTACAATGGCAACCTTTTCGCTGTATGAGTCAGAGCCGGCAGCGCGTTCCTTCAGCAGCTTAAGCAGTGAATCGATCCCATATCCCGTCCTGGAAGAGATACAGATATCCGCTTCATTGTATTTCCCCGGTCTCAGATCCAGCTTATTCAGAACTTTAATTATTCTCGAAGCAGGGACGATTTCCTTCAGTTCATCCAGTATGTCGTGGTCTATACCGCCTGTTACATCGCTGATGAAAAGGACAAGATCCGACTGTTCCACTGCCTGACGGCTTCTGAGTACACCCTCTTTTTCCACCGTATCGTGTGTTGTTCGTATTCCTGCAGTATCAAACAGCCTGAGAAGTACGCCTTCCACATTCAATTCCTCGCGAATTACGTCCCGCGTGGTTCCTGGAACCTCGCTTACTATAGCCCTGGATTCTTTCAACAGATAATTCAGCAGTGAGGACTTGCCCACGTTTGGTTTTCCTACAAGCGCAATATTCACTCCGTCGCGTATCACTCTTCCGAATGAATAAGAATCCAGAAGTTCCTGTAGTTTGCCCGTAATGTTCAGTATCTTTTGGCTGCTCTCAGCGGCAGGGATCAGTTCAATTTCTTCCTCGGCAAAATCCAGTTCCAGCTCCATAAGAGAGGAGATAGTGAGCAGTGAGTTTCTCAGCTCAGCAACACCTGCAGATAAAATTCCGTCCAGCTGGTTCCTGGCACCTCTGAGAGATGCTTCGGTTCTGGAGTTTATAACATCAGCCACAGCTTCGGCCTGAGCAAGATCGAGGCGCCCGTTCAGGAAAGCCCGCTTTGTGAACTCGCCCGGTTCGGCTGTTCTGACCCCTGTATCAACCAGCAGGTTTATGATCTTCTGGATGATCAGCTGGCTGCCGTGAGTGCTTATCTCAATGGAATCCTCACCGGTATATGAATGCGGAGCGCGGAATACAGAGACGAGCACATCGTCTAAAACCGATTCATCCTGCTGCAGTATCTTTCCGTAATGGATGGTGTGAGAAGGTGCATCATTCAGACTGATCCTTCCCCGGAATATTTTCCCCGCAGAGGCAATACTCTCGGATCCGCTTATCCTGATCACCGCAATAGCGCCTTGTCCGGCCGGGGTAGCGAGTGCAGCTATTGTATCTTCATTATTTATTATATTCATAAGTTACAAAATTACTCATATAATCATCTAAACTCAATGTAAAACCGCCGGCAGTTTTTGGGTTCCCTTTAGGCTATGGCTTTGTGAAATGAAGTGCCGGGAAACCGCGTGCGAATGTAAATTGTATAACGTACAAACTTAAAACAGACTTCAATGTTTCACGTGAAACATCACACGGCTGAATTTGCTAAACACGTGAAACTTCATTACTTTTAATAATTCGAACTAATAACAGGACTAATACTTATGCCGTTTAATATCAATAAACTTACTGTTAAGGCACAAGATGTAGTTCAGAATGCCATCGAAATTGCTCAAAATTACGGCAACCAGATCATTGAACCCGAACACATACTTGCTGCTATGGTTCAGGATGAAACGAATATAGTCGTTCCGATACTGAAGAAAGCTGAAGCAAATTTTAATCATCTCAGACTCAAAACAAGTGAACTGCTCGAACGGCTGCCCAAGGTCAGCGGTTCCGGACTGGGTAATCAGGGACTGTCACAGAATACCTCGCGACTGCTGGACATGTCATCTGAAGAGGCCAAGACACTGAAAGATGAGTACGTATCGACAGAGCACATACTTCTTGCACTCGTTACCATGGACAACAAAGCCGGGCAACTACTTAAAGACAACGGTGTTTCACGTGAAACAGTCCTCGCAGCTCTTAAGGATCTGAGGGGATCGCAGAGAATTACAAGTCAGAACCCGGAGGATACCTATCAGGCGCTGAAAAAATATGGCCGGGATCTGAATGAATTGGCAAGTTTGGGCAAACTGGATCCGGTAATCGGCAGGGATGAGGAGATCAGAAGGGTACTGCAGGTGCTTTCAAGAAGGACAAAAAATAATCCCGTGCTGATAGGTGATCCGGGTGTCGGCAAAACCGCTATCGCCGAAGGAATTGCGCACCGGATAGTCAGCGGTGATGTACCTGAAAATCTGAAAACCAGGAAAATAGTTGCTCTGGATCTCGGCGCTCTGGTGGCCGGTACTCAGTTCAGGGGACAGTTTGAGGAAAGGATCAAGGCTGTAATTAAGGAAGTACAGGAGTCAAACGGAGAGATTATTCTGTTTATCGACGAACTGCACACCTTAGTCGGTGCGGGCAGCGTACAGGGATCTATGGACGCGGCCAATATACTCAAACCAGCTCTGGCACGCGGCGAACTGCACGCAATAGGTGCGACTACACTGAACGAATACAAGAAATATATAGAAAAAGATGCGGCACTTGAACGGCGTTTTCAGCCCGTACTCGTGGGCGAACCGAATGAAGAGGATGCGATATCCATTTTAAGGGGACTGAAAGAAAAGTACGAGGTCCATCACGGCGTGCGCATTACAGACGGGGCAATAGTTGCCGCAGTACAGCTTTCAAACCGCTACATCGCCGACAGATTTCTGCCCGATAAGGCTATCGATCTGATAGATGAAGCCGCTTCAAAGCTCAGGATCGAAATCGATTCAATGCCCGAAGAACTGGATGTGCTGGAACGACGCATCAAACAACTCGAGATAGAAAAAGAAGCTCTCAAAAGAGAAAAAGATGAGGAATCATTAAAAAGGATAGAAGATCTTAATAAAGACCTCTCAGAGCTGCACGAACAGAGGAGCGGACTTAAAGGACACTGGGATCTGGAAAAGGATAAAATTCTTCAGATACGCAAAATGAAGAGCGATATTGAAAATGCAAAAATAGAGTCGGAACAGTATGAACGCGAAGGAAACCTGGGGAAGGTTGCAGAACTGAGGTACGGTACGATAACCACACTTGAACGCAGGCTGAAAGAGGAGACTGAAGAACTGTCGGGTATACAGGAAAACCACAAAATGCTGAAAGAAGAGGTGGACCCCGAGGATATTGCAGAAGTGGTTGCCAAATGGACTGGTATACCGGTCAGTAAAATGCTCGAGAGCGAACGCAGCAAACTCATAAGAATGGAGGATGAACTGCATAAACGCGTGGTCGGACAGGAAGACGCCGTAGCTGCGGTATCAGACGCCATAAGACGTTCGCGCGCCGGACTGCAGGATGTCAACCGTCCCATCGGCTCTTTCATATTTATGGGCACTACCGGTGTAGGCAAGACTGAACTCGCGCGGGCACTTGCGGAATTCCTTTTCAACGATGAGCACGCTATGGTAAGGATCGATATGTCCGAGTATATGGAAAAATTTTCCGTGTCGCGGCTAATAGGGGCACCTCCGGGATACGTCGGTTATGAAGAGGGCGGCCAGCTCACCGAGGCAGTCAGAAGAAGACCTTATTCGGTTATACTGCTGGATGAAATTGAAAAAGCGCATACAGACGTGTTCAATATACTCCTCCAGGTGCTGGACGACGGCAGGCTGACGGATAACCAGGGCCGCACAGTCAACTTCAAAAATTGTATAATTATAATGACCTCCAATCTGGGTTCACACCTCATACAGGAAAAACTCGAACAGATGACCGAACAGAACGTGTCGGATATTCTGGGTGATCTACGGGTGAAACTGATTGATATGCTCAGAAAAACCATTCGTCCCGAATTCCTGAACAGAATAGACGAGGTCGTATTGTTCAAGCCGCTTCTGAAGAGTGAACTCAGGAGCATAGTAGATATTCAGCTCGAAAAAGTCGGGAAAATGCTGGAGGAAAAGAATATACGCATCGAATTTGATGAGGAGGCGAAAGACTGGCTGGCAAGTGCCGGATACGATCTGACATACGGGGCACGGCCCTTAAAAAGAACCATCCAGAAATATGTTATAAACCGTCTGTCGCAGGAACTGCTGATGAATAATATAGAGTCAGGCGATAGTGTAATGGTTAGTCTGGGTGATTTGGGAAGACTGGAATTCAGGAAAGAAGAATATACATCAGAATAAATTATTTTATATCTATAAAATATTGCCGTTGGTAAAGGGTTGGCCGGCGCCGGCATATAAATACGGATTACATCTGAAACGTACACCCCGCTACTCAGAGCAGGGTGTACTGTTTTCAGAATTCCGAATTAACCTGAGCCCGCGATGAATATTTTTTCAGAAACAGTGACCACAAAAATCCGCCGGCAGCTTTGGCGAAAAACTGTCCCAGTATGACCCAAGGAAGCACAGTTCCGAAAGCAAGCGTAGGAAAAAGAAATGAGTCGAGCAGCGAACCGGCAAGGTTTGAACCGTTGGAACGTATCATAAACTTTTTTGTGATCAGCTTCGAATACATTACGGCATCGGCGAGCGCGGCAGCCGCAAATGAAACTACGCTGGCAAGTGCAATTGGTC
This sequence comes from Bacteroidota bacterium, assembly GCA_050258935.1. Taxonomy (GTDB): domain Bacteria; phylum Bacteroidota; class Ignavibacteria; order Ignavibacteriales; family SURF-24; genus JBLMZS01. Next base: position 72,299 of record JBLMZS010000028.1, read on the forward strand.
CTGCATTTCTGTTCAGTATATAGGTTATCGCAGATCCGGCGGAAATCAGCAGAAACATCCTCAGCCACAGCTTATCTTTTACCCATCTATCGTGTAGTTTATCGCGCAGTGTAAGATCAAGTCCAATCAGCAAAAATGCATTAACGGGTGTGGACACCGGTCCAAACCAGAGAACTGAAAAGTTAGCCAGAACTATAGCTGACAGATAAATTAAAATATAAAGCATCAGTATCCTGGAAAAAAATTATTACAATTCCTAAAAATACCGAAATCAGGAGAGAATAAAAAGGAATGGAAAACAGGGGATACAAAAATTACCGGAAGTACTGCGGTCCCCCACGCCGCTAATACTTCCGGTAACAAACCGTAACAAAATCATCTGACTAAACATAAATACTATGTCAGCAGAATACAATCAGTATTAATACTGAATTTTTGCAATTAACAGGGGAGAAATCAATGCCCTCTGGTCAAACAGCAAATATATGGATGCAGATGTGCTGGACAATTAAGCAGAAATAATATATTTTAAGTTTAAACTAAGAGGAGTGAAGTCATGAAAAAAAGTGTTCTGCTCGTACTGATAGGTGACAGAAAGGATTACGCAGTTAATGTCCAGAAAGTGCTGACCGGGTGGGGGTGCATCATAAAGACCCGGCTCGGAATTCATGACGGCGTTTTGGACGACTGTTCAAACCAGGGACTGCTGATGATGGAACTGGTGGGAACACAGGAACAAAATGAAGAACTGACCAGGAAGCTGACTCTCGTCAAAGGAGTGACGGCAAAAATGGTTGAGCTGGAGGTCGAACCCACTCAGGAAGTATAGTTATAATTTCCCGATGTGTGAATTATCTGATAACTGCTGCGGGCCATGCGCCGGCCGCCTCAATCACCCGCAGCAGTCCTTCCCCAATCCAAAAAAATACCTACAAATTGACTGTCAAATGCCCATAAATAGGTATATATCCAAACAAAAATAATAAGCAATTTAGACTGTAAACTATTGCAGAGCACCAGCAACAGGACTCTATTGTCTTATTATATTTTAGTGCTGCCTATGTATCCGGGTTGCCCGCAGGATAGTTCAGGCTAATTTATACCGTACAAAACAATCTAAATTATATAAAACTTTCAGTAAGAAAAGGAAGTATCTATGAAATGGTTCTTTGATCTGAAAATCGGCACAAAACTCATATCCTCCTTTGTGCTTGTAGCAGCAATTACTGCGTTGATAGGATTTATGGGACTCAACGACATGAGCACTATCAATGGAATGCTCGGCAACCTGTATACAAATCATATGCTGGGCCTGAGCAATAACAAGGAAGCCAATCTGAACCTGATATACTATGACCGCGGATTGAGGAACTACGTGCTGGCCAAAACTCAGGAAGACAGGGATAAGCGCCTGACAAATATGAAGCTCTATGAAAAACGTATGCGTGACTATATGGATAAGGTATATTCGAATCTTCAGACCGAGGAAACCAGAAATATTCATAAAAAAATAATGGCCGGTTTTGAGGAATATCTGGACTACTCCAAAGAAGTAATCAAGAAGGCAAATGCTAACGGATTCTCAAATATATCCGAAGAACTCAGCCAGTCTATCACCAGGTCAAGGGAAGAAGTCGATAAAGTAGACAACCTGATGACAGATCTGTCGGTGCTGAAAGAAGAAAGGGGAAAGCAGGCATATATTGACAGTGACTCTATATACGAGAGCAGCCGTACTTTTTTGATGATTCTCGTGGTGATCAGTGTTCTTGCAGGCATAGGACTTGGACTGTTTATCTCCAGAATAATCAGCAGACCGGTAAAGGAATTGTCAGATGCAGCAGAAAAGCTGTCGCTCGGAGATATTGATGTGAATGTTGAAAGCAGTTCTGCAGATGAAATAGGACAGCTGGCGAAGTCGTTCAGAAATATGATCGCCAACATAAAAGAACAGGTCAAAGCAGTCGAGGAAGTCTCGGATGGTAACCTTACAATAACGGTTACCCCGAAATCGGACCGTGACAAGCTCATGATAGCCATCGGCAGAATGATAAAAGCACTTACTGATGTAGTTGCGAATGTACAGCAGGCGGCAGATAATGTGGCCAGCGGAAGTCAGCAGATGAGTACCGGCAGCGAACAGATGTCACAGGGAGCAACTGAGCAGGCAGCAGCCGCAGAAGAGGCCTCCAGTTCGATGGAGCAGATGGCGGCCAATATAAAACAGAATGCAGATAATGCGCTTCAGACGGAGAAGATCGCACAGAAGAGCGCATCAGATGCAAAGGAAGGCGGACACGCAGTAAGTGAAACAGTAAGGGCTATGAAGGATATAGCGTCAAAGATATCCATTATAGAAGAAATAGCCAGACAGACAAATCTTCTTGCGCTGAACGCGGCAATTGAAGCGGCACGCGCCGGAGAACACGGAAAAGGATTTGCCGTAGTGGCCTCTGAGGTCAGAAAACTGGCTGAACGCAGTCAGGTTGCAGCCGGTGAAATAAGCCAGCTTAGCATGTCAAGCGTACAGGTAGCCGAGAGTGCAGGTGAAATGCTCAAACAGATAGTTCCGGATATACAGAAGACTGCAGAGCTGGTGCAGGAAATTACCGCTGCCAGCAATGAACAGAACTCCGGTGCAGAACAGATAAATAACGCGATTCAGCAGCTGAATCAGGTGATACAGCAGAATGCTTCGGCAAGCGAGGAAATGGCTTCTACTGCAGAAGAACTCTCAAGTCAGGCAGAACAGCTGCTCGAAGTAATATCATTCTTCCGTGTAAGTTCAGATAACATAAAAAAAACAAAAGTGAAAAAAACTGCATCGCCTGTCGTAACAACTTCCAAAATAGCTGATGTCGCAAGCCGCGTGATAAACGCTAAAATGGGTGATCAGACGAAAAAAGTGATAAAAAGTGAAGGTGTTCAGCTGAATATGACAGCAGACAAATACGAAGGGGATTTCGAAAAGTTTTAGAACCATTTTCCTCTGCTGCCGGCACCATATAAACAGGTACGGCAGCAGGGGAGAAACAGATAATTATTCTTTGACCAGTATGGCAGCCCACTTGGGGCGTATGGTCAGTGCCAGCCGGCCTTTGTCGGTCTTGACAGTCTTCTCGTTCAGTACATCACGGTAAACACCGCGCGTGCGGCTGCTTATGGCCGCACGATGCGGCATTTCTGAATTGTTCAGTATGACGATGACTTCCTTATCTTCATATTTCCTCGAAAATGCATATATTCCTGTCTGATCATTTGTCAGAATCGTCGTATAGTCTCCCAACTGTAATGCCGCATACCGGTTCCTGATACCGATAAGTTTTCTGTAATGATCAAAGAGATCTTCATTGAATTCAACCTTATCTGCATGAGTTTTTACCGACTGGTCCGGCAGAGTTGTTTCATCCTCGTACTGCATTTCTTTCCAGATCATCGGTTTCCGGCAGTCGGGATCGTTGGCGCCCCACATCCCCGCCTCATCGCCATAGTATACCATGGGGGCTCCGGGATATGTCATCTGGAATATCACAAACAGCTTCTGTATTCTTAGTTCCTTATCATTGGGTTTCCGCGTGTCGTATGCCGGGTTCTCAGCCCTGGATTTCCCGAAATATTCAGGCCAGTTGCGGTAAACACCCAGATCGCGGTTCACTATGTGAGATCCTATGCGGTTAGCATCATGGCTGCCGAAGAGGTTCTGCTGGACAAATGCAACTCCGACGGGAAATGCTTCTCTGAGCTCGCTGAGTTTTTTATCGAATTCGGAAGTTTTAATGCGTGATTTTTCAGAGACAAAATATTCTGCGCATGTAAATGCAAAGTTATAGTTCATTACAGCATCAAATTCATCACCCAGGAGATAAGGTTTAATAACTTTTATAGAATCAATAACCTCGGCGGTCAGATATGCCCCGGGATTTATAGATTTTACCAGCGACCTCCAGTCTTTCCAGAATTCATGTCTTACGCAGTAAGCCACGTCAAGGCGCCATCCGTCAATGCCGCGGCTGATATTGCCGTTTCCTTCCGGATCCATCCATCTGCGCGTGGCAGAAAATATATATTCGCGCGGTCCGGTGACTATACCATTTTTATCCTCCTTCAGTTCGGGCAGTTCTTTTACACCGAACCACCCTTCATATTCAAACTGGGTACCCTTTACAGGATTCCTGAAAGACTTTACAGTGAACCAGTCTTTATAAATGGATTTTTCCTGATTCTTTAGCAGATCCTGAAATGCAAACGAATTTAACCCCATATGGTTGAATACGCCGTCAAAAATGATGCGCATGTTTCTCTTATGGACTTCTTCTATCAGGCGCAGCATAAGTTTATCAGCCTCAGTCCAAATCCATGTGTCCGGATCGTGTGGTGTCTCACTCATCATCAGTTTCCGGTCGCCTTCCGGATCGGGTCCGAAGTTAGGATCTATGTGATGGTATGATGCGCCGTCGTATTTATGCAGTGAGGGGGCATCGAAAACCGGGTTCAGATAGATGGCGTTAATGCCCAGCTGCTGCAGATAATCCAGTTTATCCAGTATACCCTGCAGGTCACCACCGTAACGCCTGCGCTGCAGATTGAACCATATATCCTTTCCATTCTTTTTTTCGTAGGGCTGCAGCTTATACCAGTCTGAAGTCCATGGATGGATCTGCCATGCAGATACGGCATCATGCGGCCATGCGCCCGAAATGTCCTTCAGTTTCGGATCGTTTGACTTATCACCATTGCAAAAGCGCTCGGGAAATATCTGGTACCATACGGCGCTCTTAGCCCAGTCAGGTACAAATTCTTCAGAAGTGTCACGCATATGATTCTGTGAAATTGATTGTTGTGAAAAAATTGTTTGCGGTATAACAAGCAGTACTGCCGTGAATATGAAAGCTGATATGTGCATTACTTTCTCTGGTATTATAGATTTTTCTGAATTATAAGGAGTAAAACTAAGTATTTGAGTACAAAACGCAAATTGAAATCCTGATACTCAGGCATCAGGGATAATTAGCCATTCAATTCCCAAATAAAACCGGTAATTTTCAGCACCCGCCGATTATGCGTTTCGTCTGTTTCTTTTCTACTTTTGCGGCTTTGGATTTTTCTATCATAGCAGGCAGTTGGGCTCTGGCGCGTTCCCTGAAGTTGTATGTATCGGACTGCTGGCGCGAAATGGCGCCGTCGGGTCTTGTGAAGTTCAGTATGCTGGCGGAAAATTCTTTCAGTCCCCCCTGAAGTACATAAATATTCCTGTATCCGAGTTCGTCAGCCAGTTTGGCTGCCTTTACCGATTCCTGTTCATCATAGGAATAAAAAACTCTTTTTACATTTCTGACACGCAGCAGTTTACCGGTTTCTTTTTCGAACAGGTTCTCAGCCTTCAGGTTTACGGCTCCGGGAAGAGAAAATCGCTTGTATTCAAGCGGATTTCTGAAATCCATCAGCTGAACAGTCGGATCACTATCCAGTATTCTGAATGCCAGTTCGTCACTCGTAATGTAATGCGGCCTGTATCCAGTCGTAAAACCAGCCGCAGAAGCATCTGAAAGCATATAACTCTTTTTTTCGGGCATGAATATCAGCATAAATCCGGCAATTACCGCAGCAGCAGCTGCTATGTGGTATCTGTACGCCGGTCTGAATTCCGAATGCTTGCGTTTGTTTACTCTGTTTTCCACAAAGGTGACAAAATAAAAAGCACCTACTGCAACGGCCATTAAAAGAAATGCAAACACTCCCTGTGATATGCCAAGTATGCCGAATATCGTGGGATCACCCCAGTTCTCAGCTTTATACAGCCATTCGATCCATGGATAACCTTCTGCAAAAATCAGGACACCCAGAAAAGAACCCGCAATAAATACCATAGCGTCAATTTTTCCGATGGCAGCCGCACAAAGACTGGTACCGGGACAGTAGCCGCCTACCACAAAGCCAAGTCCCATGATCAGCCCGCCGGCAAGTGCCGAATACAGGAACGTTGGATTGATGTATATCAGGCTCAGATCGAGCAGACCGTAATGACCCATAATAATTACACCGGTCATTGCCGTCACACCGGCAGTAAAGAAAACACGCAGTACGGTAAAATCATAGCCGTAGAAAAGCCCCACCAGCTTTTTCGAAGTGGAAAAGCCCGCCTGTTCGAGCACAAACCCGAAAGCAATTCCAATAAAGAAAGCTACGATCAGGTTGAGTTCATTGCCGATTATATCCGGAACTAATGGTCCCATATTATACTCCACGCTTTATGCTATGATTCCTGTATATCCAACTCTTAAATTCATAATTTCCCCGGATTCGGGCACACTTCCCTAAATCCACATCTTTCTGAAAAAGTAAGCAAATGCGTAAGCTCCGCCGAAAATAGCGAGCATGGTTATGATTCCTCCGAAAGACAATACAGCCATACCGCTCAGTGCAGCGCCGCTCGTGCAGCCGCGGCCCAGCTGCGAACCGAATCCGAATAGTCCTCCTCCTATAAGCGCAGCAATAATTCTTGTGCGCGCAGGCAAACCGGACTTTCTCTCAAGTGTGAAATTCAGGCGGTTGGATATCAGTCCCGACAAGAATCCGCCGGCCAGTACTCCTATGACTTCAAATACCAGCCAGGATTTAAGCGGGTTGCCGGAATGCTCCTGTGCATAGTCGTTGTAGAATTTCTGCTGTGCAGTATGTGCCGGAGCTACGGTTTCTACAGCTGCAACTGCCGCACTTTTCACGGCTCCACTTGCACCGAGTCCGCGGCCTGTAATATATATTGTTGTCAGTAATACAAGTCCCAGCAGAAAACCTGCCAGGTAAGGATTCATATATCCGTTACTTTTCATCGGGTACCTCCTCCTCCTTCACAACGTTTATTTCATGCTCATCTTCAAGGTCTTCATAGCCGGTAATCATTGCTTTCAGGTTCGACGTCACCGTGGTGCCGGTGGTGATCAGATAGATGTGTGCGATCACAAAAGCGGTCAGTGCATAGGCGCCAATGGTATGCAGTAATGCAATTGGTTCGAGAGATCCGACATTCAGTGCTTCGACTCCATGTTTGCCCGGATAACGGAAATAGATGTACAGCATGCCGGTAACAACCATAACAGGAATTACGAGTATCTTCAGGCCAAGATATACAAGTTTCTGAAGGGGATTGAGTTTAGTGAGTACGGTTTTTTTTGTGGGGTGGGGTGCATTACGGAAAATTCCGAACAGGTAATAATCGAGCTGCGCACGTATATTCTTTGCAGTTGGAACGTACTGTCTCCATTCTCCCGTAGTGAAATGCCAGAAGATGGCGAAAGCTATGAGTGTAATGAGTCCGTAAGCTGCAAGATTATGGTATAGCACTGCATTCTGATATCCGAAAAACGTAAATGTCCCGTGTATCTCAAAGCCGCTGAGCATCAGGAATAAAATCAGCACGGATTGTGTCCAGTGCCATACCCTTTCGAATCCCTTGTATATATATGCTTTTCTGCTCATTTGCCGCCTCTTTTTCTTTTCACTGAAGAAACAATTCTAAGTCCCGCGTGCAGTAATACCCCGGTCATGGTAAAGAATATCATTGCCTGTCCTGCCGTTTCCACGAGACCGCTGCGGTCGCGTGCAGGCATATAAAAATCATTCAGTCCGGCCAGTCTGCTGCCGGATGGTGTGTGGCACTCGATACACGCGACAGTATTTTCCTTGCCGGAAACCATATGGTTGACTGGCCAGGTCATTGCAGTCCTGATGAAAGAAACCTTTCCGCTGAACGGCAGTCCGACGGTTTTCATTCCGGTTTCTGAGGCTCTGATCCAGTCAAAATCTTTCCAGAAAGCTCCTTCTCCTTTGTTATCAGAATATAGTTTGGGCTGTATCAGTATTCTGTTTACCGGATCGAACGGCTGATAGGCATAGTGCATTTTGACCGGGATGATTTTGGAGTCGGGATCATCATATGAACCATATAGCCTGTTGATCTGGAGTGTTTCATTTAAATTCTTAACTTTGTCACCCAGCAGGTAATGCCCGGCCGTGCCGTTGAACCAGATATAATCGGGCTTCAGGTTTTTGGCCCATTTGAAAGATCCCTTTATAGACATGTATGTATGGTTACCATCGGAATCCTCTTCAGTGTAGGGTTCACCGTTCTTCAGTTTTCCGGCAGTGGACCAGTCCCACTGAGTCTTAGTAGCTGCATCTTTGGCAAATACCGGAATGTGACACGTCTGGCAGGCAACTTTCAATGTATGTTCGTTCAGTATTTCTGCATCGTGCGGTGAAGCCGTATGGCATTGTTCGCACGAAGAGCGGTTGCGGTTCATTGAAGAAAGGGAGTAGAGTTTACCGGCCATTTTATGGTTCTTTGTGGTATGGCAGTCGGTGCACGGCATATTCATGCCGTCTGAGGCCATGTGGACATCAATTTCGCGGGAGGGTTCAAACAGTGATTTTTCAAGATCACCGTGTTTGACGTTATTTCCACCGCCGCCGAAAAAGTGACAAACCCCGCAGTTGGAGCGTTTGGGTTTTCCGACGTGTGTGGCAATAAAGCTCAGGTCCAGGCTTGCATCCGGCATTCCGCCCTGTTCCTGTGCTTTTGCATAGGTCTCGCTGTTGTCGTGACAGATAAGGCAGTCGACATTCTCCGGATTTTTAAAATCGAAACTGCTTTTGTCCATACCGAAACCGATATGGCACTTTGCGCAGCTTTTTTCGTTTCCTTCAGAACCGATGCAGAAATTATTCAGCCCGTTCTTCTTGCCGAGTCTGACAATGCCCCTGCCTTCAATATATTCTTCGCGCTCCCAGTTCCAGTGATTCGAATGCATCACTTCATCAGCGCGTCCGGTGTGACATGAAATGCAGGCCTTTGTAACATCCTGTGGTCTGCTGAATTTTGTTTTAAGTATCTGAAATTTTGAATGGTCGACAGAGGGAAGCTCTCTGTCTGACAATTTTGTTTTCAGTGCCGGAAGATACTCCTGTTCATATTCTTTATTTGTCAGCAAAGAAACGAATACTGCTGCAAATATAAACAGGAGTATGCCCGGAATGACTATTTTCTTCATGGCGCACCTATCATACGCGGTTATGTTTATTTTTTCTTATCGCATTGGCTCAGCGCTTCAACTGTCAATTTCAGTGACTGTAACAGGTCACTCCTTTTTTTCTTATCAATCTTGTCGAGAATTTCGTCATAAAGATTGATATAGCATGAAGTGATCTTGTTGAGGAAAGGACGGCTTTTGGCCGTAAGTGTAATTGTTACGCTGCGCCTGTCGTTTTTGTCGGTTGTCCTTTTAATATAGCCTTTTGCTTCTAATGAAGACGAAATATGAGAAATTCTGCCGTTGGTGAGCGCCAGCTTCTGGCATATCTCTGATACGGGCAGTGTAGTAGTGTCTTCAAACAGTCTGAGCATTTTAACTTCAGAGGTAGTAAGTGAAAAATTTGCTGCAAGCTGCTCTTCTTTGTTATTGCAGGCCTGCCTGAATTCAAATATTGTATTAGAGAATTCTTTTGCCGCAGGAGTGATTTCCAGCGGAGTATTTTTGGGGTTTGATTTTTTAGATTTCATACTAAGTCGCTCCGGAATTATTTTATACCCTAAAATACTACGCCAGCTAGTAATTAGCAATAGTTTCCTTTCGTAAAGACATATATTTATTAAGAAACTTTACTATTTGTAAATATATTGCCGGACAGCTATATTTTACGACAGTAAGGAGTTGTCAAAATTCAGCAATTCAGGGCAGAGCAGCCTTTATATCATCTATACTCATTTTCCGGAAGCAGTAATAATTACTTGTCCGTTTGCCTGTAGGCGTTCATTCCGCCTTCGACATTGACCGCATTAAAACCGTGTTTTTTCAGTATACCCTGGGCGATACCACTTCGGTGCCCGCTTCTGCAGATAACGGCTAATGGGCGGTTTTTGTATTTTTCCAGTTCGGATATTCTGGATTCCAGTTCCTGAACAGGGATGTTTACAACACCTTTAATATGGCCCAGCGGTCCGTTCAGTTCTTCCGGGGTACGGACATCGAGTATAACCAGACTGCTGTCATTTGCAGCAGCTTTTCTTAATTCATCAACCGTCATCGATCTGCCCTTTTCCTGCGCGCACCCGGTTACACCTGAAAAAAGGAATAACGGAATGACCAGCAATTTTTTTATCAGTGAATTCATTAGTTCAGCCCGCACATTCCGGAAGCACAGCCGCCTCCATTGCCCGGATATCCGCACATGCCCGATGCACACCCCGCGTCAGAATTATGCGAGTGCGAAGCATCTACCGAAGCACTGAAAGAGGAAAACAGTTTTTCGTATTCCTCCGAGTGACAGTCGGGGCAGATAACTTCCTCATTGCTTGTTGAGGATTTATGATAGACTTCGTATTTAGTGTTGCAGTCCTTGCATTTGTATTCGAATACAGGCATTACTTACTACTCCTTTGAACTAAATTTAGAAATAAGATGCAGCTATGTCATTTTGGATTCAGTCTTCCAGTCCCAGCATGTCGAAAAGTTTTTTGTGAGCTTCACTGCTCAGTGAAACGTTGTAGTTTTTATAGAACTGTATAGTAGATTCTATTGACCTGAAATATTTCTGGCATGAGCTGCATTGCTGCAGGTGTTCTTTGATCAGTCTGCATCTGGGAGAATTCATTTCCTCGCCGAGATTGTCGCAGATATGATTCATTACATCCTTACACGAAACATCATTATTATTCATAATCTTTTTCTGCTATTTAATTTGACAAACCAATAGTCTTGCCGATCTCGTTTCTTAAAAATGCCCGGGCCCGGTGCAGTCTGGATTTTACCGCCGGTACAGAAAGCCTGGTAATCTCTGCGGTTTCTTCTGTAGAGAGTCCCTCGACATCCCGGAGAAGAAAAACAGTCTTATAGTCTGGCGGCAGTTTTTTTATCGCTCCATCCAGCAGATCCTTCAGCTCGTTGTTTTCTGCAATTTTATCGGGTGTAAATGACCAGTCTGTAATACCCGCTTCACTGATCAGCGCCTCGTCATCCTCAATCGGGGTATATTCGTGTTTTTTCTGCGAGCGTGCAAGCATCAGGCAGTTATTGGATACTATAGTATAAAGCCACGTCGAGAGTTTGGACTTTCCGTCAAACTGGTTCAGATTTTTTACCATGCTCATAAATGTTTCCTGCATACTGTGTTCTGCCCGGTCGCGGTTGCGGCACAGTTTAAAGGCAAAGTTATATATGGTCTGTTCATATTTCTTTACAAGCAGAGCCATTGCCTTTCTGTCGCCCTCGCGTGCTTTGGATATCAGTTCTTCGTCTTCCATAAGATTTGATGCTTTCATTTATTAAAGGATTCAGAGAAAGTACTTACTGTATAATTTGTAACTCATAAACACAATATATCGATGAACTACAGATTTTTCATTCAAAATTCAGAATTCAGAATTATTTCATCGGCGGTTAAATAAATTGTATCTATATATATGTAAACTCGAGGCTGCGCCACAGGTACCAGCTGGCGATAGTGCAGTATGGCTGCCATTTATTTTGTGCTGCTATTTTCCGCACACCCTCCTCATCGGGGAGACTGCTCAGGCCGTAGTTCAGCATGACTGCTTTTTTTATGCCGAGATCTCCTGTCGGCAGTACGTCGGGCCGGCACATGGTAAAGATAAGAAACATATGTGCTGTCCACACTCCTATGCCCTTTACTTTTGTAAGACTTTCAATTATCTCTTCATCACTCTTATTGCCGATAGCTCTGAATGAAAGTTCTTTATTCAGCACTTTTGCCGCCAGGTCCCTAACATACTTTACTTTACCGTTCGAAAGACCCAGCGCTCTCAGTACCGCGTCATCTGTCTGAAGTATGCATTCGGCCGTGGGCAGGCCCTTGAAATAGGTCTCCACTTTCTTTATAATTGAAGCAGCCGCCTTTAACGAAAGCTGCTGGCCGATTATTGCTCTCAAAAGCGAGTCAAAATAATCATTCCTGGGTCTCAGGTTGAACTGCGTGCTCCTCCCGATGATCCGCGAGATATAGGGATCATTTTTTTCCAGGTGAAGAATACCATTTATAATTTCGGATTTTTTCATTATTATTGCCTTACCTATGTATAACCGGGCCAAAAAATATGCAGGAATATTACTTAACCCAGATTAAAAACAATAAACTTTTTTATAAAGTTAATGAAACGGATATTAAACTTCACGTCAATAAAGAAAGTTTCTTTTTTAAGGAAAAGGGAGAACTCATATTTAAAGAAGGTGAAGCTGCCGAAGAAGTGTTTCTGCTGCTGAAAGGCGAAGTGCAGATATATAAGGAGAGAATTATCGGCCGGTCCAAAAAGGCCGTTGTAAACTCAAATGACTTTTTCGGTGAGGAGGAATATCTTTCGGGCGAGATTCGCCGGTATTCTGCATCAGCGCAGGAGGACTCCCTTATGGTCCGTTTAAACCGGGATGCAGTGACCGCATTGAGTTCACTGTCGCCCGAGTTCTCGGCAAATCTGACGAGGAATATCGCGGATACTTCTGTGGAAAACATTCTTGAGGAAACTGACGCCGAAAGCATCGCAAACGGTTTTGCCGCGGAAGGTGATTCTGCTGATGTAATGCCTGAAGTTCCTTTGACTGAACCGGAACAGCCGGAGATGACTCCTGGTAAACCGGAGGAACATACCGGATCAAAAATCAACGGTCAGTCAGATACAGATGAATCATCTGAAAGCGACAGGTACTTTGTTCCGATAAGAGATGATCAGACATCCAGAATATCTTTTGATGAAGATATCAGTTTCAGCCAAACAGAACCCACGGAGCCTTCGGCGGCTGCAGACAATGGAAAATCAGCATCGCGGGTTCCGGAAATTCCGGCGCCAGATATTCACGCGGAGGCGGGACTGGACAGCGGTCAGCTCAGACTTATAATTGAAGCTGCAAAGCTGGTAAACTCGACTATAAAAATTGACGACGTGCTCGAAGCCATACTGAATGCAGCCAAGAATCTTACCGGCGCTGAACGCGGAACATTCTACCTGCTAGACCGCGATAAAAATGAGCTCTGGTCGAAGATCATGGATGCACGCGGTATACAGGAGATAAGACTTAAAATGGGCGAGGGTATTGCCGGATGGGTGGCACAGAACTGCGAAACGGTAAATATTTCGGACGTCGCCAGCGATACACGCTTCAATGGAAAGTTCGACCGCGCAAGCGGATTTGAAACCAGAAATATGCTGTGCTTTCCGGTAAAGAATAAGACCGGCGAGGTGGCCGGAGTACTCCAGCTGCTAAACAGCAGCAGGGGAGAGTTTACCAGTACAGACGAAGAATTTTTGTCCATGCTTTCGATACACGCCGCCATGGCACTAGAGAATGCTGAGCTGGTGGAAAGACTTCTGCAGAGTGAACGGATAAGCTCGCTCGGTAAAATGGCAAACTTCCTCATACAGGACATCAAAAAGCCTATACTTGTAAGCAGACGTTTTGCAGAACATCTGAAAACAAAACAGCTGAGCCCGGAAATAGCCCAGGTCGTGGATATGCTTCTGGATCAGCTCGGACAGGTAACCGATATCGTTCAGACAACTTCATCTTACTCCGAAGGAAAAACAGTCCTCAGGTCTGTCAACTGCGGACTCAATGAAACGCTCGATGAAATCCTCGATAAGCTCGAGCCCAATATTCGCGCAAGAAACTGCAGTATAGTAAGACAGTACGGTCCTGCTGTAAGTGTAAAACTTGACAGGAAGGAATTTTATCTGTGCTGCATGCATATAATGCGCAACGCGTGCGATGCCATGCCCGACGGGGGTACGGTTATAGTGAGCACAGATGTCCGGCAGGATAATGTAAAGATTGTATTTAAGGACAATGGTCTCGGTATTCCCGACAGCATCAGGGAAAAAATATTCGAACCGTTCATGTCGCACGGTAAAAAGGAAGGTACGGGACTCGGTCTCTCGGTTACCAAAAAAGTTGTGGAAGATCATGGCGGGACAATAGATGTTGAAAGTGATCTGGGTGAGGGCTCGACATTCATAATTACCATACCCCTTTCTGTTCAGTTGTAGGTTTTGATTCGGCATCGTTTTTTCAGTATATTTAAGATTCATTATTTTTGGAAGTGTATGGAATTACTCGACAGATTAACTGCGTTAAAAGATAAGTTTGACAGAATTGAAGAACAGCTTGCCGATCCGGATATTCTTGGAAATCAGGATAAGCTTGTGTCACTCAGCAAGGAAAGAAGCGAACTGATTGAAATAGTTGATGCCTATAACCGTTATACCAGTGTACTGAACAATATTAAAGGCAACCAGGAAATCATTGATGCCGGCGAAGATAAGGAGCTGGCCTCTATGGCCGAGGCTGAATTATCAGACCTGAAAGAAAAAAAAGAAGCACTCGAAGAAGAAATAAAATATATACTCATCCCAAAGGATCCCAACGACAATAAAGATGTGATCGTGGAGATCCGCGCCGGAACCGGCGGTGATGAAGCCGGACTGTTTGCATACGACCTATACAGAATGTATTCCCGTTATGCGGAGATTAAGGGCTGGAAAAAGGAAATCATCGATCTGAATGAATCGGGCTTGGGCGGCCTGAAGGAAGTTGTATTCTCGCTGAACGGTGAAGGAGTATACGGTAACCTGAAGTTTGAAAACGGAGTTCACCGGGTTCAGAGAGTGCCGCTTACTGAGGCGCAGGGACGCGTGCATACATCTGCCGCATCTGTTGTAGTGATGCCCGAAGCTGAAGATGTTCAGGTAGATATAGATATGAACGATCTTCGCATAGATGTTTACAGAAGCGGCGGCGCCGGCGGACAGAATGTCAATAAAGTGGAAACTGCAATTCGTATTACTCATATCCCAACCGGTATGGTCGTACAGTGCCAGGATGAACGCTCACAGCTGAAAAACCGTCAGAAAGCTATGAAGGTGCTGAGGGCCAGACTATATGACCTGAGACAGAAGGAAAAGACGGACGAAATTGCGGCTCAGAGAAAATCTATCGTGAGAAGCGGTGACCGCAGCGACAAGATTAGAACGTATAACTTTCCGCAGAACCGGGTGACGGATCACAGGATAGGACTTACGCTTTATAACCTTTCGAATATTATGGAAGGCGACCTGAACGAGCTGCTCGAACAGCTGAAGCTGGCTGACCGCGCCGAAAAACTTACCGCTGCAGAATTTTAGGAGTTCTGAGTTATGAGTTCATAGTTCTGAGTTTAACTCAGAACTCAAAACTCAGAACTCAGAACTTAAACTTCAGAGCTCATTAAGTTGTTCAGCAGTTTCATGTTTCTGGAATCTGAACGCGAGATGGTGATCTTCAGCACTGATGTAAGCGGTACAGAAAGCAGGGCACCGGTTATTCCCCATATGTAGCTCCACAGCAGCAGTGCCAGCAATACCACCAGAGGATTAAGTCCCAGCCTGTCGCCGAATATCTTCGGCTCGAGGTAATTTCCGATTATCGTATCGACTACTATCAGCACCAGCAGCAGTACTGCCGCGTAGCCTACAGACTCGAACTGCACAAGAGCTATTGTGACCGGAAATACAATTCCTATTATAGAACCGATATTGGGTACGAAGTTAAATAGAAAAATAAGCACTCCCCAGATCAGCGCAAAATCCACTCCGAACATCCATACTATACCGCCCTCGATTATGCCAGTAAATAGACTGATCAGAAACTTAGTGGTAACATACTTCTGCACCTGATCGGTGATTTCATTGAATGTATCGTGTACGGAACTGTTCTTTTTCTCGCCGGGGTTCTGCATGAAACGCTTCTGGAAAGCTTTGAATATTTTTGAGTGTCCGGTAACTACAAATATATAGAAGAATAGTACCAGGAACAGCGAACCCAGGAACGAAAAGGTCGATGAGAAAAGACTTCCGGCAAGCAGCTTATAGTCGAGACCCATGATCATTTTTCTGATACTGAAATCTTTCAGCTGCGGATCGCGCAGCCCTATGGAAGATGCCGTCGTTCTTACCAGTGAGTCGAGCTTCTTTTCATACTGCGGCAGCTGATTGCCGAGCTGGCTGAATGAGTCTATTAACAGCGTAGAGATTCCTCCGGTCACCAGAAGTACTATCAGTATATCCAGCAGTATTATGACGAAGAGCGGAACGCCTTTTTTTGTGAAGAATTTGTGCATCGGAGAAAATGCAAAGAAAATAAAATATGCAATTACCAGCGGGATGAAAATATCGGCCAGCAGCTTCAGTACGGCAAAAAGCATTACTATAGCAATAAATACAACTGAAATTGTCAGTGCAGAGGGTATTTTATTATTGTTCTCTTCCATTTCCCTGGATCCCTGTAAATAATTCTATTATATAATATACAAATTGTCTCTGTATATATACCAAAGAACATTCCTTAATGCTGAATTTTATCTGCCGGGAAGTCCGGAAATAAGTTTACTATTTATTGTAAAACTTATAAATTTGAAACTATATATCACCGCATAAATAATGCGTGATACTTTTAAGATTACAGTTACAATTGCTCTACCCCGCGCCACTTTCAGGGCGCGAAGGTGTGGGGCGGTGGCGTTTCGCAGGGTTGAAACCCTGCGCTGAGATCTATCCGCCCCTGCAGGGCGGAGAATCGGGTTATTGCGTATTGTACAGCATAACACAATGACTGATATCTGTGTCTGTCAGAATTAGAACACAAGGACAATAACAGCAATGGAATAATTGAATAATCTTTGTCTTTACTACAAGCCCATGCAATATGTAATAAAAACAAACAATTATGGTGCAATCTGTGTTGCATCTTCCGCCCTGCAGCGGCGGATAGATAATAGCGCAGGGTTTCAACCCTGCGGACTGGATGAACTCCCAACACTAACGCGCGCTGAAAGTGCGCGGAGAAGAGCAATTGCTAAGGGTAGTCTGGAATAATGTAGTGATAATTGTGCGCCAATATATAATAAAGAATTGAGAAAAAAATGCTACAGGAAAGAAACCGTTTTACTATACCAACGACATTCTTTATTGATATAATTGGTATAGTTGTAATATTTATAGTGCTGAAGGAACTGCAGCAGATATTCATTCCGCTGGTGTTAGCCTATTTCCTTTTCTTTGTCTTCTCTCCGGTTAACAGGTACCTCGAGAAAAACCGGGTGCCGGTTTCTGTTGCAGTGATACTCGACCTGCTGATAGTCATATTTGTAGTGGGAAGTTTTTCTTCTGTAATCATTGATTCTCTTAGCAGGCTTGGGGCAGAGCTGCCGCTGTATGAGATAAAGCTGGATAATATAGTTTCCTCCACTGCAGCCTCGTGGGGCATAAAAGATCCCTATTACCTTAACTTCCATATCACGGAAATACTCAACAAAGTTGACTATCAGTTGCTCGCCGGCAACCTCTTTACATCTACCTTCTCACTGATGGGTTATCTTTTCTTCGTTCTGTTCTTTTTCATATTTGTCGTTACCGGACATGAAAAGATCTATGAAGCAATAAAGAAAAGATATAAAAGCATACATGCACCTGACGAACCGGAAATAGTAAAGACACATATAAAAACCGAAACTGTATCGGACGAAGGTGCCGTAGAAAAAGTTGAATCGGTAAGTATTAACCCCGGTGAGGTGCACGAAAAGGAAGGCTTTCTGCAGTCCACATTTAATGAAATTACTGATCAGGTGCAGAAGTATATATTCACCAAGTTCATTATGAGTCTGGTGATGGGACTTGTTATAGGAATCATACTCTTGCTGTTCGGTGTGGACTTTGTCATTATATGGGCGGTAATAACTTTCATGCTGCATTTCATTCCTAACATAGGCTCTATTATCGCAGTGGCTCTGCCGTGTCTTATGGCATTGGTACAGTATGAATCCTTCGGTTTTTCACTCATGCTCGCCGCCATACTGGTTGTTGTCCAGAATGTGATCGGCAGCGTCATCGAGCCCAAAGTGTTCGGTAACAGACTGGGCATAAACCCGCTTATCATACTTCTTTCACTGCTGCTCTGGGGGTATATCTGGGGAATAGTCGGAGCAATTCTTTCTGTCCCGCTGACTGCAATATTAAAAATAATTATCTCGCGCTCCGATTCCCGCAATCTACAGTTCCTGAGTGATCTGATGAGCAACTGACACACCGGCGCAGTAATATGTCTGAATTATTTTTTGTTTCAAATCTGTAATAACCCTCGTTGTTGTATCATTGTGAGCCATCATTCCGGCTTCGAAACACATTTCATCCATGAATTTGTGCATGGTATAATTTTTGCACTATGAGCAAAAAAAATCATGAAAGGATCTATATGAAGAACGTAAAATCGATAGCAGGATCATTTGGACTCGCAGTACTTCTGGTTTCCATAATGTTCTCTAACTCTTTTGCGGGAGTGATAGGATATTTTAACTTTGAGTTTAAGGGAGTAACGTATGATTATCAGAAAAATCAGTCTACATGGACGTACAGTGTCACCGGCACAGGACAGGGTAAAGCCTTGTCGCACTGGGTACTTGCATTGTGCGATGATCACAAGGTTATCAGTTCCAATTTCAGTTATGAGGTGAATACCGATCCCAGGCTCGGGTTCTACGGTATCAAATGGGATATACCGCTGGAAAATGATGAAAGCAAAACATTCACTTTTACACTGAACGGAATCTATAAAGCTGATGAAATTAAAACAGGCTACAAAGCCGGACAGGGATTATACTACGGCAAGGTAACCGGTCCGTCCTGCGAACCGGACAATCGTCCGGAAGTCAAAGATCTGACTCTCAATGAAATGTGTTCGGATGATCCTGCCGTCAGCCGCCGCTGGCTGATCACAAATCCTAATGAGTTTGAAGTATCTGTCAGCTGGAGTATAGAAGGCACCAGTCAGTCAGGTACAATAAATGCGGCATCCGGAAATAATTATCTCGTTACAGTTACAGGTGGAAATAATAAAATTACTATCAGCTGGAAAGATGAAGCTGGTGCTGTTAATCAGATAAACAGTGTATCGGGTGGTGAGCAGTGTGAACAACCGAATAAATCGAAGCTTGGAGACCGGGTATGGAGCGATCTGAATAAAAACGGTCTGCAGGATCAGGATGAACCAGGTGTCAAAGATGTTGTCGTCAACCTGTACAGGTGCAGCGACAACTCGCTTGTCTCTGCACAGAATACCGATTCAGACGGCGACTATCTGTTTGAAGATCTCCCTGCCGGTGATTATAAAGTAGGATTTGTACTGCCCGCCGGTTATGTATTCAGTCCTGAAAATCAGGCTTCTGACGATGCACTCGATTCGGATGCGGATCTGCAGAGCGGCTATACAGTATGCATTACACTCGGCCAGAATGAGACAAATCTTACTGCAGATGCAGGCATATACAAGAATACTCCAGAGGAGAAAGTCGATCTGAGTCTTGTTAAGACCGCTGATAAACAATCGCCCTCAGACGGTGACAACGTTACTTTTACTCTGACGGTATCTAACGCCGGTCCCGGTAAGGCAACTGGCGTAAGTGTAAGCGATATTTTACCCAAGGGACTCGATTACTCATCAGCCTTAGTATCTCAGGGGAATTATTCAGAACAGACGGGTACCTGGTCGGTAGGTGAGCTTGGCGGAGGCAGTTCTGCCAGCGCTTCGATAGTGACAAAAGTTGATCTGTCCGAAATCAACACTGCCTCCATCAGTCTTGGAGCTGCGGCAGACTATAATCTGTTCCTGTTCGGAAATCTTAAACAAACTTCATCAGATACCGAAGGAAAACTTGCTGCCGGCGGCGACGTATACCTGTCCAATTATTCGGTCGGAGATAAACTTTCATTTTCACACGGACAGGAAAATGTACTCATAGCAGGCAGGACGCTGACTTTCACAAGCGGTACGGTTGAAAACGGAAATGTTGTCTATGGTAAAGTATCTAACCTGCCGGTTGATGTCGTAAGCGTCACCGGTGGTACGGTCATTCATGGCTCCGTTATTGATTTTGAAGCAGCGGAGGTCATGCTGAACAATCTCTCTGTCTCCCTGAATGAATACAAGGCAAACGGAACTGATGAGATCAAATGGAGCACACTTATGCTGAATGGAAGCGATCCGCGGCTGAACGTATTCAGCATCGATGGTTCAGACCTGGCATCTGTAACCGACGTACAGATAAGCGTTCCGAACGGAGCGGTGGTGCTGGTGAATATTTCCGGGAAAGATATAAAATGGTCTGGCGGACTTGCAGTTAATGGTACACAGATCAGTAATGTTCTTTATAATTTTTTCGAAGCAGAGAAAATCAGGATCGAAGGCATCAATCTTACCGGTTCAGTTCTGGCGCCTAAAGCTGCAGTTAATTTTGTAAGCGGTGTACAGAACGGCCAGATGATAGCCAAATCACTCGAAGGAAACGGACAGTTTAATAATGTCAGGTTTGTCGGCAATATACCGCTTTCAGCGTCTGTAGTAAATTCGGCTGAAGTATCGGCCTGTGACCAGCAGGATGCGGATTCAACACCGGGTAACGGTATTGCAGGTGAAGATGATTATTCTTCTGTCACTCTTTCCGTAAATGCCGGCGGCACAGACACAGAACCCAATCCGGGTTCAGACGGCAGTTCAAACTGGCAGCCGGTGGCAACGGATTTTGCTGCGGGACAGATTATCTGGACAATTGCGTATGATAAAGATAATAACATTATGGCCGGAACGTGGGGCGGAAAGATATACCGCTCTGAAGACGATGGCCAGACCTGGTCGGTAATCAACAGTGATATGACTGTAGCTTATATATGGTCACTCGCAAAAGGCCAGGGCGATCAGTTGTTTGCAGGAACAGAAAGAGGAATATACCGCTCGGATGATAACGGTAAAACGTGGGCATCAGCGGCACTTGATACATGCGATATCCGCTCCATCGTTTACGGATCTGACGGTACACTCTACGCAGGAGCCTGGGGCAGGGGAGTATATGCTTCAAATGATAACGGTACATCGTGGCATACAGTTAATTCCGGACTGAGCTGTCTTGCAATTCAGTCGCTCAGCATGAACAGTGCTTCTGAACTATATGCAGCAACATTCGGGGGCGGAATATATAAATCTGCCGATAAGGGTCAGTCATGGCAGCAGCTGAATATAAGCTATCCTCATGTTTGGGCTGTGAATGCGGCTCCGAACGGAAAGGTGTATGCCGGCACATACGGAGACGGAGTATATGTTTCCGAGGATAACGGAATGAGCTGGAATAAACTCAGCAGCGGTCTTGCTTCACAGTATATCTATAACATTGTTACAGATAAGAGCTTCAACGTATATCTCAATTCATGGGAAGCGGGTATCTACTCACTTACCGACGGAGCAAAGCTCTGGAAACTGATGGGTATGGAAGGATCTGATATAAGCGCTATAACAGTGGACCCCGTTAGCGGAATGGTGTTTGCCGCAGCCGGAAACGGAAGACTGTATAAGGCTGCAGCGGTAATTACGGCAGTGGAAAACAGGACAGCTTCACTCACAGGATTTGCGGTTGCACAGAATTACCCCAATCCGTTCAATCCTTCGACAGTGATCAGATTCAGTATCCCTGCACAAAGCCGTGTAGTAATGAAGGTATACGACATTCTCGGAGGTGAGGTTGCCACATTGCTGAATACTGATATGCAGGCAGGTGAACACAGTGTAATGTTCAATGCTGCTAACCTTTCGACGGGAGTATATTTCTACCGCATAACGGCAGGCGGTATGTCGCAGACCAGGAAGATGGTTCTGGTAAAATAATTCTGAATTTTGAATTCTGAATT
>JBLMZS010000029.1:0-4498 GCA_050258935.1 Bacteroidota bacterium
CGGTATTTTCACAAGTCTTTCCGGTGACTAATGTAAAATCGTTATAACTCAAATAATTGTCAAGAATAGATTACTTGATCAGGCTAAAAACTTGACAAAGACCTCCAATTATTTATTTTTATTTATGACCCGCATATCGACAGTACACTAAATTTGGAGGTAAAAATGTTTATTATCCGTTTTAGTACACTTCGAATTATTTCCATGCTTCTGTTCATTGTTTTTCATACTGCATGCCAGGCACAGTCACCGGCTTCGGAACTGCATGGCAAACTTAAATACGATCACTTTGAAAAACCCGATTACTGCGGCACATCCTGCCACACCGACATTTACCAGCAGTGGAAACAGGCTATGATGTCTCAGGCATATACCCATCACTGGGATGAAATAGAGTATTTTAAGCTTGCCGTACCGCATGCAGAAAAAGATCCGGTAGTCGCAGATGTCAAAGCCGGATGCAACGGGTGTCATACACCTATTGCATTTATGGCAGGTGATACACCGCCTCAGCCGCCAATAAAAATGACGCGAGCAAACGAATCGGTTTCATGCGACGTATGTCATACTATGAAAGGTCATCAGGGTACTACAGCTTTCAACTTTAATTTTATTCCGTCACCGGGGAAAATTAAATACGCCTCGCGCCAGACGATTACCTCTCCTGCACACGAAACAGCAGTTGAACCATTTTACAGAACTACTGAACTGTGCGGATCGTGTCACAATGAAAAAGATCCTTACGGCATATGGGTGAAATCTACACAGCTTGAATGGCTCGAAGGGCCATACTCAAAGGAGGGTGTTAAGTGCCAGGACTGTCATATGCCCTCTGCTCCGGGCAAGCTTGCTTCAATGGGGAGAGAATACGCAGATGTGCGCCAGCACCTGTTCCACGGAGCGCACGATCCGGGGAAAATTCGCGGCACCATTGAACTCAGGGTGCATCCGGATATCAGAGAGGCAGAACCGGGAGAGGATGTGAAGATAACCATTGTACTGTTCAACCAGAAAACAGGACACAAGTTTCCCACAGGCAGTGTCGAAGACCGCATTGTATGGATGCACGTCGAGGCAATTGACTCCAAAGGCACAGTTTATCATCTGCCCGTTGACAAAAAGAACTTTCCTGGTGAAGAATATACTATTGGCAGCGATGTACTTGCATACCAGGATATGGGTATAGCTCTGGGCATCGAAAATTTCCCAGGAGTCCAGAGAGACGGAATTCCCCTGGGCGACAGGATATTCCGCATGGCCTACCTCGACCCGCAGGGCAGAATGACTATACAGCAATGGAATACTAAATCTCTGGGACCGGATTACCGGCTGGCTCCCAGGGAAACAAAGGTAGAAACATGCACGTTTCACCTACCGGATAACATTGCCCCAGGCCCGGTAAGGGTAAGCGCAGTACTGAATTATCAGAAACTGGTAAAACCCGTTGCTGACTATCTCGGAGTTCCCTCTGAAGAATCTGAAATTATCAGAGTCAATGAACATTCAACAGTTTTTACAATACTTGACTGACGGAGTATAATATGAACTACAGAAAAACATTGATCTTTCTGCTGCTGTCACTATACCTGCTGCCGGCATGCGACAGCTATGCAATACCAGCATTCGCCAGGAAATATAATATGACGTGCCGCACCTGCCACTCCCCTTTCCCCAGTCTTAAACCCTACGGAGAGGATTTTGCCGCAAACGGTTTTGTACTGGCCGACCAGGATGCCCCCAGATATTTTGTCAATACCGGAGACGAGGATCTGCAGCTGCTGAGAGATCTCCCGATTGCCATTAAACTTGAAGCATATGCCACATACAACAACGGGAATAAAAAACAGAGCGATTTTACCGGTCCAATGATACTCAAACTGCTCTCCGGCGGAAATCTGGCCAAACACGTTTCATACTACTTCTACTTCATACTGGAACGGGGCGAAGTAACCGGACTTGAAGATGCATTTATAATGATAAATGATCTGCTGATCAGCGGACTCGATTTCTATATAGGACAGTTCCAGGTTTCTGACCCGCTGTTCAAACGCGAACTCAGACTGACACTCGACGATTATCAGATCTATAAAGCCAGGCCAGGCTCCTCGAATGTAGATCTCACTTATGACAGAGGTGTTATGCTGACGTATGACCTTCCTACAAATACTTCTTTAGCCCTTGAAGTTATAAACGGCAACGGTATAGGAGGACTCAAGGGGGATAATTTTGATAACGATAAATATAAGAATTTCATGGGACGTGTAACTCAGGATATAATAGATGAACTCCGCATAGGCGGATTCGGGTATTACGGAAAAGAGGAACAGACTTCAGCAGTAAATGAGCTCTGGATGGCTGGTGCAGACGGAACGATCAGTATTGATCCGCTGGAGCTTAACGTGCAGTATGTCGAACGTGAGGATAAAAACCCGATGTTTTATATTCAGTCGCCTGAAAAAGTTAAGACCAGGGGTGCGTTCGGAGAGCTGATACTCAGACCCAATGGCGACGACAGCAGATGGTATTCCTCAATTCTGTACAACTGGATAGAATCCGGGCAGAGTGATCTGAACATGAGAATGGGCACATTACACCTGGGATATCTGGTAAAAAGGAATATCCGGTTTATAGGTGAATTCAGTTATAATTTCGCAGATAAATTCGGACTGTTTTCAACCGGGTTTGTGACTGCATTCTGACAGCGATATCTGGAAATGCACACTCGGCAATATACCGGGAATGTGCATTTCCTGATTTTACTTAAGATACAGTATTTTTCTGACAGATATATAATCTCCGGCTGTCAGTCTCACATAATATATTCCTGTTGCAAGTCCTTCAGGCCGCCAGGTCACTTTGTGGTACCCGGCCTTTATATTCTCATCCAGCAGTCTGTCGACCAGTTCTCCCAGCTGATTGTAAATTACTATTCTGACATTCTGATCTGCCGGTATGCTGAAACTGATATTGGTTTCAGGGTTGAACGGATTTGGATAGTTCTGCTCAAGAACGTATCCGGATGGAGAATTGAGCATTACACGGTTTTCTGTATAGTACTTATAATTGCCGGAAAGATCTATCTGCTTCAGTCTGTATGATACCCAGCCGCTCTGTCCTCCGATATTGTCAGTATAGGAGTAATTGCTTACTTTGTTTGTTGTACCGTTACCTTTAATGAAAGCAATTTTCGTCCAGTCGCTTTGTGTACTCTTCCGTTCTATTTCATATCCGTAGTTATCCAGTTCGGTTTGTGTCTGCCAGTTCAAAAGCACATTCCGCCCGGTCTGTATGGCACTGAACGCAGTAAGCTCAACCGGCAGCGCCTGTGACGGGCTTACAATTACAAACTCACTGAACTCAGAAATATTGTCGCAGTAAACATAGTCGTCGCTCTGATTTCCCTTTGTCCCGTTATCGAAATAGAGAAGCGGGCAGACGAGCAAATAATTTCCGGTATTCTTTACGGAACGTTTATAAAGATAAATATCCGTTGCTCCCTCCTCAATACCTGCGTCTGCCAGTCTGCCGTGAAGAAACCGCAGTTCAGTAATGATACCGGTAATCCCGCTCCGCTTTTCTATAAACCACCGGTAGCTGCTGACCGCATAGTCTTCAGGAACACCCGGACCGTTGTCTGTAATCTGACCGCGCTGATGCTTTACTGTGACCGAATCGCTGCCGGTAATGCTCTTCACAACTATCTCAAGTCCTGTAGGCTCCTTGTCAAAGCTGTACTGTCCTGCCGAGGCTACAAGTTTTGTTTCCTCTGTTTCAGGATGTTCACCGGGAGTCATATCGGCATAATTGAGTTTTGACGGAAAGTACCTCTTCCACTCTGAAGGATTCCAGACCGCTGAGGCTGCGACAATGTCATGTTTTCTGACGGATCTCGAGTCTGTATATTCCCAGGCTTTTCCCGTCCCGTCTGTGTTTGCTTCTCCGTATATATCGACGAGCAGACCGGTTGTGCGGCCCCCGTTCTTGTAGAGATAATACGCATCGTCTCCATTTCCTGCGCTGCCGGCTATACCGATATCAGCAGTAAATCCATAATACTTGTGGAAATTGGCCGTATCGACTGCGATCAGATAAGTTTCTCCCGGCAGAATACTTTTTGTCAGTCTGATCTCATTCCATGTTGTACCTCCGTTTGCCTGTCTGCTGAGGTACCATATTTCATCGTCAAAATTCACTGCAGTACTGCCGCTGTTGTACAGTTCGACATATCTCGCCGAAAACTGGTCAAAGGGATCGGTTACCTCTGAAATATAGAGCGGATAAATGATATCTGCCTTCAGTGATGATACGATGCTGGAAGGCATATCTGCGAAATGTCCTCCTCTCTGAAACACTGCCGATGCATTATATTCTTTGTTGGCAGATGAATCCCATATTCGGAAAGAAATGTTATTTCCCCTTACTGCCCCGGGAATGACATCCGAATTAAAATCGGTTCTGAGGTATGAAGTAACAATCACGGGCATCTGATCGGAATGAT
>JBLMZS010000030.1:0-3799 GCA_050258935.1 Bacteroidota bacterium
ATGATTCCGTAACGCAGGCCGCGGGTGCTGACTGTCACGGAATTTTTATTTAATAATTCCAGTATGGTTTTAAGTATCACCGAGCCTGCTACAATTATATCTTCCCGTCCTTTCAACACGCTGCCGTACCTCTGCTGTATATCCTCCGGAGTCGTGGCAGCCAGCGTTTTGCTTATATCCGTTACATCGCTGTATGCCAGCTTATATCCTTCAATTTTCTCCTCATCATAATCCATGAGCCCGAGTCTGATGGATACTATCGAAACTGGTGTTCCTGCGACGCCCACGGCTTCTGCAGCAGATACAGTTTCGGATGGGATTTCCCCCGACGACAGTTCAGTCTCCAGAGGCGCAAAAATGTCCCTGATTTCACCCGACATATCAATGAGCTCACTTTCAGAGGCAATGCCGTGCGTTATATACTTTTCCGAAAGCGTGACTGCTCCGGCCTGGAAGCTGTGACTGTAGATGATTTTATCAGAACTGCCGATAGTAATCTCAGTGCTTCCGCCGCCAATGTCTATCAGTATAACATCATCTGATTCTGCAGAGGATCTTGCTCCCAGAAATGTCAGACGAGCTTCCTCCTTACCCTGAATCACCTTTATATCTATCCCGAAATTATCTTTTACACGCTGAATTACCTCTGCTGAGTTTGAGGCGATCCTGAGCGCATTCGTACCGGCAGCCAATACCGTTTCACAATCATGTGACTCAATGATCCGCGAATATTCGGTCAGTGCCTCATTAAGAAGCGCAATAGAAGATTCAGAGATTTTACCGCCCTTACTGAGTCCTTTACCGAGTCTGGGCATCCTGAGTTCGTTTATAACAGGTTTAATTACACCAGCCGAAGTGTTTTTATTTTTACTATTTATTCCGTTATTGTTTATATTTGCAATCAGCAATAATGCAGTATTTGTCCCGATATCGAGCGAAGCAATATTCATTATGATTTCATACTTTTTTTATAAGGATATATAAATTTATGCAAAATCTCAGTAAACTTTCCAAAATCTTTTTATATCTTTGTTCTCTTAGCGGCATACTCTGGCTCGGCGGATACCTGTCCAGGCTGCTCCTTACCTATGAGTTATTTCAGCCGAAGGATTTTCTTCTGAAACCCTACGTCAGTCAGGCCAACATGCCCGGAATATTTACTACACTGAATGCATCTGTTACTTTCACATTTGTTCTGTTTATAGTTTTTTTACTTACATTTATATTGTTCCTTGTGACATCGGGCATCAGTCTTAAACAGCAGGGCTGGCTTTTTGTGATAATGCTCATAATCGCAGTTACGGCTCCCTTCGAGATATATCTGATGACGATAGATTACAATATAATCACAAAAGTATTTTATAATGCTTCATTTGATGCCGGCGAAATACTGTCGCTCTACATTAAAAGGTTGAAAATACTCAGCAGTTTTTCGCTGATAGAAATATTTTCCTATTGCGCCATAGTCTTTCTGGTGCTGTTCAGACCACTTACCATGAAGAAAGATCAAAAAGCAGTTGAAGGAATATGAAACTAAAAGAAAAAGAGTTTGAAGAAATACTGCAGGAACTTAAAACCCTTGCCTCGGACCTGGGTGCTACAATACGCTTCGAGAAGGGTGACTTTAAGGGCGGCTACTGTCTGCTGAAGGATTCAAAAGTCATTGTGATAAACAAGATGGCCAACCTTCAGAGAAAAGTAATGATACTTTCTGCGGCGCTGAAGGATCTGGGCATAGATGAAATATACATCACTCCCAGACTCCGCGAAGTTATTGACGAAATGATTGAAGTGGATGCAAAAAATAAAGAGTAAGGAATAATGAATATGAAGATTCTGGTTCTCAACGGTCCCAACCTGAATATGCTGGGTCAGCGCGATAAAAGTCAGTATGGTGCAATGACACTGCAGGATATAGAGATACTCGTAAAGAATGAAAACAGCGACGTATATTTCGAATTTTTCCAGTCGAATATAGAAGGGGAGCTGGTAGACAAGATTCAGAAGGCGCCTGCATATTTCGATGCGCTGATGATCAATCCCGGTGGGTATGCGCACACTTCCGTTGCAATACGCGACGCTCTGGCCGACTGCAGTATAATCAAGGTTGAGGTGCACCTTTCAAACCTGTCATCCCGCGAAGAATTCAGACAGAACTGTCTGACTGCTTCTGTGTGCAATGGCTATCTTTCAGGATTCAGGGAATTGGGCTATCTGGCCGCAGTGTATCTTATAAGGCAGATATTAAAAAAGGAGAATGATAAAAAATGATAAAGGCAATCATATTCGATCTGGATAATACACTCGTTGATTTTATGAAAATGAAGCGTGCTGCAATAGACGCCGCAATTCCTGCAATGATAGATGCCGGACTTGATATAACATTTGAGGAAGCTACCAGAACAATAGACGACATATACTTGGATAAGGGGATAGAGTACCAGCAGGTATTTGACCTGTTCCTGCAGAGGACGCTCAACAGAATCGACTATAAGGTACTGGCATCGGGCATAGTGGCATACCGGAAAGCCAGGGAAGCCGCTCTCATTCCTTATCCTCACGTTTACTCCACACTCATTCAGCTTTCAAAGCGGGGACTGAAGCTCGGTATAGTTTCCGATGCTCCGATCAAGGAAGCCTGGCTGAGACTGGCATTTATGAACTTCCACCATCTTTTTGATGCTGCGGTAACATTTGACGAGACTGGTGAAAGAAAACCCAGCCCGCTTCCGTTCAGGACAATACTGATGAAGCTGGATACGCAGCCGGAAGAATCTCTGATGGTGGGTGACTGGGCGGAGCGCGATATAGTCGGTGCGCAGAAGATCGGTATGAAGACGGCATTTGCAAAATACGGTGATACATTCAACACACAGTCTCATAATGCCGATTACGAGCTGAATGACATAAGCGAACTGATACCCATAGTGGATAAACTGAATCAGCAGTAACTTTTTTTCATGCCGCTTTATTATTTGTGCTTGATATTTCTCACTGAAATATTTATCTTAGCTTCTCCGTATTAAAGGCTTATAATGAAAGACTTTGGCATCAAAAAACTATACTATTCCATTAGCGAAGTAAGCAAAATCACCGGTTTGGAACAATATATACTTCGCTACTGGGAAACCGAGTTTGAAGATCTGCGTCCCTCCAAGAACAGGGCGGGCAACAGGATCTATACGAACAAGGATATTCAGAAGATACTGAAGATCAAAAAGCTGCTGCGTGATGAGAAGTATACCATTGAAGGTGCAAAGAATGTCATTCGCGACATAAACTGGGAAGATAACGGAAACGAAGTCACTCCTGCAAAATTCAGTGCTCCCGCTGAAACTGTTCAGCCGTCAAAAGAAGAAACCATAGAAGACAAGCTGAAGCGTGATCTGAAAGAAATAAAAGATTTTCTCCTGTCCCTCTCCGAAAAGCTCTGAGTCACAGCCAATTTATGGTGTGAATCCCCCTGTCACTGCATCTTTCTGTCCTGTCCTTAAATCATCAATACCGGAAATATTTAATATAGCTGCCAGTTGAGTCGTCAGATCCATTTTGAATAACCTGGCAGTGGTTGCGGTACTTAGCCGCGGGTTTTACCCGCGGTAATTCACAGCCGACTCCTCCAGAGTCGATTTGGCTTTCTATACCTGTAACGCGGGTTTCACCCGCGGCTAATCATAGCAAACGCCTCCGGCGTTTTAACTCAAAGATATATCTTTGACTAACATTTTTATTATCGCCGTGGGTTGCATCCCTTGTGATTCATAGCCAATCCGTAATCGGATCGGATTTGGTTTTCTAT
>JBLMZS010000031.1:0-25868 GCA_050258935.1 Bacteroidota bacterium
ATAATGCCGATACTGCTTTTTATTCTAAAACCTATTCTGTGAAACCTGATTCGGTACAGAATGTGGAAGTCACGTTCAATACTGCACCGCTTATGTTCAACAATAAACTCAGGATAAGCCTTTCAGGCGCAAGAAACGAATATTATGATTTCAATAATCACATCGAACGTCAGTTTTACGTGAGCCGTGATAAGGAAAAACCTAAACTGACGGTTACATCAGATGGTTCCGAAATAGTTACCGGAGATATAATTTCTGCAAAGCCTGAAATAGTGTTCCAGATGACCGATAACAGTCCGCTGCCTCTGAGTGATACATCATATTTCTATATCTTGCACAATGGAAATGAAC
Source organism: Bacteroidota bacterium (assembly GCA_050258935.1). GTDB lineage: Bacteria > Bacteroidota > Ignavibacteria > Ignavibacteriales > SURF-24 > JBLMZS01. The sequence continues at coordinate 352 of JBLMZS010000031.1, forward strand.
TGTCGTACAAAAACGATTCTGTAAGTTTCAGCTATTCAAATTATCCTGATTCAAAAGCGGAGGCCGTATGGCATCCGTTCCTGCAGAATGGGAAACACCGGCTGGATGTGCTTGCACGGGATGCTTCGGGAAACTACTCTGATTCAGCGGTGTATACAGTTTCATTTTATGTGAACAATAAGAATGATATCAGCAAGGTATTCAATTATCCCAATCCCTGCAGCGGTGAAACTCACTTTACATTCGAGCTGACAGGGGAGAATCTGCCTGAAGAATGCACTATAAAGATATTTACTGTTGCAGGCAGAAAGGTCCGGGAGGTTTCCGTAAGTCCTGCTGCACTGCGTTTCGGATTCAATAAAATATTTTACGACTGCCGCGATCAGGATGGGAATTCTCTTGCAAATGGTGTATATTTTTATAAAATTATAGTTAAGAATAAAAATATTACGAAGTCAGTTACACAAAAACTGGCAATAGTAAGATAGAATGGTCTGTAGTAAATTAACAAAATTTTCTAACGGCATCAGAAATTAACGATATGTTGTTTTCAAAAGTAAATAACTTCTATTATCAAAAGCTGAATCCTCTTCTGCTTCGTCACTGCCCCGATTTATAACTCTTCTTTTTGATTCATATTTTTTCATAATAACCTTTTAGGAAAGATAGGAGGGAATGTATGTGCGGTATAGTCGGATATATTGGCACAAAGAACTGTATTCCTGTACTCATCGGTGGACTAAAACGGCTTGAATACCGCGGTTACGATTCCGCTGGTGTCGGTTTCATTTCGGGAAATGAAGTCCGTGTTATTAAAAGTGTGGGAAAAGTATCGACTCTTCAGGAAAAACTCGAACAGATTAACATAGAAACATGCGTCGGCATAGGACATACGCGCTGGGCTACTCACGGTATACCCAATGAAATAAATGCCCATCCGCATTCGAACGGCGATAATTCGCTGATTCTGATACACAACGGTATCATTGAGAATTATGCGGCGCTGAAGGCATCTCTTAAAGTTGCAGGTTACAACTTCCGCAGCGATACGGATACGGAAGTCCTCGTGCATCTGATAGACAGCTTTATGAAAAAGGGATTTCCCCTGTTTAAGGCTGTGCGTGCTGCGCTCAATGACGTTGAAGGTACATACGGGCTTGCTGTGCTTTCGGCAAATGAACCCGACAGGATCATTGCTGCCAAGAACGGTTCACCGCTCGTGATCGGTATAGGTCACGATGAGAACTATATAGCGTCTGACGTAAGTGCACTGATAGCGCATACTCACCAGATGGTATATCTGGAAGACGGCGAAATTGTCGAAGTATTCAAAGATCACTTTGTCGCAAAGGACATAGAAGATCAGGAAATACAGAAAGAGATACAGGAAGTATCACTCAAGATCGATGAGATCAGCAAGTGCGGATTTGCTCACTTCATGCTGAAGGAAATTATGGAACAGCCGGAGAGCATAAAGAACTCGATGCGCGGAAGGCTGATTCCGGAAGAGGGAACTTCAAAACTCGGAGGCCTTGAGGGATTCGCAGATAAACTTGCGGCATCTAAAAGAATTATCATTTCCGCGTGCGGAACTTCCTGGCATGCAGGACTTGTAGGCGAATATATGCTGGAACAGTTTGCCGGAATACCTGCCGAGGTGGAATATGCCTCCGAGTTCCGCTACCGCAACCCGCTTGTATTTCAGGATGATACCGTATTGTTTATCTCTCAGAGCGGTGAGACCGCCGATACTCTGGCATCTCTCAAAGAATCCAAACGCAAAGGTGCACTCTGCCTCGGTGTCTGCAATGTCGTCGGCAGTTCGATTGCACGCGAAAGTGAGACGGGCGTGTACATCCATGCAGGACCGGAGATAGGAGTGGCTTCTACAAAAGCATTTACTTCACAGCTCGTGGTACTTGCATTGATCACTCTTATGATTGCCCGCAAGAAACGGATGAGTCTTATAGACGGCCAGAATATTGTCAATGAAATGCTCACACTGCCCGATAAAGTAAAAAGAATACTTGCGCTCAACGATGAGATTGAAAAGATAGCTTCAGAGTTTTCGGATGCCAGAAATTTCCTGTACCTGGGGCGCGGCTATAATTTCCCGGTCGCACTCGAAGGTGCGCTGAAGCTGAAGGAGATCTCTTATATACACGCAGAAGGATATCCGGCAGCGGAAATGAAACACGGTCCGATTGCTCTGATCGATAAGGATATGCCTGCTGTATTTATTGCGCCCAGAGACTCTACATACGAAAAAATACTCAGCAATATACAGGAGGTCAAGGCCAGACAGGGAAGGATCATCGCCATTGCCAGCGAGAATGACGATATGATCGATAAAATGGTAGACTATACTATAAAGATTCCGGATACCATTAGAATGCTTATGCCCATACTTACTGTAATTCCTCTTCAGCTTCTGGCTTACCACATTGCAGTAAAGAAGGGCCTGAACGTAGATCAGCCCCGTAACCTTGCTAAAAGCGTTACGGTGGAATAGAAAGAGTTCTGAGTTATGAGTTCTGAGTTATGAGTTACAGGTAAATGACTTTGGAATTATTATATATTCAAAATTCCAGTCATACATTTTCGAAATTAAGATACTCAATTGCACATTCGAAACTCAGAACTCAAAACTCAGAACTCAGAACTTAATAAAAACTGTTCATCAACATCAAAAATCTGGAGGTTTCTGTTATGTCGCGTAAAAATGTTCTCATCATGGGCGCTGCCGGGCGCGATTTCCACAATTTCAATGTTTATTTCAGGGATAATGAGGATTATAACGTTGTGGCATTCACCGCTACTCAGATCCCCAATATTGAAGGACGCTTATACCCCTGCGAACTTGCAGGCAGACTTTACCCCAACGGTATCAAAATATTCCATGAGAATGAACTCGTCAGTCTTATAAAAGAGCTGAACGTTCATGAGGTGGTATTCTCATATTCTGACGTTCCTTTTGAATATGTAATGACAAAGGCTTCTATTGTCAACGCTGCAGGTGCATCGTTCAGACTTCTGGGCGCAGAGGAAACGATGATCCCAAGTACAAAACCTGTTGTTGCAGTCCTGGCTGTCAGGACAGGCAGCGGAAAATCACAGACTTCCAGAAAAATCGTGCAGCTGCTCAGAGACGCCGGCAAGAAGGTTGTTGCCATACGTCATCCCATGCCTTACGGCGATCTGGTAAAACAGAAAGTTCAGAGATTCGGATCGATAGAGGATCTGAAACTGCATGAATGTACCATTGAGGAGATCGAGGAATACGAACCGCATATCGCTCTGGGCGGCGTTATATATGCCGGAGTTGACTATGAAGCAATACTGCGCGAAGCTGAAAAGGAAGCTGACGTAATTTTGTGGGACGGCGGCAACAACGATACTTCGTTCTACAAAGCAGATGTAACGTTTACTGTTGTCGATCCGCACCGGCCCGGTCACGAAATGACGTATTATCCCGGCAATACTTCGCTGCGCATGGCAGATGCAGCAATTATAAACAAGATCGATTCTGCAGATGCAAAGAATATACTTACTGTCAGAAATAACATACGCAAAGTAAATAGCAGGGCTGAGATCATCGAAGGTGCCTCACCGATATTCGTGGACAATCCCGAACTCATACGCGGAAAACGCGTACTGGTTGTTGAGGACGGTCCGACTCTTACTCACGGTGAAATGGAATACGGTGCAGGAACTATAGCTGCAATGAATTACGGTGCTGCCGAGATAATTGATCCGCGTCCATATACCGTAAAATCAATTACGGCCACATATGAAAAATATCCTAATATAGGAATACTTCTGCCTGCAATGGGTTACGGTGATGATCAGATGCGCGATCTGGAGGAAACTATCAACAATACCGACTGCGATTCAGTGATCATCGGTACCCCGATTGATCTGGGCAGAATACTTAAGATAAACAAACCATCCACACGCGTTCGCTATGAGCTGCAGGAGATTGGTGCGGTCACAGTTGAATCTGTACTGAAAGCCAGGGGTATTTTATGAGCAGACTTGCCGTAGCTGCCTTAGGCGGTAATGCGATTCTGCGCGGCAATCAAACCGGTACTATCGATGAGCAGGAAGCTAATACCCTCGATACGTGCCGGAGTGTTATAGAACTGATCAGGAGGGACTTCGGGGTCGTTATCACTCATGGTAACGGCCCCCAGGTCGGTAACCTTATACTGCGCAATGAAGCCGGAAGCAATGTATACAAACTTCCAAAAATGCCATTGGATGTTTGTGTGGCCGATACACAGGGTGAAATAGGTTATATGATTGAAAGGGCTATGCGTAACGCGCTTACCGAGTCCGGTCTCGATATCCGCGTCCTTACACTGCTTTCACAGGTAATAGTTGATAAGGAAGACGAAGCTTTCAAGGAACCTACCAAGCCCATAGGTCCGTATTACCTGAAGGAAGAGGCTGAGCTGCAGAGCAAGGCGTACGGCTGGATGTTCAAAGAGGATCCCCGCAAAAGGGGATACCGGCGCGTTGTGGCCTCACCTAAACCTGTTGCTATTGTCAACCGCGACCTGATAAGAGAGCTGGCAGAACAGGGTAATATAGTGATTGCCGCGGGCGGAGGAGGTATTCCTATCGCTATAGATGAAAACCGGATATATCAGCCGGTTGAGGATGCGGTTATCGACAAGGATCTGGCTTCATCGCTGCTCGCCAATCAGATCGGTGCCGACACATTATATATACTCACCGATGTCTCAAAAGTCTGCCTGAATTTCAATAAGCCCGGCCAGATCGAGCTGGATGAACTTACAGCTCAGGAGGCGCGCAGGTATATGAACAATGGCGAATTCCACGCCGGCAGCATGGGTCCCAAAATCCAGGCAGCCATCAACTTCGTGGAAAACGGCGGTACTCAATGTATCATTACAGAAGCATCCCGGCTGTCTGATCCGGGCTGCGGAACCAGAATAGTTCCCTGAACCTTATCACGGCACAGAATAATATTCGGCGCAGGGAAAAAAACTCTTTCATAAATCCCCGCCAATGAGTTATTTTTGAACAATATTTAAAAGATTTTTGGAGCACAATATGGCTGTTAATATGAAAGGCAAAAGCCTTATATCAATCCACGACCTGACTATTGAAGAAGTCTGGCAGATATTCGAACTTTCCGCATTGCTCAAAATAAAACGCCTTACCGGAGAACCGCACAGGATACTCGAAGGTAAGAAGCTTGGCATGATCTTCTCAAAACCATCTACACGTACCAGAGTATCATTTGAAGTCGGTATATACGAACTTGGTGGAATCGGACTGTATTTCGGTCCTACAGACCTGCAGCTGAAAAGAAGCGAAAGCGTGTCTGATACCGCTAAGGTGTTATCCAGATTCCTCGACGGCATCATGATCAGAACTTTCGATCATCAGGATGTAATCGATCTTGCAACAGAAGGTAGTATACCAGTTATCAACGGTCTTACCGATCTTCTGCACCCATGTCAGGTGCTCACCGACCTGTTCACTATCTATGAGAAGAAAAAGCAGCTGAAAGGCCTTAAACTGGCTTATATAGGCGATGGCAACAATATGGCGCACAGTCTGCTGCACGGCTGTTCAAAGGTCGGTATGGACATTGCTATTGCTTCTCCAAAAGGATATAAACCGCAGCCTCAGATAGTCAAGAATGCAGAAGCCAATGCAAAATATATGGGCAGCAAAGTCGAAATTCTCGACAGTCCGGTTGAAGCTGTTAAAAATGCAGATGTAGTATATACAGATGTATGGGCTTCTATGGGTCAGGAAGCTGAAGCTGCCGAACGCAAGAAATTGTTCCATGGTTACCAGGTCAACGAAGAACTGGTCAGGAATGCAAAGGAAGACTATCTGTTCATGCACTGCCTGCCGGCTCACAGGGGTGATGAGGTTACTAATGAAATCTGCGATTCACCGAATTCTGTGATATTTGACGAAGCTGAAAACCGCCTGCACGTGCAGAAGGCTATCATGGCTTTGGTTATGTGATAAATTTTGGATAAATTTCCGGATAAAATTTCCGCCCGTCTTCTCAGTTGCTGAGAAGACGGGTATATTACAATACCGGCATTGATGAACAGAAGAACAATAAATATTATCTGCCTGCTGATACTATCGGTATTTGCATTTCACTTTCTGCATTCTGAATTTGATCTGCTTCTATCTGAATACGATCATGATCATTACGAGCACGATTACTGTCACCTTGTGGATTCTGCCAGTGTCGCTACATTCAAGTATACACCGCAGGATATTCTAAAAATAATACCTGCCATCATACCGGCTATTTTCCTGCTGATTACTGCGGCCGGTACTGAATTCCATTTAAATCTTGCGGACATATTTACATACCGCTATACCGAACAACAGCTATACCTCCGAAACCGGATACTGCTAATCTGAGAACTACCTCTCAAACTATTTTTTATGAGCATGGGATTGCCCGCGCGTCGGGTGTGAAACCGGGAAACCTGTATATGGTCAACAGTAGAATGCATCTGCACGCTTCTTCACAGAATACGCTGTCGAAGCTCCTACTGGCATCGTACGACTACAATGAACTGACAGGGAGTATAGCGGTTTACTGAATAATCCGGCCAGCTTTTCGTAACTGACTGCGAAGTATTATATATCCCACGCCTCATTCTTTCTGAACGAAATCCAATATCTAAAAATACAGTAAAATCTTACGGGTGAAAAATGAAGTCACTATACCTGCTGCTCTTGTGTACCTGCTTTTTAAGTACAGGGCTCAACGGGCAGACTACCATGTTGTCGATGAATGATGCCGTATCTGCTGCTCTGAGGAACAGTCCCGATATAAAAAAGGCTCAGTCGGAACTCTCGGCAGTCAGAGGAAGATATCTGAGCGGGATATCGCTGCCTCAGCCGTCATTATCGGTTACATACGAAGAAATACCATCGGGAAAAGGAATAAAAGAATTCGGCGAACGTTCTATTGAACTCAGTCAGGAATTCGATTTCCCAACGTCAATATATCTGAGAGGCAGGAGAGCTTCAAAGGATGAGGAAATTGCCGCCTTCAGAGTGAAACAGACGGAGTTATCAGTTGCAGTCAATGTCAGGCGCGCATACATTGAAGCGGCATACAAAACCGCAAAACTGAAATATATGCGCCATAATGCTGCAGTCGCCGAAGAATTTATGAATAAGGCGTTAGCGCGCTACAATTCGGGTGAAGCCGGCAGACTGGAATACCTTACGGCTAAGCTGCAGAGCAGCAGGGCAGCAGGCCAGATAGAAACTGCGCAGACGGAAGCTGCCTCAGCTATGTCCGCTCTGGCCGGAATTATTTCGGGCAGTGATGCTGCAAAGGAAGATGCGGCTTTTGACCTGACAGATACACTGCAGTATATTACGGCAGATGTAACTTTTGAGGATCTTGCAGGCAGAATATTTTCACAGAATCCGGCAGCAAAGATTTCCGAGATACAGATATCCGCTGCTTCAATAGATCATTCACTTGCCTGGTCTTCACTATTGCCTTCATTCAGCATCGGATATAACTGGCAGACAGTGGAAAACAATCCGCACTACTACGGCATCTCGCTGGGAGTATCCGTCCCGCTGTGGTTCATGTTCGATCAGAGGGGCAGGATTCAGGAGGCGAATGGCAATCTGCACAGCAGCCGGTTCGAAATGTCATTGCTTCGCAATCAGCTGATGCTACAGCTGAAAAATGCCTGGAGTGAATACCGAAAAGAACTCCGGCAGGCTGAACTCTACCGCAGTGAACTGCTCCCGCAGTCTCTTGAGGTGTTCAATGCAGCAAAAGCAAATTACGAGTCGGGCGAAATATCCTATATGGAATTTCTCGTTTCAAAGCAGACATTTGCAGATGTTCAGAACGAATATATAGATGTACTCTTCGGTTACAATACAGCGCTTCTGAATCTTGAGGAAGTATCTGCACAACCGGTTTTTAACACGCAAAATAAATAACAGGAGTTTTAAAGAGATGTCGTTGACAAAATTATATTACTTGATAGTTCTTACGGCTTCGCTGATCATATCAGGATGCGCGGCAAAGGAAAACCATGAGGAAGAGGCAAAGGAAAGCGAATCAAAGGCTTCCAATACTGTCATTCTCAGCAGGCAGTCAATAAAGGATATCAGGCTTGAAACAGTTCCGGCCGGCGAAACAGAAATTTCCGGAAGACTTTCCATACCTGCAAAGATTCAGGCGGATCAGGACTATGAAGCCATAGTTGGAGCAAACCTGGAAGGCCGCGTACAGAAAGTACTTGCAAAACTGGGTGATCATGTACAGAAAGGACAGGTGCTGATGCTCATCGAAGGCGCTGGTATTGGCGAAATTAAAGCTGAATATATAAAGTCCAGAGCAGAGTTCGCATTTGCGGAAAGCAGCCTTAAGCGTCAGAAGCAGCTGCTCGAGCAGAAAGCAGGATCACAGAAAAGCTACTTTGAAGCTGAAGCTGCCTATAATAAGGCACTGGCTTCTTTCAATGCAGAGGACAAACGCCTGCACTCGATCGGCCTCAGTGAATCGGATGTAGAACAGATGACCTCATCACCGGATCATCTTGGCGGTGTGCTGCGCGTGAAGGCCCCTATTAGCGGAGTAATTGTTGAACGCAATGTCGTGACCGGCCAGCAGGTCGATCCCTCCACCAATGCCTTCAGAATTATAAATTCCGCCTCTGTAATGGCTGACGGACAGATATACGAGAAGGATATTCAATATGTAACCGGTAAGCAGAACGTAATACTAACGGTTTCGTCTTACCCGGGTAAACAGTTTACCGGGCGCATAACTTATATAGGCGAGGTGATGGACAGCGAGACCAGAACGGTAAAAGTAAGAGCTGCAATCTCAAACACGGGACATCTGCTGAAGCCGGAGATGTTTGCAGAAATGTCTGTGTCTATGCCAAAAGGAGTACGCGGAATTACGGTCCCCGAAGAAGCTGTTATCAGGGAGAACGGATCGAATTTTGTTTTTGTGGCAAAGAACGATACTACATTTGAAAAACGACTGGTTGAAACAGGCAGCGTTGTCAACAATTATACCCATATCATAAAAGGACTGCAGAAAGGTGAGACGGTAGTCTCTAAGGGTACTTTTTATCTGAAATCTGAAATGCTCAAGGGCATGCTGGAGGAGGAAGAGTAATATGCTCGAAAAAATTATTTCATTCTGCCTCCAGAAAAAAGTGCTCATAATTTCCGCAGCAATGATCATTGTGCTGGCGGGAATTTATTCCTATACAAAGCTGCCTGTAGACGCGTTTCCGGACGTTACAAACAACCAGGTGGAAATTATTAGTGAGGCTCCCGGGCTTTCGGCACTGGAGATAGAAAGATTCGTAACTTATCCTATCGAGATGTCCATGCGCGGAATGCCGGACGTTGAACAGATGCGTTCTGTAACCAAGTTCGGACTGTCTGTCGTTACAATAGTGTTCAGCGATGATGTGGATATCTATTTTGCACGCCAGCTGGTTTCCGAAAGACTCATGGAAGCCAGGGAAGATATGCCGGGCGGGGTTGAAGTGGCCATGGGACCCATTGCCACTGCCATGGGCGAAATTTACCAGTACACACTCGAAGGCAAAATGCCCGCAGATTCGGCAGGAAAGGTGCAGTATCTTTCTGACCTGAGAACACTGCAGGAATGGGTGGTGAGTCCATTGCTTAAAAGTGTGCCGGGTGTAAATGAAATCAACTCCTTCGGCGGCTACTTCAAACAGTTTCAGGTAGTAGTATCGCCTGAGAAACTGGTTAAGTACAATATTCCGCTGAATGAAGTTTCTGAAGCCGTTGAGAAAAACAATGAGAATGTGGGCGGAAATATTCTCGACCGCCTGTCGGAACAATACATTGTCAGAGGCGTAGGACTCATTAAATCGGTGGATGATATCAGGAATATCGTGCTCAGAAGCAGCGGCGGCACACCGGTGTATCTGAAGGACGTCGCTGATATTCAGGTAGGACAGGCTGTAAGGCAGGGTGCATCGCTTGAGAACGGAACCGACGAGATCGTCGGCGGTATAGTAATGATGCTGCGCGGAGAAAACAGTCAGAGCATTGCTGAGAAAGTAATGGAGAAGGTAAATGAGATCAATCAGAGCAATGTGCTGCCGGCAGGTGTAAAAATAAAGCCCTATTATACCAGAACCGATATAGTTAAAGCTAGTACATCCACGGTTACCAGAGCGCTTATAGAAGGTGCAATACTGGTAATGATAATACTGTATCTGCTGCTCAGGAATTTCCGAGGTGCGCTTGTGGTAATATTCGCGCTGCCGCTTTCGCTTCTGGTGACTTTCATAGTGATGAAACTTACCGGCCTCGATGCAAACCTTATGTCGCTGGGCGGTCTGGCAATTTCGATTGGAATGATAATAGACGCCACGATAATTCAGGTGGAGAATGTTCAGCGGCACCTGAGTGCCTCAAAGGATAACAGCAGAAAACTCTTCGATGTGCTCAAAGCAGTAATAGAAGTAAGAAAGCCCAGCATATACGGTGAGCTGATCATTGCAGTTACATTTCTGCCGATACTGTCTCTGCAGGGACTTGAGGGCAAAATGTTCACACCGCTTGCAATGACTGTGGCTATTGCGCTGCTGGCATCACTGCTCATTTCAATATTCATTATCCCGGTGCTGTGTCTAATGTTCCTTAAGCCGGAGGATGAAAAGGAGAGTGTGGTACTCACGTATGCTAAGAGGGTATATTTCCCGCTCCTTAATTTCGCACTGCGCAGAAGAAAAGCTGTAATGACAGCTGCCGTATCATTCTTCGCACTTGCGCTTCTGGTGCTTTCATTCATAGGTACAGAGTTCATACCCGTTATGGATGAAGGAGCATTTGACATGGACGTGCAGCTGCTGCCGGGTGTGTCGCTGGATAAGGCGCTTGAGATCAACAGGCTCATAGGTGAAAAACTCAGGCAGTTTCCCGAACTTGAAACTGTGGTATCCAGAACAGGTCAGACAGGCATATCTGTTGAGGCAAGGGGAGTTGATAAAACCGGTTATGTGGGAGTGCTGAAGCCCAGGTCGGAATGGAAGAATGCAGAGGACAGGGAAGAGCTGACGAATAAAATGAGGGAGGCAATAGCCACTATTCCCGGCATCGGATTCGGATTCAGTCAGCCCATACAGTGCAGAATAGACGAACTGGTGGCGGGAACACGCGCTCAGCTGATTGTAAAGTTGTTCGGTGAAGATATGCAGGTGCTGAAGGAGAAAGCCGATGAAATTGCCCGCGTGATTTCACACATCGACGGTGCGACTGATCTGGTGGTCGAACAGGTCGCAGGTCAGCCATATCTTACAGTCAACGTTGACCGCGCCCGGATTGCCAGACACGGACTGAACGTGAGTGATGTATTGAAAACAGTAGAGATTGCCGTCGGCGGAAAAACTGCTACACAGCTTTACGAAGAGAACCGCTCATTCGATATTACAGTGAGATTTCCCGAGCAGTACAGGAATTCTGTCGATGTGATCGGCGGCCTGCTTGTATCTACTCCGAATGGATATAATGTCCCGCTGAAGGAACTGGCAGATATATCAATCTCTGACGGACCCATGCAGGTAAGCCGCGAGGACGGGCTCAGGCGTATTGGTGTGGAGCTGAATATAAAGGGGCGCGATATAGGTAGCTTTGTCGAAGATGCAAAGACTGCTATCAGAAAGCAGGTGAAGCTGCCTGCCGGATATTACACAGTATGGGGCGGTCAGTTTGAAAACCAGCAGCGTGCAATGAACCGGCTTATGATAATTGCACCTCTGGCAATACTGCTCATCGTTGTGCTGCTGTATGTGACTTTCAGATCGCTGAGACTGTCGCTGCTTGTGGTATCCAATCTGCCATTTGCGCTTATCGGCGGCGTGTTTGCGCTGTATATATCAGGACTGTATCTCTCGGTTCCGGCTTCCATTGGGTTTATAGTGCTCTTCGGAGTGGCGGTGCTGAATGGTGTTGTTCTGGTGTCTTATATTTCGCAGCTGAGAAATGAAGGCATGGCTTTGAATGAGGCAATAATGAAGGGCTGCAACGACAGGCTCAGACCGGTGCTGATGACCGCATCGATCGCCATATTCAGTCTCATACCGATGCTATTTGCGACAGGTCCCGGTTCAGAAGTGCAGAGGCCGCTTGCGACGGTAGTGATCGGCGGATTATTTACATCAACTCTTCTGACGCTGATAGTAATTCCGGTGATGTACAACTGGTTTGAGCCGGATATGAAGAAAACTGGGCAGTGAGGAGTTCTCTGAGCAGGTGGAAGTGGAACAGAATCTCAGAGTCTGCAAAGGAAATCTGAGATTCTGTTCGCTATAAAGAGAGAAAAAAACACGAAAATTGAGAAAAAATAAACAATAAATAAAAAATTCTGTTTGAGATTTTCGCAAAAATACTTATATTTCATAACTGAATTTCTGATGGGCAGATAGCTCAGTTGGTAGAGCAAAGGACTGAAAATCCTTGTGTCGGCGGTTCAATTCCGTCTCTGCCCACACCATCAAAAAGGCGTCCGTTTGGGCGCCTTTTTTAGTTTAAAATCCCTTGCTGAAAAACTCTACACCTCAAAATAATCAGAATCGATTCTCTTCAGTTCAAAACTTTTTGTCATAGAAACACCCACATTATACTCAATCATATATTCAGATAATCTTTTCCCGTCAATTAGAACAATTTTAGTATCATTTTTAGGAGTATAATTTAATGCATCATTAGAAAATGCCGAAGTTGTAATGAAAATCCCTTTCTTTGCTCCCTGTCCAGCCAATGCACCAACAAACTTTTGAAGTTCCGGCCTTCCAACAGATCCTTCCCATTTCTTTGCCTGAACATAAATAATATCGAGGCCGAGCTTATCTTCCTTGATAACACCGTCGATACCCTCATCTTTGACTTTTCTGGTAGCCTTTCCGGCATCCCTGAAGGAACCGCCGTAACCCATTTTGACCAGCAAATCAATTACTAACCGTTCAAAAAAGTCAGAGGGTGAACACTTTACTTTTTCCAGTAATTCAACTGCGAGAGAATTCTGAATTTCCTGATATGCATATTCAAGTTTTTCTTCCGGGGTAACATCAGATGGAAGTTCTTCCTTACCTGATTTAGTATCAGATTCATTTTTCTTTGTTGATCTGGTAAATTCTATATATTCGGGGAATTGTCGGAGGAAAGCCTGGTCAATTACTGCAGGATTTTTATGCAGGACTTTCTTACCTCTTTCAGAAATCTTAAATATAGAACGTCTTGGAGAAGAGAGAAGGCCTGCCTTCAATAAATGAGCTTTGGCCCAGGCAATTCGATTTCTAAAAATTGGTTCTTTTCCACTAGGAAGCAATTCATTTTGTTCGTCTTCGGACAAATTAAACACCTTTGCAAGATGTTCAACTAATTCTGGTAAGGTGTGCTCTTTTTCATCGCATGAAAATTTCATCAAAGGGAGCATAACAGATTGAAAATTAGGAATAGGCATTTATCAACTCGTAAAGTGAATTTTTTGACTATGAAACTTTGGAAAATATTTATTTATTGTCAACTCTATGCCTGTATATAGTTTGATTTTCACCTTACTATATCGTAATATTCGTTATGACCGGGACCTGAGAGATCCCGGTTAAGTTGCCAGTTCTATTCTGACTGGGTAGAAGTAAATACAATTGAGATTACACTTGTTATCTGAATCGCGGATTATTTTTCAAACCGATTACAGGAAAACAATAAAATGGAACGTTCTCTGGGTGAATATATTGACTCAGCAAAGCTGCAGGATCTGGCTACAAGCTTTCATAACTCCCTGGGAATTGTTGTTAAAATTTCCGGTCCAAAGAGAGATGAAATCTTTGCTTCAGCCGGAGAAGAAATCTGTATAGAATTTCACGGACTCACGACCCGTGAAACTCCCATTCTGTTCAAGGAGGAAATTCTCGGGTATCTTACCATCGGTACATTTATTTCAGGAAAACCCGGATCTGCAGATAAAGCAACGGATAAATATCCTGAAATGCTGCACGATGTTCAAGATGCCGGGTTGACAGTACTTGAGCGTTATACGGAATTAGTACTCAATGTTATCAGGAATATGGCTGAAATAGGCGAGTTAAGACTTCGTGATAAGAACACTCATAAAGCAAGACAGGACGAAGTCAAATATAACCGCCTGATAAATGCGCTCGATGATCTCCTCTGGGAATCGGATACAGAAGCAAGAATATTATTTATCAGTGCCAATTGCAAAAAAGTCCTGGGTTATTTACCGGAAGAGATTATCGGAAGAAAAATATCTGAATTTATGCATCCAGAGGAAATTATAAGACTCAGCAGTGAGTATCAGAAGATAATATCCCAACATAAGCCGCTCAGTAATTTCGTGAATGTTCTTCAGAAAAAAGACGGCAATTCTATTGTTATGGAAACAAATGCTGTCCCGGTCTATGATGAGAATGGTGAGTTTACCGGTTACTTTGGAATAGACCGCGATATTACAAGTCATGTGCAGGCAAAGAAAGATCTGTCTGATAATCTGCAGTTTATGGAAACCCTGATAGATACAATCCCGCTTCCGGCTTTCTATAAGGGAAATGACGGACGATATATTGGCTTTAATAAATCCTTTGCCGCAGATATTATTGGTTTGCCGGACCAGGAAATTATTGGAAAAACAATGGATGAGCTGGGAGACAGGATTCCGGAAGAATTAGCAAGAGCATATAGTCTGAAGGATAATGAAATTATTAGTACACCCGGAACCCAGATATATGAGGCGCCGGTAAAATGTACTGACGATAAAATGCACTATTTTCTGTTTAACAAGGCTACCTATTATGACTCATCAGGCAAACCTGCTGGCATTGTGGGTGTGATGGTGGACATTACAGAGCGCAGGGAAAGCGAAAAAGCTCTGGCTAAACTTTTAGAAGAACTGGACTACTCCAGAAGACAGGTGGAAGACGAGGCAGTCAGGGTGATACGCCTGAACGAACAGCTGGAAATATCGGAGAAAAAGCTAAATGCACTGAATGCATCTAAAGACAAACTTTTCTCCATAATCGGACACGACCTGAGGGGCCATTTTAACGTGCTGAACAGTATAACTCAGATGCTTTCAAACGATTATAATTTGCTGTCTGACGAAGAACGGCTCGAATGCATCGAGGCTGTGGCCAGCACATCCCGGCAATCATATAAACTACTGGAAAATTTGCTAAACTGGGCCCGTTCCCAGACAGGAATGATCGAATTTTCACCTGAGATACTTCATCTTGAACAAATTATTGCAGATATTACTAAACTGCTGAAGGGCCAGGCAGACAATAAAAAAATTTCTATTTCATCCTCAGTCGCGGAAAATCTTACGGTCAAAGCCGACAGGAATATGATGGAAACAGTACTGCGGAACCTGATTTCTAACGCAATTAAGTTTACGGAACCCGGAGGCAAAATAAATATTTCAGCAATTGAATCCGAAAATTCTGTCCAGGTTAGTGTATCCGATACTGGAATCGGGATAAGCGGCGAAGATATCGAAAAACTCTTCCGCATTGATGTCGATCATAAGGGAATCGGCAGCTCCAGGGAGAAAGGTACGGGACTCGGCCTGATTTTGTGTAAGGAATTTATCGAAAAACATAATGGCGCTATCTGGGTCAACAGTGAACCGGGCAGAGGCAGCAGTTTCATATTTACTCTTCCGCATACAAATATTCAATACCCTTGAGATTTTTCAGAATGGTCTTCTCTGTCATAGTTATTATCAGATAGAGACTACCAGACTATTCTAACCTCTTTTATTCAAAATGACTAAATATTTTGTCTCAGGAAAAAAGTAGTCAAAGTATAGCTGATCTGATTTTCATTTAATTTGTCCCAGCCAGGTCTGCCTATCTGAGCAATTACCCTCTCACGAACCCAGTCATCTGCGTGTGAATCTGCAACAAATACTGCGGCCAGAAGATGGTTACCGTCCGGAAGGCTGTTAATGCCTATGTCATTTGCAGCCGCTGTTTTGCCATTTATGGTTCTTGAAGACCCGGTTTTAAGAGCAACAGCAGCATTTTTAGGCAGAAGTCCTTTTAACCTGTTCATCCCGGTTCCTGTCTCAGTCATAATCTTCATCAACAGGCTACGGCTCTCAGACTTCAGTCCTTTGCACTTGTAAAAGGTATCCAGCAGGTTTATTGCTGCTATATGAATTCTGAATGAATTATACCTATTGTTCCTCAGGTTAATTTATATAAAAATAATGATTCTGGACCAATGTTACTAGATACCTTTCTTCGCACACATACAGATTTGCGTATTAACCTGAGGTGTTTGTTGCCTATTCATCGTCGAGGGGCAAAGGTAGAAG
Organism: Bacteroidota bacterium; assembly: GCA_050258935.1. Lineage (GTDB taxonomy): Bacteria > Bacteroidota > Ignavibacteria > Ignavibacteriales > SURF-24 > JBLMZS01. The sequence goes on from JBLMZS010000031.1 coordinate 16,736, forward strand.
CGCAAAGGGTTGCGCTTCAACGCCTCCGGCGTTGTAACGACAGAAGCTTATTCACTAATCCCCGAATTAGGCTTACCTGAGAAGTAGCACTATATAACCCCGGTTTCTAGTACCTGAATCCCAGTGCAAATTTTATAAATGTCTGCTTGAATGCTTCATTCTTTGAGACGTGGCTGTCGGCAACTGAAAGATCAAAATTCAGGAATTTGTAGTAAGTATTTATTCCTGCATACAGATATACAATGTCACTATTGCCACCTTCTCCGAAAGATACATTATCGCTTAATGCCGCGCCAAAGGAAACAGCACTGACTGCATTCAGATTATACAAACCGCCCAGAGAACTAAATACAATATTTCCCGATTTCTCATTGGCATTCTTCCAGAATGTCTCGCTTACGGAAGCAAGCAGCCTGAAATTATCTCTTACTTTCATTTCTGAATCAAATTTTAACTTACCCGGGAGCTTTGCAGTAATATTATACTTATAAGCAGGATTATCATCAACAGAAGAAATATCAATCACATTATCGAATTCAAAAGCGCTTTCATAAGCCAGACCCAGCTTCAGATAATTGCTGTTCGAAAAATCAAATCTGTATAGGGCTCCCAAATGCCAGTTGGTCGAATATACCGGATTATCGTATTCAGATCTTCGATAAGTTGAAGAGAAAGACAAATAGTATACCATTAAATCATCTATTTGCTTCTGGTGGAATGAATTGAGGTTAAAACCCAAACCCAATGCCAAGCCGGTGTTCGGAATGGCATATGAAGCAATTGCTGAATACTGCTCAATTCCGGCACTATACTTCCATTCAGGACTGCCAGGACCTGAACTGATACTGCTAAATCTTGTGGTCAGATCGATATTGTAGTATCTGCTCATTGCAATTCCGAATCTGAAATTATCATATGGCACAACTAACCCGACAGACTGGGGCAGGGGAGAAACGGGCCTTTTAATTTTGACAAAAGAATAAAGCTGCCCGACTTGTTCTACAGGCGATGAGTATTCATAAGAAAATCCCGCGCTGCACATGTCGAAGCTGCCAAGTGCAGCTGGGTTTAGTGCAGACAGGTTTGAAGCGTTATTCAAAATGCCGGATGAACCGAATCCGCTCATGCTGCCGATAGGAAATCCCTGTCTGGTGAAAGTATAATCCAGATCGAAAGAAAACGGATTGATTTGTGAATATAATAAGTTTGCCCCGAGAAGGCATGCGAGTATTACGCACAGTCTTTTCATGAAAGTGTCCCCCATATAGAATTGTTAAACTGATAGTGGTAATTTGAGAAAAAATTGAATAATTAGCAACTAAAACATCAATAACTGGCTTTCGTAAAAATATACTTCGATTAAGTAATTTTGGACAGCAGAAAATTTTTTTAATAACGGAAAATTTTGTAATTTTATCGTATAAAATCATCATTTTATATGGGTGCTTAGCTCAGCGGTTTAGAGCGTTCGCCTCACACGCGAAAGGTCATAGGTTCAAATCCTATAGCGCCCACAAATAACCTGTTCTATTATCTTTGGCACTTTCTGATTTCACTGTACTCTTTACTATCCATTTATCCTGATAAATTCTTCTGTGTTTATGCATTTCTTATTCCCACAATGCCTGTTTTATTTAGTTTGATTTTGGAAAAATTATTTGATAAATTGCTGAAAGCATGCCGGGGTTACTGTTATTTGAAAAGTTATTGTGTTATTCCTAAGACCGGAATTCCGGTGGAGTTTAAATAATTATATAGGGATTTATATGCTCCAGGGGTTTAGTCAAAAAGAATATCCATTGTCTTCCCAAAATCTTCTGTGTGCTATTGAGAATATAGCAGATGCATTTATGCTGTTGGAGTATTCTTACGATAAATCCGGCAGCCTTTCTGATTTTATTTTCCGCTATCTTAATAATTCAGCTTATAATTTTCTTTCCAAAACTCCCGAAATACTCGACAGGAAAGTGTTTTCTATATTCCCCAGCCTGAAAGACAGAAAACTGCACTCGCTGCTTCTGAGCGCGGCACAGACTAAAATCCAACAGCAGATCCATCCTTTTGTAGCCGAAGAGATAAGCAGTGTAATACTCTGCAAGGGAGCTACTGATATAACACTGTATCCGCAGCCTGATAATATGATAATCACCTGGAAAATCCGCTCTGCACAGGAAATGCCCCCCGAATCCGGACTGACTGAAATACAGCGGGCTGATATAATTGCAGAAATGGCAAAGGAGGTCTCAAGGTTTGATCCCGATTTTGAGGCTATGCTGGATAATATTGCCGGATATATTTCAAATGTTACCGGGGATCTTTGCATAATACGGACACTGTCTGAAAGCAAAAATGTAATGCCTGCTGCGGGATTCTCTTACAGTGACAAAGAATTCGTCCGGAAAGTTAAGGCTGCTTATCTATCTGCCCGCAGACTGCTGAATGACCGTATAACTGAGGACATAATTGAAAATGGCAGCGGTTTATTTCTTCCTTCAGTCAGCCGGGAGGAGCTGCTCCGGATTCTTGATCCTGTATATACAAATCTGATTACGGAACTGGTACCGACCAGCATAATTATGGTCCCTCTTAAAGTTCAGGATACTGTGATCGGAACGCTGAGTATGAGCAAGATCAATTCCAAGGAACAGTATACAAGCGGGGATATGCTTTTCCTGCAGTCACTGGCAGACACATTTTCAATTGCCATACTGAACTCTAAGCTCTATACTGAGAAGCTTAAGGAAGTCCGGGAGAAAGAAATATTCAGAGAAAGTCTAAGGAAACAAAAGCACCTTCTGGAAAATGTTCTTGAAACACTTCCGTTGGGTGTCTGGATTACCGATGAAACCGGGAAGATCACTCATGGTAACCCGGCAGGTCAGAAAATATGGGGAGGGGCAAAGTATATAGCACCTGATGAATTCCATGAGTACGTCGGATGGTATTATAATTCGGGCAGACTTATCGCTCCGGAGGAATGGGCTGTATCGCGCGCAATTGCCAGAGGAGAAACTACGATAAATGAAATATTAAAGATACAATGCTTTGATGGTGTTACTCAGAAAATTATTTTTAATTCTGCAATTCCCATAAGAGAAAAAGATGGAACTATAATTGGTGCGGTTTCGGTCAACCAGGACATTACTGAACTGAAAAATTCCGAGGAACTTCTTAAGAATACAATGCAGGAACTCGAACGCTCGAATAAGGAACTTGAACAGTTCGCATACACCGTTTCACATGACCTGCAGGAACCGATCAGACTCATACGCAACTACTCGCAGCTGATAATGAGAAGATATGAACAAACTTTCGATGAGAATGAAAGAATCTTTTTTGATTTTATAGATAAAAATGCACTCAGGATGCAGGGGTTCGTGACAGAACTTTTGGCTTATTCCCGGCTAAATAAAACATTACCTGAGTTCTCCACCATCGACTGCAATTATCTAATTACCAATGTCCTTTCTATGCTCGAACTGCTTATTGAAGAGAATCATGCCATAGTCAAATACGATTCTTTGCCGGTTATCAAGGGAAACGAAACACTCCTGCAGCAGCTGTTCCAGAATCTTATTTCCAATGCAATTAAATTCCGCAATGAGCAGAGGCATCCGGAAGTATATATTTCCTGCAAGAAGAACGAAGAGAATTGGGTATTTTCGGTTAAGGATAATGGTATAGGGATTCCGCAGGAGTTCTTCGGAAAGATATTCATTATATTCCAGCAGGTGCATGAAAAAGGAAGGTATGCGGGAAGCGGAATCGGACTGTCCACATGCAAAAAAATTGTCGAGAAACATAACGGACGAATATGGGTGGAATCGGATCCGGGACATGGTTCGACTTTTTACTTTTCTTTACCTTCATAAATAATTGTACGGATAGTTTGATATTTGGACAAACTTTCCATATATATTATAATAAACAACGTATATACCACTTAAGACTCAAGATTATGGAATCCGTTCCTGTAAAAGAACGTCTGAATATCATAGTACTAATTCTGCTCTTGAGTACCTGCTTTCTGGCGGATATATTGAGTCCCAAGGGCATTACAGTGTGGATTAGTTACGTATTTGTCCTGCTTTATTCATCTTCGAAAATTACCAACATTGACCTCAGAATTATTGCTGGTATTATTACCATTCTCATTGCTCTTGGCTACAGACTGGCCCCTCAAGGGGTAAAGCCCGAAATCATTGTGGAAATTGCCCGCATACTCGGAATAATATCGATGTGGATTCTTACGATTCTCCTGACTAACGACAGGAAAAACAGAAAAACGATTCTACTGAACGAAAAAAAATTTCGCTCGCTTTATGAGAACATACTCGAGGGGATTCTGTATCTTGATGGCAACGGCCGGATTATTGATGCTAACAGGAATGCTGAGGAAATGCTTAATATACCTCTGTCTCATATGATGGATAAGAAGTTGAATGAACTCGGTAAGGAAATTATTCACACAAACGGACTTGTTTTTTCTGATACTGAATATCCTTCCGAAAGAGTAACCAATACCGGTGCAGCAGTAAACAATATAGTAATGGGAATCTGCTGCGGAGACGGTGATGCCGGCAAAAAGATCAGATGGATCAATATGAATGCAGTCCCATTGTACAAAAATGGAAGCCTGCAGCCTGACCAGATCGTGGTTTCATTTGACGATGTGACAAAACTGGTTGAAACTGAAAGAAAATTAGAGGAGGAGAGGAATCAGGCCAGACTGTATTTTGACATAGCCGGAGTACTGATGATAGTACTGGATACTACCGGAATAATCAAGCGCATCAATAAGAAAGGAATTGATATACTTAACTACAAACACGAGGAATTATCAGGCAGAAACTGGTTCGAGCTGTGCATCCCTAACAGAAACAGAGAGGAATTGCTCGATTCTTTCAAATCTATTGCTTCGGATCGTGCCGAACCCTGGTCCAATTTTGAAATGCCGGTGCTTACAAAAGATAATACTCTCAGAACACTGAGAGTAAACAGCTCTGTCGTATATGACTATAATGATGATATATCTGAAATAGTTATTTCCGGTGAGGATATTACTGAAACGAATGAAGCAATGCGGCAAATCAGGGAATCCAATAGAGATCTTGAACAGTTTGCATACATTGTGTCACACGACCTGCAGGAACCGGTAAGAATGATGCGGAATTACTCCCAGATACTTCAGCGCAGATATAAGGGGAGACTTGACTCGGATGCCAACGATTTCCTTTTCTTTATCGAAGATTCGGCACTGCGCATGCAGCAGCTGATAAGAGATCTGCTGCATTATTCCAGACTTAATACAAGGGGGAAACCATTTTCAAACGTCGACTGTAACGAGGTGATGGCAGATGTCATTGATGATCTTTATCTGACCATTCAGGAAGAGAATGTTAGAATAGCATTCAGCGAGCTTCCATGCGTCTATGGAGATAAAACTCAGATAAGGCAGCTGTTCCAAAACTTAATACAGAATTCAATCAGATTCAGGAGTACTAAAGATCCGGAAATTGAAATAACTTACTGGAAGGATGCTTCTTATTATTACTTTTCATTCAGGGATAACGGTATCGGAATCAATCCGGAGTACCATAAACTGATATTCGAAATGTTCAAACGTCTGCACGACAGGGGAGAATATCCGGGAACCGGTATCGGACTGGCTATCTGCAAGAAGATAATTGACCGCCATGGAGGCGAAATCTATGTAATATCCAAAGAAGGAGAGGGATGCGATTTTCGTTTCTCATTGCCTGAAGGCGGAATCTGATAATAATTGTTTTAATATAAGGAATGACAAAATGACAAAGAAAATACTGATTCTACCGCTGCTTCTCGCCGTCACTGCAGTTGTATATGCACAGGATAAAGGCGGCCAACCGGTTACAGTGAAATATGTCGATCTGAAAAAATACGCGGGGTTGTGGTATGAAATAGCCCGCATGCCGAACAGGTTTCAGTCCGACTGCACCGGTAATACTACTGCACGGTATACGCTGAGTGAGGATGGAAATATCCGCGTGGTGAACAGCTGCTCAGAAAACGACGGCAGCAAGGAGTCTGTCGAGGGTGTGGCAAAGATTGTGGATAAAAAAACAAATGCAAAACTCAAGGTGAGTTTTTTCAGCATACTCGGCATAAGACCTTTCTGGGGCGATTACTGGATAATCGGGCTGGACGATGAATACAGTTATGCTGTCATTGGTACTCCCGACAGAAAATACGGCTGGATACTGAGCCGTACACCACAGCTGGGTGAAGCTGAAACTAAAGAGGCCTATAAAATTCTGGTCCGGAACGGATACGAACCCGCCAAATTTATACCAACTGCCCAGAAATCAAAGTAATGACTCATTGATTAAGTTTCCGAAAATTATTATTATTGGGGCAGTTTTGTGCTGAATGAATTCTCCCGGAAATTATGTATGCTGAAAATCCAATAAACATATATCTGCCATGAAAAAACAAATTTGTGCATTAGCTGTCTACACAGTTCTGTCCCTGAATTGCAGTTCTATATTTGCCCAGCCCGCCTCAAATGCTGAAAAGCAATGGAAACTCATCTGGAAAGACGAGTTTAACGGAAAGACACTCGATGCGGCCAAGTGGAATGTGCTGACAAGAGAAACCAGTAAACACGATGAGCTGCAGTATTATATTCCTTCAGAAGTATTCCTGTCAAACGGATGCCTCAGAATCAGAAGCAGCAAACAGGACTACGGCAGTCAGCACTATACCAGCGGCCGGCTGGATACGAAGGACAAACTGGCTGTTACTTATGGCCGCTTTGAGATCAGAGGAAAGCTGCCGGTGGGACAAGGATTGTGGCCAGCCTACTGGCTCTATCCGCAGAACCGTGACTGGCAAATGGAATATACTATGCTCGAAGCGGTGGCAAACGGCAAGGAGAGTCTCATACCAGAGTTCAGACCGTGGTATACTGAAATTGATATAATGGAATACCTTGGGCATGAACCAAAAGTGTTCTACGCTACTTTTCATTACTATTCGTTTAAAGGTGTGAAAAAAACATCGGCAGAAAAATATACCGCTGACTTTGCATTTAACGAAGACTTTCACACTTACGTACTGGAATGGGAGCCCGACGCAATAAGATGGTATATTGATGGAAAGCTGATCCATACGGCCACAGAAGGTGTTCCGCACAGTCCCCATTTCCTTATTCTGAATACCGCTGTTGGCGGAAGCTGGCCAGGCAATCCTGATTCCACTACAGTATTTCCTCAGTATCATGATATTGATTATGTAAGGGTCTATCAGAGAAAATAAAATCTTGGAGTTTCTCTCCTCATTATATCGCTACTGATGTCCTTGAAGACATCCCGCTATTTTTCCAGGCGCGGGTTCATCGGTAAATATCCGCTGTTTACCGATTACCCGTTCGTGTTTTCCCACGGATATGTTACTTTTCAAACAAATATAATCCAGCTTCTGCTTTTTCGTAACTGCAGAAGCTGGGTATTATCTGATAAAGAATAAACAGAGGAATTCCTATTATGAAAAAAACGGAGATAATCTCTGAGGGTAAGAATTATTCGGCAGTTGACCTTGGGAATTTAGATCAGCTGATGGATCATTCATTTCTGCACCCTAAGCTGAACGTTGAAGTGAAAGGAAAAGTATTCACCGGAGAAGCAGTAAATGCGACCGGTTCGGAGGTATCATTCCAGATACTGCCTCCGGGAGCAGAGATATCTTTTCTGCATAAACACAGAGCGCATGAAGAACTGTACGTGTTTCTGAAAGGTTCGGGACAGTTTCAGGTCGATGGGAATGTATTCAACATAAAAGAGGGTTCAGTTGTGCGTATATCACCGGAAGGCAGCAGATCATGGAAGAACAGTTCGGCGGAAGAACCGATGATTTTCATGGTCATTCAGACCATGGCTGGTTCATTGGACAATTATGCAGTCGAAGATGGTTACCGGGTCGACGGAAAAATAGAATGGAATGATAATAAGTAAATTTTGAGTATTTTTACAGCGGGAATAAAATGGATAGAAATTATTGGGATAGCAAAGCTTCAGGGTATGAAGAACATATGCAAAGGTCCCGTGAAGCATACTGCAAGATAATAGAGCTGGCTAAAAAAGAGGTCGCCGGGTCTCATACACTGCTCGATATTGGTACAGGAACAGGTGTTATACCTGTTGCACTGTCGGCATATGCAGATAAGATACATGCGGTTGATTATTCGCCCGAAATGATCAAAATTGCACGCAGTAAAGCCGAGAGAATGAATATCCGGAATATTACGTTCCAGGTGCAGGATTGTCAGAACCTGAGTTTTAATGATAACATGTTTGATGTTATAGTTGTTTCGAATCTGCTGCATATTATAACGACACCGGTACAGTTTCTGCTGTCACTTAAAAGAATATTGAAAGAGGACGGGAAAATAATTATCCCTACATACATGCATAATGAGAACATGCGGGCAAAAATAATTTCCGGAATACTAAAAATGAAAGGACATCCGGTTATTACCAGATTCAGTTCGAAAAGCTTCCTTGAAATGACAGCTCAGTGCGGATACACTGTCGAAACAGTTTCTTTAATAAAAAATGCGATGCCGGTACTGTATGCAGTTTTAAGTAAGTAAACCGAATATTATAGAGTACGAATTCATGAATAATCTAAAAATGAAAAACTTCAGGGTAATCGGGTTTGATGCTGACGACACTCTGTGGGTAAACGAACCATATTACCAGGAGACCGAAAAGAAATTTTGTGATCTGCTTTCGGAGTATATGCCGGCAGAAGAAATTTCACGTGAACTCCTGCTGGTTGAAAAACTGAACCTTGAGTTATACGGATACGGCACTAAGGCATTTATGCTATCCATGATAGAGACTGCCCTCCGCATAACAAACTGCAATGTGAGTTCTTCAGTAATCAGCTCAGTCATATTACTCGGCAAGCAACAGCTCGATAAACCTGTTGTGCTTCTTGATGGAATTGAAGAAACACTTGTGAGGCTTACGAAAAATGGAATTAAAATCATTCTTGCATCCAAGGGCGATCTTCTCGATCAGGAAAGAAAACTTGCAAAGTCAAATATTGCAAAATACTTCCATCACATAGAGATTATGAGCGAGAAAAAAGA
>JBLMZS010000032.1:0-6866 GCA_050258935.1 Bacteroidota bacterium
CGCCTGCCTTGAAGCGTTTTGTAAAATCATCACGCTCAATCATGCGGGCAACCGTATATTTGGATGCAAGTTTTATCACATCTTCAAACGTCATTTTGCCCAGCCAGGCAGAGTTGTATACAATCTTGGTTTTCTGTGCATCCAGAATTTTTGAAGCCTGCTGAAAATAAGATTCACCGTTGCGGCAGGTCTCTTCAAAAGTGAGCGGGGGACGGGTGGCATTGCGTCCCGAAGGATCGCCGATCATGCCTGTAAAATCTCCTATGATCAGTATGGCCTGGTGTCCAAGTTGCTGGAAGTGGGCGAGTTTTTTCAGGACTACCGAATGGCCCAGATGCAGGTCAGGCCGTGTGGGATCACATCCCAGTTTGATATTCAGCGGTTTATTTGTCTTGAACGATTTTTCAAGTTTCCTGACCAGTTCATCTTCCGGTATTATTTCAACCGTACCTCTTCTGATGAGGTCCATCTGTTCGTTCACCGAAGGAAATTTTACTTTTTCTATCATAGCTGTTTGATTCTGTATGTTTGTTAGTACTTAATTTTTCTTTCCTGATCGCGCTTGAAGTCGCGCTTTGCAATATCCTCGCGCTTGTCGTAAACTTTCTTGCCTTTTACCAGCGCAAGTTCGACTTTTACCTTATTACCCTTGAAATACAGCCTGAGAGGTATCAGCGTCAGTCCTTTTTCTTTTATCTTGCCGAGCAGCTTGCGTATCTCGTTTTTATTCAGCAGAAGCTTTCTGTCGCGCAGCAAATCGTGGTTGTTGATATTTCCGCGCTCATAGCTGTCTATATGAGCATTTTTCAGCCAGACCTCTCCGTCCTTGATATACCCGTAACTGTCGAGCAGATTGGCTTTGCCGGCGCGGCAGGATTTCACTTCCGTTCCCTGCAGTACAATGCCTGCTTCGAGCGACTGGACCACTGTATATTCATGCCTTGCCTTGCGGTTGACGGCTATATTTTTCTCTTCCGGTACTTCTGCCATATTTTTAAAATAAAAGTCTAAACATATCTGTTAGTGCAAATAAAATCAAGGACAACAGGGCGATATTTTTATAATATTCTGCAGTCCATATTATTGTGCAAATAAATAAAAAATTATCCTGTTAAAATACAAAAAATATTACTAATTCACCTTAAGCAAAAATGATAGAATAAACAATATTGACATGTTTGCAGCCGTGGCTACAAATTACGTAATGCGATTTAATAATCAATGTTTCGCAGATCCTGTCCTCGCACACTTACAGCGTGCGGTTTTGGGGTGGGGGACTTCCTGACGCAGGGTTTGCACCCTGCGCTGACATCCATTTGCCCCTTCGGGGCAAAGCTGCAATACAGATCATATACAAATAAAGATTTGTGCCATGTCTTCATCCCAGATATGCATTGCCTAAACATCATATTAGCGGCGTGTAGCCACGGTAGTCAATTGAGCTATAATTGCGTAATTAAATTTAATATTTCATGTTATGAAAATTCCAACTGCGCGCACTTACAGCGTGCGTTTTGGGGGTGGGGATCTCCTGACGCAGGGTTGACACCCTGCGCTGACATCCATTTGCCCCTTCGGGGCAAAGCTGCAATACAGATCATATTGCACCACGGGTTGTTACCCATGGTAATTCATAGCCGACCCCTCCAGGGTCGTTTGGAATTTGGAATACCGTTACCGCGGGTCTGCGACCCGCGGCTATTCATAGCAAACGCCTCCGGCGTTTCAGCAGCAGTAATCTTTTGAAATGCTTTCCAGGATATCTATGTATTCAGTCCTGTATGGACTGATATATGTCAGCACAGGGCGCGAGCCCTGTGTCCGGATATTCTCCACCCATTTCCCGCGCTGTAAGTGCGGGAAGTAGTAATTAATATTCAACCCATTCATTGTTGTTAAAATTTTGGGATACAGTTACCACAAGTGAAACCCATGGTCAAAGAATCAAATACATTTACGATCCGAATACGGATCGATTATGAATTACCACGGGTGAAACCCGTGGACCCCAAAATGTCCCCCAAAAAATCCGAGAACAAACGGGTGCCGGAGGTGTATTCCTGATAGCCTGGATCTGAATTATTTGCGCTTTGAACTTTTCTTTTCATTCTATATATTGAATCGATCAATTTTCAGGTTTTAATACCCATAGATATACATTTACAAACAAATATTTCTAGAGGAAAATATGCTCGAAATTCAGAAGAAACTGACGAATTCCTTCTATTCGCTGCTGAGCCTTCCGTCAACCGCGATGGGCTTCGCCCTCTGTATACAGATTTCAGCACTCAGCTGGATACTAAAAACAAAGTTTAATCTGGAAATCCACGAGATCGGTTTTGTATGGGCTGCCGGTCCGCTGGCGGGAATCCTGGCGCAGCCGATAGTAGGACTTGTGAGCGATAAGGTATGGTTCTGGGGTGGCCGCAGGCGTCCTTTTATACTTATCGGCGGTACACTGGCCGCGCTCATGCTTCTGGCCCTTCCAAATATTGATGTCATCAACAATGCCCTCGGCCTGGGCAGTATCATTGCCGTTGCAATATTCGTAGCACTCACTCTGGATCTCTCTATTAACGTCAGTTTCAACCCGACCAGATCCATTATCGCCGATGTTACACCCGAAGGTGTCGCAAGAACTAAGGGCTTTACATGGATGCAGACCATATCCGGTTTCTTCGGCGTTCTGGCATATTTCATCGGTGCTGTATTCGATAATTATGCGCTTATCTATTTCGGTATTGTCCTGGTACTGGCTTTCTCTTTAATCCCTACACTGTTCATTGAAGAGCAGAAAGATCTTAAACCCTCAGAAGAATCTTCAGCAGGAAAAACTGTTGACGCGGAAGCAGATGACGATGCGAAAACCCAGTGGGGTCAGCTGCTGCGCATATACTTCGCACATGGCTTCTCCTGGATTGGAATCCAGACTATGTTTGTCTATATCATTGCCTTTATTACTCAGAGAATATTCGGATTTGCCGATATACAGCAGAAAATCCCGGATCTTATTAATCAGGAGATAGGACAGGTTATTTCCATATCATTCCTCATACTCAATGCAATCGGTTTCATACTGCCTGCACTGGTGCTGGAACCTCTGACAGAAAAAATCGGCCGCGTAAGAACTCACATTATCTGTATTTCTGTTATGGCTATCGGATACTTTGCTATTGCGTTCTTCGCCGGTACATCAATGATGCTCTATATACTGATGGCCATCTGCGGTATCGGTTGGGCAGCTGTCGTAAGTCTTCCGTTTGCAATTATGTCTGAAAAAGTCAGCAAGTCCAAAATGGGTTTCCACATGGGCATATTTAACCTTTCAGTCGTATTGCCCCAGCTGATCTCTTCAATGGTGCTTGGCAGCCTTATACGCGTGGCCGACGACAAAAATGTTGTATTTGTCATTGCGGGCGTATGCCTTACAATATCCGCAGTACTCTGGATGATGGTGAAGGAAGATGAAAAGAAAACTGCTGAAATAACAGCAGAGGAAAAAGTGACTGTCTGATTTGTCCCAAAAGGGTATGACTTTCTTAATTCACACCATACCCTTGTACTTTTTATATAAGGAGATAACATGAACAGGAAATATTTCGTTAAACCGGCAGTATCGCTTTTGGCGGGACTGCTATTGTTTTCATACCCCATAGATGTTCATTCCCAGCAAAGTGGAGCCGGTAAGGTCAGCCTTACTGTGTATAATGCCGATCTGGGTGTCGTACGCGACGTGAGAAATATGACTATAAAACAGGGACAATCGGAAATTGCTCTTACAGATGTGGCTCAGCTGATCGATCCCACGAGCGTGCATATAAAACTTGACGGTGAGGTCATTGAACAGAATTACCAGTACGATCTGGTCAACCTCGAAAAGATACTCCAGAAGTATATCGATCAGGATATAGAACTGATAGGTGAAAAAGAAGAGGTGATTTCCGGAAAGCTGCTTTCAAGCTACGGCGGACAGCTGGTGCTGCAGAAAAAGGAAGGCGGATTGGTAATGTTGACCGACCTGAGCAAGTACAGAGTATCGGTGAATAAACTGCCGGAAGGACTCATTACGCGTCCAACACTCCTGTGGCTTGTAAATTCCAGGATATCAAAACCTCAGGATGTTGAGATATCATACCAGACTCAGGGACTGAACTGGCACGCTGAATACGTAGCCGTGCTGAACGAGAACGATACCAAACTGGATCTGAAAGCGTGGGTGAGTATCGAGAACAGAAGCGGCATGTCGTTTAATGATGCTTCACTGAAGCTGGTTGCCGGGGATGTCAACCTGATGAGTCAGAAGACCGCCGGCTACGGCATGGAAAACGTGCGTATGCAGAAAATGGATATGGCGATGGCTCAGCCCCAGTTCCAGGAAAAGGAATTCTTCGAATACCACATGTACGACCTGAACAGGAAAGCTGACCTGAAGAACAATGAGACAAAGCAGATTTCGTTATTCGACGCTCAGAATGTTGCGGTCACAAAGAAATACCTCTACCGCAATGCTCCGCGCCTCTACGGCGGCGAGAGCGGCACAGGCAAGATATCTGTCGTAGTGGAATTTGAGAATAAGGAAACCAATAACCTCGGTATCCCGATTCCGAAGGGTACTGCGCGTGTATACAAGTCAGACGGCAGTTCTGTGGAATTTATAGGTGAAGACCAGATAGATCATACTCCGAAAGACGAAAAAATCAAGCTGAAGATCGGAAATGCATTTGACCTGGTTGCAGAGGAAGTGCAGACAGACAGCAAACGCATCAGTACAAAGGTACACGAGGAAACGTACGAAATTAAGCTGAAGAACCGCAAAAAAGAGAATGTAAGCATAGATGTGGAACGCTATCTGGGTACCGGCTGGGAAATAATTGACAGCTCGCTTGAGTATAAAAAGAAAGACGCTCAGAATATTACATTCAGCGTGCCTGTGAAGGCCGGTAAGGAAGTTTCACTAATTTACCGCGTGCGCTACAGTTATTGATTAACGCATAGAACCGAATAAAAGAGTTTTTTTATTTAGATAATAATGGTAAATTTTATACCTGATTTATTCGGTTCTATGTTAAAATCCTTATTCCAGTATAATAATATTTAGTATTCATGACGAAAATTATATCCATTGCCAATCAGAAGGGCGGTGTAGGCAAAACTACAACTGCGATCAACCTTTCCGCCTCGATTGCAGCCGCAGAAAACAGGACCCTTTTGATTGATATTGATCCTCAGTCAAATTCAACTTCAGGGCTCGGGTACGATGGGAAAGGCAAATCGGTTTATGAAGTGCTTGTCGGAACAGGTGATATAAAAGAAAGTATCATAAGCACTTACATGCCGTACCTCGACCTGCTGCCGTCATCGATCAATCTGGTGGGTGCAGAGATTGAACTTGTGGATGTCGATGTGCGCGAGACGGTCCTGAAGCGGGCACTGTCAGTCATTCTCGACAGATACGATTATATATTTATCGATTGTCCTCCTTCACTCAGTCTTCTTACGCTGAATTCGCTTACGGCCTCAAATTCAGTCCTTATCCCTGTACAGTGCGAATATTTTGCGCTTGAAGGTTTAGGTCAGCTTCTTAATACTATAAATATCGTTAAACGGCATTTCAATTCTGAACTTATGATCGAAGGCGTACTGCTTACCATGTTCGATACGCGCCTGAAACTCTCGCACCAGGTAGCCGATGAAGTACGCAAGTACTTCGGAAACAAGGTATTCGAGACTATCATACAGAGGAATGTCCGTATTTCGGAAGCTCCGAGTCATAGTAAACCCGTTATACTCTATGATGCTGTCTCGAGCGGTGCCCAGAATTATATTGGACTTGCTTCCGAACTGATGAAAAGAAATATGCTTGAAACACATAACAACGAGAAAGAAAACGGGAAGATAGATGAGTAAACCAAAATTGGGACTGGGCCGCGGCCTGGATGCCCTGATCGCTCCGGGTTTTAACCCGAACGCACAGCATGAGAATATTACTCTCCCTGCAGGAGATATTAAACCCGATAACGGCCATCAGAATGGCATCATTGCCAGGATACAGGTCTCGGGCATTACTGCAAACCCGTTCCAGCCCAGAACAGAATTTGATCCTGAAGCTCTGGACGAGCTGAAAAAATCCATACTTGCTAACGGACTTATTCAGCCGATCACGGTGCGCCGTTCTCTCAGAGGTGAAGGTTACGAACTGATATCGGGTGAACGCCGGCTCCGGGCATTCCGCGAGATCGGTTATAAAGAAATTCCGGCCTACATAATAAAGGTCGATTCGGATGAGGCTATGCTTGCACTGGCACTCATCGAAAATATACAGCGCGAGAGGCTGAATGCCATTGAAGTCGCAAAGGCATATAAACGCCTGATCGATGAATGCAGCCTTTCACAGGAAGAAATTGCAGAGAGCGTAGGTAAGGACCGCACCACCATAACCAATTCACTGCGTCTGCTTAAACTGCCTGCCATCATACAGGAGAATATCATCAGTGAACAGCTCAGTCCGGGTCACGCCAGAGCGCTCATCAACATTCCTGATGAAAAAACTCAGATCGAACTGATGCACAAAATAATTGCCGAGAACCTTTCTGTCAGAAAAGTCGAGACACTCGTCAAAAAGCTGCTGGAAGGGCAGGGAGAAGCTAAGGATACAAAAGTACCTGAAGTCAACCGTCTGCAGTTACTGTCACAGAGGGATGTGGAGGAAAAACTGAGGCGCGTATTCGGCACAAAGGTGCTGTGCAAGCAGAAACAGAACGGTACCGGTGAAATCGTAATTGAATTTTATTCCAACGACGAACTTGAACGTCTTTTCGAAATGTTTGAAGTTATTGGTAAAGACTACAATTAACATATTGCTTATC
>JBLMZS010000033.1:0-10826 GCA_050258935.1 Bacteroidota bacterium
AGACCTCTACAACTACGGAACCAGTTTTGAGTTCTGAGTTCTGAGTTTTGAGTTCTGAGTTATTAGCTGCAACAGATTCACTTATGGAACGGATAATTCCTTTTTCGTTTTCGTTCTCGCCCTGCCATTCCAACTCAATGCCTAGTTCTTTGAATGTCAGTTCTGTAAATTCCCGTACCGTATGGGTTTCGCCTGTGGCCAGGACAAAATCTTCCGGCTTATCATGTTGTAATATTCTCCACATGCCTTCGCAGTATTCGGGGGCGTAACCCCAGTCGCGCTTGGCATTCAGGTTGCCTAATACCAGCTTGTCCTGAAGTCCCAGTGCTATCCTTGCTGCAGCCCTTGTAATCTTTCTGGTTACGAATGTCTCGCCTCTTCTTGGTGATTCGTGATTGAACAGTATACCGTTGCAGGCAAATATATCGTATGCTTCCCTGTAATTCACTATAATCCAGTATCCATACAGCTTTGCTACGCCATAAGGCGACCTGGGATAAAACGGCGTAGTTTCACTCTGGGGTACTTCCTGCACCTTTCCGTACAGTTCGCTCGTTGAAGCCTGATACAGCTTCACTTCCCTCGTCAGACCGGTTTCCCTGATTGCATCAAGAAATCTCAGCGTTCCCAGTGCGTCTACCTGTGCAGTATAATCTGGAACTTCAAATGAGACCTTCACGTGGCTCTGTGCTCCCAGATTGTATATTTCATCGGGAGCTATTTTTTCCAGCAGACGGTTCAGGTTGCTGGTATCCACCAGATCCCCGTAATGCAGGAACAATGTCTTTCCGCTTATCTCTGGGTTCGCATACAGATGGTCTATTCTGGCAGTATTGAAGGAACTGCTCCTTCTTATTATACCGTGAACTTCATACCCTTTTTCCAGAAGTATCTCCGTCAAATAACTGCCGTCCTGACCGGTAATGCCGGTGATTAGCGCTTTTTTCATTTTTTATAATCCCCTCTTTTTAATTCTGAATTCTGAATTTTGAATTTTGAATGAAATAAGTAATTATGAATTTTGAATGAAAGAACGGGTCTATTTTAAATTAGTAATTTTGATTTTCCCACAATTATCCGATACAACTGCAGCAGCTAATATTGCAAGGTCAAATAGAAATAAACTTATTGCAGCTCAATTCAAAATTCAAAATTTATAATTCATAATTTTTCAGAAACCATTCGTACGCAAGCGCAATACCTTCAGATAATGGCGTTTTAAACCGCCAGCCCAAATTATTCAGCCTGGAAACGTCCATCAGTTTTCTTGGCGTTCCATCCGGCTTGCTTGTATCCCAGACTATTTTCCCTTCAAAACCTGTCACACTTTTTACTGTTTCCGCCAGTTCCCTTATCTCAAGGTCTTCGCCCGAGCCAATGTTTATATGAGTGAGATTCTGTTCGTATAATTCTTTAGCTTCCACATTCTGCATTATATAATATGAAGCGTCAGCAAGATCCTCCACATACAGGAATTCCCTTTTCGGGCTGCCTGTTCCCCAGAGCACAACCTCTCCGGCCTTATTCTCTTTGGCCTCGTGGAATTTCCTTATCATTGCAGGAAGTACGTGAGATGTTTCCAGGTTATAATTATCAAAAGGACCGTAAAGATTTGTGGGCATAACAGAAATGAAATTGCATCCATACTGTTTATAGTAGCTTTCACACAGCTTTATTCCCGCAATCTTGGCTATGGCATAGGGTTCGTTTGTATACTCCAGATAACCTGAAAGCAAATATTCCTCTTTCAACGGCTGCGGAGCAAGTTTGGGATAGATACACGAGCTGCCCAGAAACAGCAGCTTCTTCGTTCCGTATTTATACGCCGAATGGATTATATTCGACTCGATCATAAGATTTTCATATATAAACTGCGCACGATAGGTGTTATTGGCGAGTATCCCCCCGACTTTCGCAGATGCCACTATTACCTGTTCCGGCTTTTCCCGTTCAAAAAACTCTTCAACATCACCCTGTCTTATCAGATCAAGTTCATTTCTGGACCTGACAACTATATTCTCATATCCTTCCGACTGGTACTTTCTCATTATCGCCGAACCAACCATTCCTCTGTGACCGGCGATGAAAACTTTCTCAGACTTCACTGCTTGTTCCTTTATTCTAAACTTTTAAAAGTATTAAATTTGGATCAAAAATGAAAGGTTTAGTTTTCAGTTCTGAGTTCTGAGTTCTGAGTTTTGAGTTTTTCTGAAGAATTCGTACATTATTATATATTAAGTGATATTGCTTATATTTAATCGGGGGATTAAATGAGTAAAGAAAGTATTATTGGAAGAAAGAGCTTTGATTTTGCATTAAATATTATTAACCTATATAAAGAACTACAAAACTCCAGGGAATATATATTATCTAAACAATTATTGAGAAGCGGAACAAGTATAGGCGCGAATACACGAGAGGCCTCTGCCGCACAATCAAGAAAAGATTTTATTAGTAAATTGTCAATTGCCTTGAAAGAAGCGAGAGAAACCGAATACTGGTTGAGTCTCCTTAAGGAAAGCCATATGGTCGAATTAGACTATGCCAATTATTTAATTAAAGTTAATGAACTTATTCTAATTCTGACCTCCATCATCAAAACCTCGCAAGAAAGAAAAGACAAAATAACTCAGAACTCAAAACTCAGAACTCAGAACTAAACTCCAGGACTATATGAAGAAAATAATATCCGTCGTCGGAGCGCGGCCGAACTTTATGAAGGTGGCGCCTGTCCATAAAGCATTCCAGAAATATAACGGCAGCGTTCAGCACCTCATCTGCCATACCGGTCAGCATTATGATGAGAAAATGTCAAAGGTATTTTTCGACGACCTCGAACTGCCGCGCCCTCATTTCTATCTGGGCGTCGGCTCGGGTTCCCACGCAGAACAGACAGCACGCATTATGATCGAATTCGAGAAGGTGCTGCTGCAGGAGAAGCCTGACCTGGTGATAGTCGTGGGCGACGTGAATTCCACTATTGCGTGCACTCTCACTGCATCTAAACTTCACATTAAAACAGCTCATGTGGAATCCGGCCTGCGCAGCAATGACCGTCACATGCCCGAAGAGATCAACCGGCTTCTTACTGATGCAATTGCAGATTATCTGTTCGTAACTGAGAAAAGCGGTCTGGAAAACCTTAAAAATGAAGGTGTAAGCGACAGTAAAATATTCTTTACCGGGAACGTGATGATAGACAGTCTGGTGGCTTATCTGCCCAAGGCCGATAAATCTCCTATACTGAAAGATCTCGCTCTCGATCCAGGAAATTATATACTCGTTACTCTGCACAGACCAAGCAACGTTGATTCAAAAGATTATCTGCAGGAACTGATCAATCTTCTCAACAGCGTATCCAGAAAACGCAAGCTGGTTTTCCCCATCCATCCCCGCACCAAATCCAATATGTCGAAGTTCGGACTGGACAACCTGCTTAGTGAAAATGTACTGCTCACAGAGCCGATTGGCTACATCGATTTCCTGGCACTTACAAAAAATGCGGAACTGATCATTACCGATTCGGGCGGCATACAGGAGGAAAGCACCTACCTCGGCGTTCAGTGCATTACTGTGCGCAAGAATACCGAAAGACCTATAACCGTTGAAGTCGGCACTAACCAGCTCATAGGAACCGATCTTGCAAAAGTTGAGGAGGCGGCACTTTCAGTGCTCAACGGAAACCTCAAAAAAGGCGGAATACCGGATCTCTGGGACGGCTGCGCAGCGGAGAGAATTGCCCAGATAGTTCTGAGTTTTGAGTTCTAAGTTTGAGTTCTGAGTTAGGCAACCTCACGGACTGAATACAATCCTTTGTTATTTGGTTTTGTGATTTCATTCGAATAGATTTGAGTTTTGGATTATTTGGTATTATCGTATTTTGCTTTAATCTAAATCACTAATAACTCAGAACTCAAAACTCAGAACTATGAAAGCTTTATCACTATTACTTATACTGTTTATGACATACCTAAACCTGCCTGCTCAACAAAAAAGAGCTATGACTATCGACGACCTGTGGAATATGAAAAGAATCGGTAAAACCGTTCTTTCTCCGGACGGCTCCACACTTGCTTTTGCCGTCACTACCTACAATATGAATGACAACAAAGGCAATACGGATATCTGGCTAGTAAATGCCGACGGTACCGGTCTCAGACCATTCCGTAACTCCGATAAAAATGAATCCGACCCTGCATTTTCTCCCGACGGGAAATATATCTCCTATGTATCGGACGGACAGATAAAAGCCGGCAGCTGGAGCAATTCTGCGGACACCAAAAAGAAATCTGCCAAATCCCGTGATATACAGCTTACCAGTATCTATACCGGAGCTTCAGGCGCCGTATGGAGCAAGGATGCATCAAAATTGCTTTTTGTATCTTCTGTTTATCCCGACTGCTCCGATCAGGACTGCAACAAGAAAAGGGATGATGAAAAGGCTAACAGCAAAGTCAAGGCTTCCATGTTTACCGAGCTGATGTACAGGCATTGGGACAGCTGGCGCGGAGAGAAAAGAAGTCACCTGTTCATTACTGAAGTAAATACCAGGACTAAAGCAGCAAAAGAATATACAGATCTTATACGCGGATCAAAAAACGATGTACCGCCAATCGCGCTGGGCAGCGACGATGATTATTCATTCTCACCCGATTCAAATGAAATTGCATTTGTGATGAACGAGGACGATACAACTGCCGTCAGCACAAATAACGACATTTTTATTATCAGCCTGAAAGACATAAATAAAGACGGAAAGACACCGTATAAGAAAATTTCCCTGTCGCGCGGAAACGATTATCATCCGGTTTATTCACCAGACGGCAGATATATTGCTTACCTCTCAATGGAGCGTGCGGGCTTTGAGGCAGACAAGCACAGGATAATGCTGTACGACAGAACCACAGGCCGGACTAAAGACCTCACTGAAAGATTTGACCGTTCGGCAGATAAACTTGTCTGGTCACCTGATTCGAAATACCTGTATTTCAATGCTCCGAATGAAATTAACAATTCACTCTACAGACTGGATCTGTCCACAAATATCATCAAGATGATACTGCCCAAACGGGTAAATGAAATTGTGGGGATTTCACCTGACGGTTCGAAAATCTTTTTCAAACAGCAGCGCTCCGACCAGCCGTTCGAACTCTTCTCCATGAGCAGTTCAGGCGGTAATGTAAAACAGCTTACATCACTCAACAAGGATGTTCTCGACAAGATTGAAATGCAGCCTGTTGAAGCTTTCTGGTTTGAAGGTGCTAACAGCACAAACGTACAGGCAATAATGGTCAAGCCTCCGTTCTTCAATATCAATAAGAAATATCCTATGATATTTTTGATTCACGGCGGACCTCAGGGCGCTTTCACCGATGACTTCCATTACAGATGGAATCTGCAGATGTTTGCTTCACGCGGTTATGTGGTGGTTGCGGTAAATCCCCGCGGAAGCATAGGATACGGGCAAAAGTTTACTGATGAGATCACTCTGGACTGGGCAGGCAAACCATATATAGATCTGATGAATTGCTACGATTATGCGGTAAAGAATTATGAATTTATAGATAAAAATAATACATTTGCAGCCGGCGCCTCCTATGGCGGCTACATGATAAACTGGATAGAAGGCCATACAGACAGGTTTAATGCACTGGTTTGCCACGACGGTGTATTCAATATGGAAAGCATGTACGGCTCAACTGAAGAACTCTGGTTCCCGGAATGGGAATACGGCGGAGCACCATGGCAGAACAGGGATTTCTACCGCAAAAATTCGCCGCACCAGTATGTGGCTGATTTCAAGACTCCTATGCTCGTAGTTCATGGCGGACTTGATTTCCGCGTACCTGAGTCGCAGGCTTTTGAACTGTTTACATCACTGCAGAGAAAAGGTGTCGAAAGCCGCTTCCTCTACTATCCCGACGAAACACACTTCGTTGCCAAGCCGCAGAATTCGAGACTGTGGTGGGAAAGCATTTTTGAGTGGTTTGGGAAACACAGGAAATAGTTCTGAGTTATGAGTTCTGAGTTATGAGTTATGAATTTTGAGTTAGTATAAAGGGTCAATAGGGTCAATTATGAATTTTAAATTTTGAATTGCGGTTTGAATTTGATTTTAATTCAGAATTTCCCCGAATTCGGGGATCACGCCAAAGGCGGGACAGAATTCAAAATTCATAATTAAAAAAGGATTTTTTATGAATTTTATGGAAAAGGAAAAGCCGATCGGAGTATTTGACTCCGGTATCGGCGGACTTACGGTAGTTAAAAGAATTATATCTATTCTGCCTACAGAGAATATTGTCTACTTTGGAGACACTGCACGCGTACCTTACGGTTCGAAATCAAATGATACCGTGATAGATTATTCTATACAGGCTGCAAACTTTCTGATTAACAAAAATGTGAAGGTTATTGTAGTCGCATGCAATACGGCCTCGGCAGTCGCATTAAGTGAACTGCGCAAACGTTTCAACGTACCCGTCATAGGTATGATCGAACCGGGAGCAAGACTTGCACTCAGCGAGACTAAGACCGGAAGGATCGGAGTAATCGGTACCAGTACAACGGTCAACAAGCATGCATATGCTGAAGAAATCAAAAAGCTCAACCCTGATGTAGAGGTATTTGAAGAGGCATGTCCCCTGTTTGTGCCTCTCGCCGAAGAAGGCTGGATCGATCATAAGGCTACTTACCTCATTGCAGAGGAATACCTGAAGGAGCTGAAAAACAAGGACATCGATATACTCGTTCTGGGCTGCACACATTATCCCATACTGACAAAAGTCCTCCAGGAAGTTATAGGTCCTGAAATTAAACTTATAGACAGCGGAATTGCCGCTGCACGCGTAGTGAAGTCGGAACTGGAGAGAATTGGGTTCTGTACCAATTCAAATTCAAACGGGATACAGGACTATTATGTAAGTGATATCCCGCAAAAATTTAAGTTTGTAGCAGAATTGTTCCTCGACCGCCCGATGCAGCACGTCAGGAAGATCGATATTGAGAACCTTTGTTGAGTTCTGAGTTCTGAGTTTTGAGTTCTGAGTTCTGAGTTTTGAGTTTTGAGTTTTGAGTTTTGAGTTTTGAGGTTTGAGGTTTGAGGTTTTTAAGTACAATATTCTTTCATAACTCAAAACCCAGGACTCAAAAAACAAAAATCCAAAGCAAGTATTTTCTTTTCAACTCATGACTGAGGGGTGTCCATAAATATCATCGGAATTAAAGCTGGTATTGGCATTTCTGGTGATTAGCATACCCCCCGTCCGTCAGTAATCGGACGGCCTTTAGGGCTAACCCCGGTGCAATAGTGCTAATAAATCCCCTCTGAGAGACGGCATGTGTTCATATGAGTATATCTGTAATTACTTTACGTATGGACATGCCTCAACTCATAACTCAGAACTCATAACTCCCGATGACTCAGAACTCCAAAAGGTGTACTCCGCAAATGGTTTTAGCATCTTTTATTTCGCCGATGCGGATTTTATGGGCAATTTCTTCGCGAGTGAATTCGAATACTTTCATTCCAAATTCTCCCTCTTCGCGGTTATGATTTCCGCTCACAAGATCCTTTGCCATATATATATGCAATTCCTCTGTACAGAATCCCGGAGTAGTGAAAATTGACCCCAGCTTTACGATATTCGCGGATTTGTATCCTGTTTCTTCTTCGAGTTCACGTCTTGCGCACTCCATCGGGTCTTCATTAATTTCCAGTTTGCCGGCCGGTAGTTCCAGCAGCACTTGTTTAAGCGGATAACGGTACTGGCTTATCATGACTATCTTACCGTCTTCAGTAACCGGAACTATAACCGCTCCGCCGTTATGAATAGCAGTCTCACGTACGCCTTTATTGCCGCTGTCATATTCAATTTCGTCGACCTGAAGGTCAAATACTCTTCCGCGGAACAGTGTATCACTTTTTGTAACTCTAAAATTCATAAACTCCTTCCTCAACTAAAAACCGATCACCTGAAAACTTCACCGAATCCAGGAAAATATGCCCAAATTTCTTGCCGCAAAAACTCAGAACTCAGAATTCAAAACTCAGAACTAATTAAAGGATTTGCTCTATAGCCGAGGTTAGTTCGGATTTGATGAACTCGTAGTCGTTCTGTGAAACCTTCTTATTATTGCGGTCCAGCAAATAAAATGAATCAACCACATCGTCCGCCTTTGTAGAGATCTTTGCGAAGTATATCGACAAGCCCAGCTCCGACATCTTGTGCGTTATCTGATACAGCAGCCCCAGTCTGTCGGGCGAGAACACATCAAGTATAGTATATTTTTCGTGTTCTTCAAATGCTATTTTCACCTTACCCGAACGCTTAAAGAACTTATTCTCTATGCGCCACCATTTCGACTTCATCCGCTTGAATTCCTGAACCAGCTGGAAATCACCGTCTATCACCGAATTAAGGTCAGATTCTATCTTGCCGTATCTCTCCGGATCCACAACCTTATGTGTCCTGAAATCGCTGACGTTAAAGCTGTCTATTATTATTCCGTCTTTGCGCGTAAATATGCGTGCGTCGTGAATGTTCAGATCGTTTATGGAAAGTACGCCGCAGAGTTTGGAGAGTATGGATGGAGAATCTTTTGTAATAATGGTAATATTTGTAAATGTGCTCAGTGTCTTGAAGAATACCGTCAGCCTTGAACCTTTTTCAATTTCTGCTATGTGACTGAGTATTTCCTCTTCTGTAAAGTGCTGCACATAACCGATATCATTGATCGATGCAATATGATCGCGTACAGACTGAGATGGAACCGATTCGCTTTTCTGCGGGAATCCGATTGTACTGGCATACAGCAGTTCTTCACCGGAGATCTGTTCCATCAGCATTGCAAGTGACTTGCGGTAAAGCTCGGCAAGCAGATCGCTCTTCCACTCTGTCCATACCATCGGATTTACAGCTGACAGGTCGCCGTAGGTTACAAGGTACAGCATATCCAGATCGAGTGTTGATGTAAATCTTGAAGTAAAGCCGTTCAGCGTACCAGGATCGTTCAGGTTTCTTCTGAACGCTATCTGTTCCATCACGAGATGGTTTGCAACCAGAAAACTTACCTGAGCCACTTCCCTGTCGTCGTATCCCAGACGGTACATAACCGAGGAAGCTATTTCAGCACCTATGATCTCGTGGCCAGAAACACTGATAGGTTTTGCGATATCGTGAAACAGTATTGCCAGGAACAGGATTTCCTTCTCCTTCAGGCGGGTGTATATTTTGCCAAGCAGTGAATCCTTATTGTACAGTGACTCGACATTTCTCAGAGCCAGCAGCGTATGTTCATCGGCTGTATAGCTGTGGTATACCCCCGGCTGGAAAAATCCTATCAGGTCCCTGAACTCCGGCAGTATAAGTTTCAGCACTCCCAGTTCATTCATGTGGAACAATGTCTGACCCACATTTTTCGGAAGTTTCAGTATTTCCCGGAAGAATACTGATGACTTCTGTTCGTTGTGTCTCAGCTCCTGGATATGTTCGCAGCTTTCAATCA
This sequence comes from Bacteroidota bacterium, assembly GCA_050258935.1. Classification (GTDB taxonomy): domain Bacteria; phylum Bacteroidota; class Ignavibacteria; order Ignavibacteriales; family SURF-24; genus JBLMZS01. The sequence goes on from JBLMZS010000033.1 coordinate 9,508, forward strand.
CCAGAGCGCGCAGATTTTCGTCAAAGCGTGCCGAATAGAGTCCGCGGTAGTAAAAGACCCTGAGTATATCAGAAAGTGAAAGCGCCCGGCGGCTTTTGATCGACAGCATCGCTCCTTTAAGTATAAAGTCGTCGTCGAGTTCCACCGCGAGGTATTCCGACAGCGGAAAATACAGCTCGGCTTCGAACTTGCGTATAATAGTTTTGGTAAACCTGTTCAGTATGTTTGAGGCATCGAAATATTTATGCATAAACGTCTGGACCGACGTATCGCCCTTATAGTTCAGGTACCTGGCAATTTTCACCTGTGATATGAACTCGAGTCTGTCATTGCGCTGTTTGCTAAGCAGGTGCAGTATATTGCGGACGTTAAGAATGAACTTATAGCTTTCCAGTATGCGGGTGCATTCAGACTGTGTAGTCACATTCTCGCTGGCCAGGCGGTCAACAAATGCTTCCGTCTGGGTAATCTCACTCTGTTCGGTGAGGAACACAAGGTGTTTGAGCGAATACATCCATTCGACCGACTGAAGGTCGCGCAGGCCGCCGGCAGAAAATTTCAGGTTAGGTTCGAGTGTTTTTGATGAACTGCCGTATTTGTTGTACCTGGCTTCAATGTCCTTGAAATATTCCATTATCAGCCGGCTCTGATTCTGTCCGGTAACTGTTTCCAGCAGCCGTTTGTTCCACTGGTCGTGGACGCTGCGGGAGCCGAGCAGGAAGCGGGTTTCGAAGAACTGTGTGAATGTGTGCAGGTCCTTGCTGATAAAATTGTCTATATCATCGAACTCGCGGACAGTATGCGATACTTCAATACCGCAGTCCCAGAGCCGTCTGACGAGCTGTTTTATCTCATCTTCGCATTCATCAATATTTTCTGCAATGAACATCAGGTCGATATCAGAATAGGGCGAGAGTTCCCTGCGGCTGAAACTTCCTGCAGAAGCCACAGCAAATTTATACTTATTCTGCTCCGATATCAGGAGAATGAATTCCTCAACGAGCAGGCTGTAAGATACGCAGAATCTGAAAGCGTCCTTACGCAGCCTGGCATTACGGAATATGGAATCCCGGTCGGACGTAAATTTCTTTTTTATTTCTGAAGGATCAAACATTTTTAGTAGTTCTGAGTTTTGAGTTTTGAGTTCTGAGTTTGAGTTCTGAGGTAACTCATAACTCTGAACTCAGAACTCAGAACTGATTATTGTTTTTTGTCAAATTTTGCCTGGAAGAATCTCAGGTATTTGGGTTCGTAAACCATTTTCAGACCGGTGATATTCTTCCTGTTTTCGTAGACTTCTATAACCGATTCAGCGGCCA
>JBLMZS010000034.1:0-7623 GCA_050258935.1 Bacteroidota bacterium
AGAATAACAGCAATTACGTATTGTTTTGCAAAGTCGATTTTTGTAGGCATGTCGTCACAGCCCATTGTTGCTGCCATTCCAAAAATTTCATTGAATTTTTCAGACGTTTCAATTTTGGGATTGTCTAAATTTTTTACAGTATTATTTACAAAATAATTTTTCGCTGCCGAAAAAGCAATGTCTGTCGTTTTAGTTCCTTTCTGTGCTTCCATTGACATGGTATTCTGCTTTCCAGTACCGTTAATTTGGGAGCCATTCTGGCAAGCTGAAAATAATAAACTTGTTAAAGATAATAATGTTACGATTTGTCTTATCATTTTATTTCTTATAGTTTCTTCCACGTTTGGCTTTCAAATTTTCCCCATTATTTTGGCGGCAAACATTGCGTCCAGAACTTTTTAGGAGTGACTGAACCGGCGTTTTATAAATTTTTATTCTGCTAATAGTTTGCCGTTAGCTTCACAAGTATGCAAAACTGTTGCCGGACTGGGCGCATCCTTTGTCCTAAATAAGCCGCTAAATCTTTTCCTCAATATGGGCTAGTATTTCAGAAACTGTAATTTCGTTGTTGGCAACGACAGAATTGTTTTCGTGCCTATGGTGCGGATACGTCGGGATGTTTCTGTGATGGGGCGAATTATCCCAGCGAATAATTGTTGTTCCTTGCTCATTTTGCCAATGATAGGAATAATTCCTCTCATCAATATTAAAATATTCCTTTATATGAAGTTCGCTTTTATCTTGTAAGATAACTTTTATTTTTATATAAAATCCAAGTCCGAAGGTTTTATAATCAATCACATCATATGAACTGATAAATGAAGCTGAATCAAGCGACTTTAATATTTCCATTTTCTATATCTTTTTTGGAAGAAAGATAAAATAGATATGCCGCAGTATAGGCTTTCCATTCGATATAATCATCCCATTCGGTAAAGTTCTCTTCTTCCCTGGATTTAATATTTTTTTCAAAAGCATCAAAGTTGCATCCGTACTTTATTTCAAAAAGTCTGATCTTCTCAGATGCATTGTGGAGCTCATATAATATATTTGCCTGATAAAAAGTCTTTATCGATGATAAATCAATTGTCGTCATTTTCATTTCTTTTCTTTTATACGAATTTAAGATAATAAAAAAACTCGTTTTATTCAATTCAGTAGTGCTAATAATTATTTTGACGGGGTTAGGCCTGGTATTCGTCTGCAAAACAAATCCGGACCGCAGAACAAAAATATTTGAGCCGCAGAGAAAAACATCCCTGTGGCTTTATTATTATTTTAGTAATGCATCTGAAAACGAGTTTTAGAGTTTTATAAATAAGCAAAATGGAGATAATGATTATGAAAACGAGAAAATTAGGGAAGGCGGGACTTGAGGTTTCCTCTATAGGTTTGGGCTGCATGGGCATGAGTATGTCTTATGGGCCGCCTGCCGATAAGAAGGAGATGATTGCCCTTATACATATGGCCATAGAAAGCGGTGTAACATTCTTTGATACTGCCGAGCTTTATGGTCCATATACAAATGAAGAATTGCTGGGCGAAGCTTTGGCTCCTTTCCGTGATCAGGTGATAATTGCAACCAAATTCGGAATTAAAATGGAAAACGGAGGGCAGGTACAGGACAGCCGGCCCGAGCGCATAAGGCAGAGCATCGAAGGTTCCCTGAAACGGCTCAGAACAGACAGGATTGACTTGTACTACCAGCATCGTGTCGATACTAATGTGCCGATAGAGGATGTCGCGGGAACGGTGAAAGAACTTATCCGGGAAGGCAAAGTAAAATATTTCGGGCTTTCTGAGGCCGGTGAACAGACTATCCGCCGTGCTCACTCGGTTCAGCCAGTATCAGCATTACAGAGCGAATACTCGCTGTGGTGGAGACGTCCGGAAGAGAAAATATTACCCGTACTTGAAGAACTGGGGATCGGACTCGTTACTTTCAGTCCGCTGGGCAAAGGATTCCTTACCGGGAAGATTGATGAAAATACTATATTTGACAAATCGGATTTCAGGAATATTGTGCCCCGCTTTACACCCGAAAACAGAAAAGCTAACCAGACGCTTGTTGATTTGCTCGCTGAAATTGGAAATAAGAAAAATGCAACATCCGCGCAGATTGCACTTGCCTGGCTGCTTATGCAGAAGCCATGGATCGTGCCAATTCCGGGAACTACCAAGCTGCACCGGCTTGAAGAAAATATCGGCGCGGCAGGTATAACGTTAACCACAGAGGAATTGAGCGGCATAAATTCGGCGCTTAAAAAAATAAATGTAACGGGTGACCGTTATCCGGAGGAACTGGAAAAAAGGACAGGACTTTAATTAAATATTGGTTTGATTCTTTAGCAGTAAAGCAGATGAAAAATGAAGAAATTATTAACAGTTTTAATGGTTGCAGCAGTTATGCTTTTCAGCCATAATAATCAAATAAAGGCGCAATGTATGAATGAATTGACTCCTAATATCGGTGTTTTCCCTTTGGGAAATAAGCTCTCTGAAATGTACTCGAAATATTTTACCGGACAGGCTTATCTGGCTCCGCTTACGCAAAACAAAGACCTGAACTGCCCGATATCTAATATTACTTTTGAGCCTGGCTGCCGCAACAACTGGCATAGTCATACGGGCGGGCAGGTACTTATTGCTGTTGGCGGCAGGGGATATTATCAGGCTAAAGGTGAGCCGGTACGTCAGCTTCTGCCCGGAGATGTCGTAGAGATCCCGTCAGATGTAGTTCACTGGCACGGAGCAGCTCCTGACAGCTGGTTCTCCCATCTGGCAGTGGAAACTAATCCTCAGACAAACAAGACCGTCTGGCTGGAGTCAGTGGATGACAAGCTTTACGCAAAGGCAACCGCTTCTGCAGACAGCTCAGCCAGTCGCGTGAGTGAGAAGGCCGTTAAAAACCATGAAGAACTGTGGCCGGACTATGAGTCAAAGGCAAAGCAGACTGATCCAGAACTGATTGAAATATTTGACAACTTCGCTTTTGATGAGGTCACCAGTTATGGCAGACTCGACGTAAAAACACGCGTAATGATGATACTGGCTTCCACTATCGCTTCCCAGGCCCTGTCCGAATATAAAATGTTTGTCAGTGCAGCTCTGAATACAGGTGTAACACCAGTTGAAGTAAAAGAGATATTATATCAGGCAGTTCCCTATGTCGGCATTGCAAAGGTCATAGATTTTATTTATGCCACCAACCTGATATTTGACGAACGGGGTATAAAGCTTCCGCTTGAAGGACAGTCGACTACTTCACCTGAAACACGATTTGAAAAAGGACTGGCACTGCAAAAAAACATTTTTGGAGAGGCGATAGACAAGATGTATGAAAATTCTCCGGAAGATGAGCTGCATATAAAAAAATATCTGTCAGCCAATTGTTTCGGCGATTATTATACCAGGAACGGGCTGGATATAAAGACGAGAGAACTTCTGACGTTTTCTATGATCCTTTCGCTTGGCGGATGCGAGCAGCAGCTGCGCGGACATATTCAGGGCAACCTGAATGTGGGGAATGACAGAGTTACTCTTCTCAGTACAGTTACCCAGCTGCTTCCATATGTAGGATACCCCAGAACGCTGAACGCGGTCAGATGCATAGATGAAATTGTACCGGATCTGAAAATAAATAAAACAAAATAAAAAAAGGACAAGGATTATGAGGTACGAAATACAGAAAACATCTGGAAGAGAATGCGGGTGCAGTTAATGTGTAACTGACTGCAAAAGAACTGGAAAGCATTGAAGCAATCGTAGTTGAATATCCCAATATCGGCCCACGCTACAGCGCTCGTGAAAATAAGTTTGTAAAAAATGATCTTGAAATGACATCCTTACTCAGGAACATATAGCGGAACCCGGACCTGGAAACAGGGTGCGAACCCATAGCTTAAAATATATTCAGGGATCTGAAAGAAATCTGATAGTATTAACTGAGCGGAACAGTAGTACAGTAAATATGAAAAATCCTGCCCGACAGAATGATAAAATGTTCATTTCCTATTAAGTTTTAATTCGATTCTTAAATCATTCGCGATTTCCCGGATATAATTTTTAAGCCTTTTGCTTTTCTCTTTAATGTCGGACGTATCTTCCAGAGAAATCATATACCTGCGACTTTCCTGTAGCTTATCGACAGGCAGCAAAGCGCAGCTGATGCAATAAAAATTCTTTGACCGGCCATCGTTACAGTACTTAAGGAAATCGGTCAGAATTTCCATGCGGATCTGCTGCAGTTTTATGAACTCTTCAATGCCGCTGTTTCTGATAAAATTCAGGTTGGAAAGCATCCGTTTATGTGTAACGAAGGAATCGCGCCTGGCTCCATCAGTATCAAACTTCCTGCACGGAAAATCACTGCAGTCAGCACACGTCTCAAAACTGTTATTTATCACACAGCATGTAACGACGCCGCATGAAGGATGCTTCTTCCCGAAATCTCTGCCGCAGCAGCCAGGGCATACGGATGTTCCGTCTGTATGGAACATGGGACATAATCCGCAGTCTATCCCGCAGCACCCGATTGTACTGTATGTTTTATGTTGAACCATCATTTGCCAATAATAATTAAAAAACCTATCAAATATTGTCAAATATAAAATAAAAAACAATTGGAAAAACAGATCGTTTGGAAACCTGTTGCCGCATCCTTTTAAAAGAAAGGGCTGCCGGACGACTGTCTGGCCGCGTTTATGATGAGTTCCATACTGCTGAATCCCCAGCTCATTGTTTACAGCGCGGCGCTTGGCAGTACGTCTCTGTTCATCCGCATAAGTTCAGGTTCATATAAGGCGTTATGGCAGGCCTGTTTGTATTTTATCCGATTCTTGTACTGCTCTATGCGCTTTTACCGGGTATATTGATAAACATAGTAAGGGTATAGACGAGGGAAAGAAAATAATAATTTATATATATCCCTGACTCTGTTTTTTCTTACTGTGTTTATTTGTCACATATTTGAACGCTGCTTATATTTTGGCAGATTTATGGCTATCTTCTGTATTATATGACAGAAAAGTATTATTTTTCTGATGCCCCTTCATCTTTGTTTGTCGATATTCGGTAAAATGCCTCATTGACTTTATATTTGGGGCCGTTTTCCCCGGTCCCTTGTTTTAAGCAAATGTGCAATGGATACAAAACAGTTAACAATTCATAAGAATAAAAATGGAAAAAATGAAGACATTTATATTATTCGCATTCATTGTGCTGTTCTCTGCTAGAGCGGTTAATTCACAATCCTTTACATGGGCAAATAGCGCCGGCGGAACGGGTACAGATGAAGGTAAATCAATTGCCGTTGACGCTTCAGGAAATGTTTATGTGGCGGGAAGTTTTAACTCTGCGTCAATAACGTTTGGTACAACACCACCACTTGAGAATTCCGGTAATTCGGATGTTTTCCTGGTAAAATATGACGCTGCCGGAAATGTCCTCTGGGCACAAAGCGCGGGTGGGAAATATGCGGACTACGGCCGCTCAGTTGCCGTTGATGGTTCTGGGAATATATATATGACGGGGGATTTCAGCTCTCAGGAAATTTCTTTCGGCACAGAAACGCTTACCAATACCGATGAAGGCAGTGCGGATATTTTCCTGGTAAAATTCAATTCTGATGGAAATGTGCTCTGGGCGCAAAGTTACGGTACGGCGTACACTGATCGTGGTATTTCGGTTGTCACTGATGCTTCCGGGAATGTTTATATGACGGGATGTTTTAGTTCTGCGCAAATCACGTTTGGTACGACACCACCAATTGAGAATGCCGGCAATTCAGATGTTTTCCTGGTAAAATATGACGCTGCCGGAGATGTTCTCTGGGCAAAAAGCGCCGGCGGAACTGGCAATGATTACGGCAAATCAGTTGCCGTTGATGCTTCAGGAAATATATATGTGACGGGAGATTATAACTCTCCGGCAATCGCGGTTAACTCAACAACACTTACAAATGTCAATAGTGCCGGCACTTCAGATATATTTTTGTCAAAATACGATACGAACGGAAATCTTATTTGGGCAAAGAGCGCCGGCGGGTCTGCCAACGATCTGGCTGAGTCAGTTGCAGCTGATCCTTTGGGGAATGTTTACGCGGCAGGTAATTTTTCCTCTAAGACATTCACTGCCGACCCGGCAACGCTTTGGAATAGCACTGATGACGGCACAACAGATATTTTTCTGCTAAAATATGGCATTGACGGAAATCTCCTCCTGACTAAAAAACCTGCAGGACCGAGTTCGGATTATTGTCTGTCAGTCGCCACTGATGCAGCCGGAAATGTTTATATGGCAGGGTATTCTTACTCTTCGTCGATGGTGTTTGGCTTGCCAGCGCCTCTTTCAAAAGCCAATAATGACGGCACAACAGATATTCTCCTGTTCAAATACGACGCGGGCGCAAATCCTCTTTGGGCACAAAGCACAGGCGGGACGGGCGCGGATTATTGTAATTCAGCTGCCGTTGACGCTTCCGGGAATGTTCATGTGGCTGGGAGTTTTGTCTCTCCGACAATCACGTTTGGTTCAGCAGTTCTTAATAATTCCGGAGGCTATGATTTTTTTGTTGCGAAATTACTCCGGGAGTCAGGATCCCTTCCTGTAGAATTAGCATCCTTCGGTAATGCATGCAACGGAAGGGATGTTCAGTTGAAATGGACGACTGCCACGGAAGTAAATGTGTCGGGCTTCGAGATCCAAAGAACCCAAGGCGATGAATGGATGACAATTTCCTTCGTAGAAGGGGCTGGAAACAGTAATTCGTCACGCTCATATTTATTTGTTGACAGGCAACTAAATGTGGGCAAATACCAGTATAGGTTAAAAATGCTCGACACTGACGGCTCTTTCAGGTACAGCGAGATAATAAATGCAACTGTAAGTGTTCCGGAACATTTTAGTTTATTGCAGAACTATCCGAATCCGTTCAACCCCTCCACAAAAATCGAGTACTCTATTCCAACTTCGGGGAAAGTGAAACTGGATGTTTTCTCGGTTACAGGCCAGCTTGTCAGGACGCTTATAAACAGCAGACAGGAAGCCGGCTATTACTCAGCAGACTTCGATGCCGCGTCTCTTCCCAGCGGGGTGTATCTGTACCGTCTGCAGTCAGGCGAATTCAGCGAGACTAAAAAACTCCTGCTGATAAAATAACCCGGCAGATTGAGCAGATTAAATGCAAACAATGCTCGGTTCCAGAGAGGTCCCGGGCACTGCAAATTATCTGCTGAGATTTTTGCACAGCAATAGTTTTGTACATTTTTATCAAAGGCTGATCACAATTTATCCTTCTGAATAAACAATCCCTTATCTATCTTTTCAAAAAACTCCCGACAAGATTTCGGATCTTCAATTGGCCCCCTTGCATCGTATGATATCCATGTATTTTTTACCTGTCCGGAGTTCCAATAGAAATAATTAGTGGTAAAAATCGTCCCCCATATTGACAACAGCCGCAAACAAGTTTAAATTATAAACCAACAACAATACGGTTTGCTATATGGAACAGAATCAGGTGCTGGAAGATATCGGATTCATCCGACAGATGATTGAAAATAACCGCCGGTCACTCGTGGATAACGGTATAATTTATATCTCAACCGGAGTGTATGTGGTTAT
>JBLMZS010000035.1:0-32619 GCA_050258935.1 Bacteroidota bacterium
TATCCTTAATACCGGTAATAGCTTTTATCATAATAAGTAAAAATTCCTCGGATCATACTGATCGGTGCAGATCAGGTAATCTCAAAATAGTTAGTTTCTTCTTCCTGGAAGATGTTATAAATTTCCTCTGAGCTCTCAGCTTTAAGCAGCTTATCGCGGAATTCGTCCTTGTTCATCATTCTGGATATACGGCTGAGCAGTTTAATATGCGGACCCACAAGGTTATCTTTTCCGACAAGCAGGAAAACCAGGTAAACCGGTTGTTCGTCCAGAGCGGCAAAATCTATAGGTTTTGAGGTCTTTCCGAATGCAGCGATGATTTCAGTAACCGAATCAGTTTTGCCGTGAGGGATGGCAAATCCCTTGCCGACACCTGTCGACATGATCTTTTCCCTTTCGAGCACGGCATTTCTTACCTTTTCAAGATTCACAATGCGTTCATCGTCTTTGAACAAATCAATAAGCTCGTTGATTATGTCCTCTTTGCTCTGCCCCTGCAGCTGGGCTATTATCCTGTCCTGCTTAATAATGTCGCAAATTTTCATGTTTATTCCGTAATAATGTCAAATATTGATTTAAACGCTTACGTGCCAAAATTAACTCTATAAATTTAACAAACATGCTGCTGTTAATCAAATTTTAAAGGTTCCGGAATTGACAAACAACAAAAGAAAGCCTAACTTGCTCTTAAGTTTTGTCCTGAAACTGCTGAAAAACTACTCACTAAATTCAATATTTTGCAATTTAATATGTGTGAGGCAAAAATGGACATTCAAAACAAGAGTGTGCTCGTCCTCGGAGCATGGGGACTTGTAGGCAATGCGGTAACACGCAAGCTGGTCACCGAAAAACCGCGCAGAATTATTATTACCTCCCTTAAAGAAGAAGAAGCCCGCGATGAGATCCGCAGACTGAAAACCGAGTTCCCCCACCTGCCCGACGACTATTTTATTCCGTGGTGGGGAAATATTTTTGTGCGCAATGAATTCAAGGACAGTGACAGGACGGAGATACTGAACGATCCGGAAAAGCGCCGTGTGCTGATGCGTGACATTATGGAGGAACTCGATGAGGAAATCCTTTCAAACTCTTCGCTGCATTCTCTCATCACAGAATACAAGCCCGAGATAATTGTCGATTGTATCAATTCAGCCACAGGTATTGCATACCAGGACGTGTACACGACCTACAGAACCATAAGAAAAGTATTGCAAAAGGATGATCATAATCTTCTGAAAAATGAAACTGAAAAACTTCTTTGCGCGCTGTATATCCCCCAGCTGATCAGGCACGTTCAGATACTCTATTCGGCTATGAACAAGAGCGCAACAAGAATATATATAAAGATCGGTACCAGCGGTACCGGCGGCATGGGACTCAACATACCTTATACACACAGCGAGGAAAAACCCTCGCGTGTACTGCTGAGCAAGTCATCTGTAGCCGGAGCTCATACGCTGCTGCTTTTCCTGATGGGCAGAACTCCGGACGGGCCTATTACAAAAGAGATAAAGCCTACAGCGGCTATTGCCTGGAAGAAGATTGCATTCGGTGAAGTAAAGCGCAGGGGTAAACCCATAGAGCTGCTCGATGTTCCCATAGATAATGTAGTCGCACTGGAAGGCACTCTGAAGGCAAAACCGACTAACGTCTTTACTCCTACGGGGAATACGCTCAAATCGGTATACATCGATACCGGTGAAAACGGTATTTTCTCCAAAGGTGAGTTTGAAGCCATTACCGCGCAGGGACAGATGGAATTTGTCACGCCTGAAGAAATAGCAGTTGACGTTATTTACGAAATTAAGGGCGGAAATACCGGACACGATATAATAAATGCTCTGGACAATGCAACCATGGAACCCACATACCGCGCCGGTTATCTTCAGCACTCGGCTGTGGCAAGACTCGCAGAACTCGAAGAGCAGAACAACGTTTCCAGCGTGGCGTTTGAACTTCTCGGACCGCCGCGACTTTCGAAACTACTGCACGAAATCAATCTGATCAGCCTAGTCTCTCCAAGCATGCGTCAGATCACTGATATTCCCGCAGAGGAACTCTCGGAAGGAGTGATGGACATTGTTTCATTCAATCCCAAGCTGCGCAGCGAAATTCTGTCAATAGGTATCCCGATATTACTTGCCGACGGGAAATCTTTGCTAAGGGGCAACGATATGAAAATTCCGACTTTCGGAGGTGAAGAAGAGCTAAAAATCACAGATGAAAACATTGAGCGGTGGGCACGCGAAGGCTGGGTGGATCTGCGGTCATCGAACATGGAGAAATGGCGCCAGAGGATAAGGATGATCATTGATGAAGCTGAAAGCATTCCGAAGGATGATACCAGCTCGATGCATGTACGCAACAGACAATACTGGAACTGCTATGAAAAAATTGATATAGGGAAAATAGTCAGCTGGCTGTTCATACACGAAGAGAAAGGACTGAGAATGAAAGCGTGATGGGAGTTATGAGTTCTGAGTTATGAGTTATGAGTTATGAGTTCTGAGTTATGAGTTTTGAGTTCTGAGTTATGAGTTATGAGTTATGAGTTGACCTGAAACTCACAACTCAAAATTCAGAACTCAGAACTATTAGTTGAGCATTGCAGTAATACGGATTACGGCTTTCTGGGCGATATCATAGTCCGGATTGATTTCAAGGGCCTGGCGGTAATACGCCATGGCTTTCATCCAGTCGCCCTTGCGTTCATATACCTTGCCAAGGTTAAAATACGGATAGTGACGAGAAACATATCGGGGAGCTTCGATTGCTTTTTCGAAATAAGGGATGGCTTCATCGAAGTTCCCGAGTTTTATCATATACGAACCTATATCGTTGTACGGATTGCCATATTCTTCATCAAGTTCAATGGCTATGTTGCATTCATCTATGGCTTTCTGGAGTTTATTCTGCAGGCTGTATGTCCAGCCCAGAAATGTGTGAGCCTCGGCAGTCGGAAATACGTCGATCGACATTTTATAGTAATCGGCTGCTTCATCGAGATGGCCTTCGAGCTGAAGTTTATAAGCCTGATTAAAGTACTCCTGTGCAATATCTATTCTTTTGTCGTCAATCATATAGCCTCCTGATGAATGATCACCGTATTTTCATATAATCATATATACTTCACTCCTTATGTACCTATTTTTTATAAAAAAGTCAATAAGTTCATTTCTTCATAGAAGCCTGTCGCTGCTGCGCTTTCTGGTCCCATCCGGGCACAACGGTGCGAAGAAATTCTTCTTTCTGTTTATACAGTTCGCTCATCTGCAGACCCACATAATTCTGTGCCTTTGTTTTGGTCGGGATATCGGGGAAAGGAACATCACCGTAGTAGCTGTGCTTTGCCAGCACCTGAGCTATGCTTCTGCGGGCTTCCTGAGCGCGGTAGAGTGAAGTAGCCAGTATGCGCTGTGTTTCAATGGGTGAATGGAATCCGTGACCGTTGGATGCTGCAACATAATCCCAGCGCCACTGCGAATGCCTTATCAGTTGCAGCGCCGGTTTCATTTCCTCTTCGGTTGCTCCCTTATCCCATGCAAATTTGGCTTCTATATGCGCCTGAGCAAGTGTCTTCTGCACAACCTTCTTTATTTCTTCCAGCTTATCCTGCCTCTGATTTACATTTTCAGTCAGCTTCTGTTCGCTCTCGCGGTGGCATACCTGGCAGGATCCGGCGATATCGTTCAGAGGGCTCTGAATCTTGTGGTTCGTAAACTTTACACCGCCTTCACTCCGGTACGGCATGTGACAATCTGCACACGCGACTCCCCTGTCGGCATGCACGCCGGTCTTGAATATTTCATAGTCGGGATGCTGTGCCTTCAGCATTGGAGCACGGCTGATACCGTGCACCCAGTCGGTAAATTTATAGTTGTCGTAGTACTTCTCCATGGAGTCCACTATCATCCCTTTATCCCACGGGAACGTCAGGTATTTCCCTTCGCCTTTGAAATAATACTCCACATGGCACTGCGCGCAAACCAGGCTGCGCATTTCCTGATGCGTTGCTTTATTTATGTCTTTCCCCTGCCGCTGGAAAGCTTCTATCAGTGCAGGACGGGTAATCCTGAGGTTCATTGTTTTGGGATCATGACAGTCCTGACAGCCGATGGGGTTATATATTTCGTGTCCCAGATCCATCCACTTTGCGGCATAAAATTCCTTAATGCCCATTTTGTTCATCACTCTGGGCACATCGGTGCTCTTGCACGTCCAGCACGTCGCAGGCTGAGGAGCTGTAGTCCTGAGTATGTTCCGTATGTCCTGAATGGCATGATAGTGCCCGCGACCCTGGTTATATCCTTTTGAGAAAGCATAACCGGCCCAAAGCACTACCAGTTCGGGATCTTTTTCCAGGTAATCAATCATCGCCGATCCGGCGTATTTGCTGCGGAATGTGGTATCGAGTGTTCCAAGGTATGATTCATATTCGCGGGGATAGTTTTCGCCCCACACCTCATTTCGCGGCTCCCAGTCATTCAATGGTTTGACAAGCTGGAGTACAGCCGATTCACTTCTGCGCTCGATGATAGAGGATGCAAAAAGGCCAATAAGAAAAACTACTATGACGGTAACAGCAAATATTATCCAACCCATGTAGGGTTTTTCCTGAATGATCTGTTGTATTGGCTTCATGTCAGTACTCAGTTATTGTGGTTTTAGGTTTATAAAATATCGCTTTGAATTATTCCGGAATGACCGGCCTTAATCCGGGTACACGGGCATAAGGTGCAGAAGACAGACCCTTGACCCTGCCGTGAGGAGTTTCGCGGTGACAGGTATAGCAGTAAACCCCTTCTTCGTGCTTTGCTTTTATATTCTCTACCAGCTGCGAATGGCAGCGTATGCAGTTCTCCTGTACTGCATCCTTACCCGCCTGCTTTATCTGAATTACCTGCGGCTCGAGTCTGAATGTAAACATAAATGAATGACGCAGCCCGTCGGAGGCCTTGAACAGATACTTGCTGATTATATTGTTGTGAGGGACATGGCAGTCGTTGCACACAGTAACGCGTCCATGACTGCTTTTCTGCCACGTGGAATATTCAGGATTCATGACGTGACAATTCACACAGGCTCTGGGATCGTCAGACAGATATGAAACGGCATTGGCAATATAAATGATGTGGAAGCCGAGACCGGTAATGATCCCGAGAAGAATGATCACCGTCAGGCGCCACCGGGGAGGCGGAATAAAGGACACGAGTATCTTTTTAAGAAAAGAAGACAGACCCACCCTTTCTCTCCATGTGTATTTTTATTTCATTCTAGATAATAATTTTCCGGAATAAAAGCAATAATAGCAACGTGCAGTTGATGTGTTCGCGAAAGGGAAAAAGAGGAATAAAAAAAAGGCAGACGGTGTTGTCTGCCTTTTATATAAATATATGAAAAGGGAAACGCTATTTGAACATTATTACAGAATTCTGTCCGCCCGGATACGAGTAGCCCTGTCTGAGCGGTTCCGGAGCATTCAGAGCTGCGTCATCGATATTCTTATTGATAACCGTAAACCTGCTGCCCGTCTTCGGATTAGGATGAACCGAGTACTTCGGGACAAGGCTGTTCATTCTGCCTGAATTTGAACGGCGCACTTCCTGCTGAGGCATATGCTGACTGCCGTTGTTTCTTCCTGTCTCTTCAACACCATATGACTGAGCGCCATAATATGAATTGTTCACACTGTAATTATCCTGGTAAATCTTTTCACCCGCATATTCATTCTGCACAGGTGTATTATACTGGCTCATTCTGTTCAGGTGCATTTTATATTCTTCATTGTCCGACTCAGGGTAGAGAGGAATAAAGTCATTCTTATTTACCGGACTCTTATATGGAGTAGTCATTGCAAATCCTGCAGATGCATTGGCTGCCTGCCTGGAACGATGAAGACGCGAAAGTATATATGAAGTAGTAATAACTATAGTTAACAATACTACAAATATTAGTAAAGCCGATTGTATGATTGGTATAAGTTCCATTTTTATTCTCCTGCATTTAATACTGCACACGCCAAAATACAATAAACATGCCAATTGGAAAATGAATCAAATCACACATTTCAATACCTGTGACGTGTATCATATTGAATCAGGAAAGAACTTTTTTTCGAAATAATACACATTTTGAATATACTCTGACGCCCGGTACTGTTATAGAGCAGGATGTGCATAGTCATCCGGAAAGATTATGATTTCTTCACACGCAAACTTTCGGCAAAAATATTATTTTCGTAAGTTTCATCACCAGACTGTTATTGTCTGAACCAGGCTGTTTGACACAACCATTATCCAAATAAAACGGAAACAAAATGAAATTATATTTTCTTGCCATTCCTGTACTGATCGCGCTCCATTTGTCGTTTTTATCAGATGTATCAGCACAATCGAAGGATATTCTGGAGACTCTGCTGAAAAACGAAACCGGAGTTATTAAAAAAGTAATAGCTGAACCGGAGAAATACCGTCTGCAGATTCTTTACACTCAGATAGACCGGAACAAGAAGAATAAGCCCCGCTTTACCTCTTACCGTTTCGGCATCGACTCGTCAAATTATTTTTATCCGGCCAGCAGTGTCAAGCTTGCAGCTGCAGTACTGGCGATGCACAAACTCAACAGTCTGAATATCCCCGGTCTTGACAAGTATACACCTTTGAGAATAGACAGTGCTTTTGCCGGACAGACGCGCGTTCTGACCGATACAACTTCAGAAGATAATCTGCCGTCAATAGCTCAGTATATAAAGAAGATACTTCTGGTGAGCGACAACGATGCATACAACAGGCTGTATGAATTTCTGGGACAGAGTTATCTGAACACGGAACTGCACAAGCGCGGCTACAGGAGCGTAAACCTGATGCACCGCCTCTCCAGCTTTCTTACGCGTGAACAGAATGCGCACACCAACCCGTTTACCTTCTACCACGACAGCAAAGTAATTTACAGTCAGCCGGCTCAGTATAATCCGGTTCCTTACCAAAACGAAAATATAAAGGGACTCCTGCAGGGAACAGGTTACATCAGCGGCGACAGCCTGGTTAATATGCCGAAAGACTTTACCTATTCCAACCGCTTTGCCATTGAGGACCTGCAGTCGCTGATAAAAACAATATTCTTCCCAGAGTCGGTCATCCGGAAGAACAGGTTCAACCTGAAAAAAGACGACTACAGTTTCCTTTACAAGTACATGTCGATGCTCCCCCGCGAAAGTGTCCATCCCTATTATGACACCAGCGAGTACTATGACAGCTACGTAAAGTTTTTCATTTACGGTGACAGCAAAGAGCGTATTCCCGGAAATATCAGGATATATAATAAGGTGGGCGATGCCTACGGATATATGATAGATAATGCATATGTGGTTGATCAGGAGAAGGGTGTTGAGTTTTTGCTTACAGCAGTAATTTATGTAAACGAAGATGGAATATTCAATGACGACAAATATGAATATGATACCATAGGCACACCGTTTATGGCAGAACTGGGTCGCATGATATACGGATACGAACTCTCACGCAAAAAAATGTAGCGAGTTTTTGGTTACAAGAATAGTCAGGCTATGCAAGACACATATTGACGCGCACTCATTCAGAATTCAAAATTCAGAATTTGCATTGGTTAATTAGCGGTCGATCAGACAAGGAACAATATCACCATTCCGCCTACGGTGACAAACGCCCCGAGTACCGAGGTGACAGACAATTTTTCCTTGTAAAAAAAGTGAACCAGAGGCAGCATCATTATTGGCACTGTCGCCATGAGTGTCGCGGCAATACCAGTGTTCGCATTTGCAACGGCAACAAGGCTGAGTGTAATACCGAGATAAGGCCCTGTAATAGTCCCGAGTATTGTAAAGACAAGAGCTTTCCGTTCTTTTGCGTATGCTTTTACAGGGTTCCTGTATTTTTTCAGCATCAGTCCTACAGGCAGCATCAGCATTGCAGCTGAGAATATTCTTATGAATGCCGCAACAAAGCCATTTATATCGCTTTCATTGAAGGCGAGCTTCGCCAGTATCACTCCGGCAGCCTGCCCCAGTGCTCCGAGAAATCCATAAAATATACCGATCCTGCTTATCTTATATTTCGAAGCAGGCTGTTCACTGCGCTGCAGCACCACCATTGCGATTCCCGCAAGAGTGACTGTAATTCCCACGATCCCAAAAAAGCTCAGCTGTTCTCCCAGGAATATATACGCAAGCACTGCAGTCATTGCCGGTGCCGAAGACATGATCAGCATGCTCAGACGCGCCCCGATGTGGTGGAACGCCTTAAACAGATAGCTGTCACCGAATATCAGGCCTATAATACCGGATAAAGAAAGAAGCAGTATTTGTCTGAGAGAAACCCCGGTATCAAAACCCATGGCAGGAATTGTAATGATCAGGAACAGTGAGGCTATAAGCAGGCGGTTCAGGTTCACCTGCAGTGAACCCACGCGCAGTGAAGCCTCAGAGAAAAATATCGAAGTAAACGACCACAGCAGAGCTGTTGCCAGAGCACTGATCTCACCCAGATACGGCATATGAACCTTATTGACTGAAAAACACTTTTGATCTTAATATTTAAATATACAATATTTTAAATTCCCCTGCTTTTCATTATTGAACCGCTGCATATATTTCTTGATTATTGAAAACCGGATGATATTTTTCCTCAATTACATTGAAAGCCTATCTGTTAATTTGTGAAATTTAGTGTTAAATTTGAAAGTTATAGAAATGTTATATTCCAGATTTTTCGGAGATTTATGGAGCTCAGGAATTCTTACGATATTATTGTTGCCGGAGCCGGAATTGCAGGTATCTGTGCTGCCGTAAAAGCAGCGCGCGAAGGTGCTTCAGCACTCCTGATTGAACACTATGCATTCCTCGGCGGCATGTCGACTGCAGGTATGGTTTCACCATTTATGAAGTACAGTATCGACGGCAGGCCGCTTGTAGGCGGGATCTTCGAAGAGATTGAATCTGCTATGCGCAGTCTGGGAGGTATGATAGATAACGGATTCTATGCCCATGCATTCCGCATGGCTTCATTTCAGCTGCTGGAATCGGCGGGTGTGCACATGCTCCTGCTCTCAGATGTTGCTTCGGTTGAACGCACCGGGAATGAAATGATTTCTGTAACTACGCTGACCGGCGGATATAAGAAAACTATTAAAGGCAGTTATTTCATAGATACAACCGGCGATGCACAGCTGCTGTATCTCGCGAATTTCCCTTGGGTCAAGGGCGATGAGAAAACCGGACTGCTTCAGGCACTCACACTGTTTTTCAGGATGGGCGGAATCGACATGCCCGTCATGCTGGACTACGTCAGGAATCATCAGGATGATTTCCTGGGGTGGATGACTTTTGATTTTGACCAGGACAAAATAATTTCCGTGGCGGGTTACCACAGCTTTATAAAAAAAGGAATAGCTGAGGGCAGACTCCCGAAGGAACTCGAATATATTTTCTTCACCACACTTCCTCAGAGCGGCGAGGGTTCATTCAATACCACAAATGTACTCGGACTCGACGGCTCGACTTCATTTGATCTTACAAAAGCAGAACTGATGGGACGCGAACAGACCCATTCGGTAGTTACTCTGCTGCAGAATGAAGTCCCCGGATTCGAAAAATCGTATGTGATTGAAACTGCAGTACAGATAGGTGTGCGCGAAACGCGCAGAGCTGTGGGCGATTACGTTGTAACAGGTGAAGACGTCAGGAGCGGACGCAAGTTTTCTGATGCAATTGCGCGCGGCTGCTATGGAATTGATATACACGGACAGGCCGGCGAGAGCAGCAGACTCGAGGATCTGCCCGAAGGTCAGTATTATGATGTACCGGCAGCTTCGCTTATTGTCAGAGATGCAGACAACCTGCTGGTTGCAGGACGCTGCCTGTCAGCAACAAGAGAGGCTCACAGCGCACTGCGTATTATGGCTACCGCCGCCGCTACCGGTGAAGCATGCGGCGCCTGGGCAGCACTGTCGGCAAAGAAAAAACTGCCGCTCAGAAAAATTGGAATTAAAGACATTCAGGAACTCGTGAGGCACAATATATCGGACTGATCTGCCGGCTGATAAAACTGCCGGCTGAGAGACACTCTAATAGTATATAATACGGGCCTGAGAGACAACGGGTTTAAATTTTGATATGAGGAGACCAGGATATGGAAAGAAGAAGCAATGTTAATGATACGAACTTTTTATTGTCTCAGATAAAGAAGGATCTTGAAAAGGAATTCAGAAGGAAAATGATAAGGCGCGAAACAAGTGCGCGCAACATAAACAGGATACTCGACCGTAATATATCAATTGGCGAACGGATTGCCGACCAGGTAGCAAGAGTCGGCGGTAGCTGGAGCTTCATAATCGGGTTCCTGATATTCCTGGTGCTCTGGATGCTCATAAATGTAATCATGCTGAAACAAAATCCTTTCGATCCCTATCCGTTCATACTTCTGAACCTCTGTCTGTCGTGCATTGCCGCCCTTCAGGCACCTGTGATCATGATGTCCCAGAACCGGCAGGCAAAGAAAGACAGACTCGAAGCTGAAGAAGATTTCCAGACTAATACCCGTTCGGAAGTACAGATACAGGAAATAATGGCAAAACTGGATCTGTTCATGGACCTTTACATCAAGGATAACTTCAGCAATAAGGAAGAGCATTTCCATACTATAATTAAGAAGCTGACCGAGATACAGGAAACACTCGATCAGAAACCGGGTAAGCAATAACAAAATTATTTAATCAGGAATTTTTCGGATGTCAATTATTTTTGGTACAGACGGATGGCGCGGACTGCTTGGGCAGGATATGAATGATGAAAACGTTGAGCTGGTAGCTCAGGCATTTGCAGACTACCTGAATACAGACAGCCTGACGGATAAATCAGCAGCCATAGGATACGACGGCAGGACAAAATCAAAGGAATTTGCCAGACTGTTTGCAAGCGTCCTTTCTGCAAACGGCATAAAAGTCAGCCTTTCCGATTCCGTCATTCCCACACCGGTACTTTCATTTTTTGTGAAGGCCAAATCGCTTTCAGCAGGAGTGATGATCACTGCAAGCCACAACCCGGCCGAATACAACGGAATAAAATTCAAAGGCAGCTACGGCGGACCTTTTCTTACTGAGGAAACTCTGAAGGTCGAAAAACTGCTGGACAATTCGCCTGTCAGAAAAAACAACGACAGCATAGAAGTAACAGACATGCTTCCGGTATATATAAGTCATATTGAGAAATACATTGACTTCGGTGCGATCAAAAATTCAGAACTGACTCCCCTGATCGACTCTATGAGCGGAGCCGGACAGCACCTTTTGGAAGAAATACTCAAAAGCAAAGGCTGCAGTGCAACGACTATTTATGGCGAACCCAAGTCCGATTTTTCAGGCCGCAGCGCCGAACCGATAGAAAAAAATCTTACCCCGCTGATGGATGCGCTGAAAAATGACAGTTCTTTCGCGCTGGGCATAGCAACTGACGGGGATGCCGACAGGCTGGGTGCAGTGATGAACGGCGGTGAATACTTAAGTGCCCAGGAAGCAATACTTTTCCTGGCAGACTATATGGTAAATATAAAACGTCTGCCGGGCAATGTGGTCAAAACTTCTTCTGTCACCGATAAGATACGTACGTATTTTGAAAAAGACGGCAGGATAGTTCACGATGTCCAGGTCGGCTTCAAATACATCTGCGAAAAAATGATATCTGATGAAATATGCTTCGGGGCCGAGGAATCCGGCGGTTACGGATACTTCGGACACATTCCCGAACGCGACGGCATATTATCAGGTCTGCTGCTTCTGGAAATGCTTTCTGTTTCGGGACTTAAAAAGCTGAGCGAGTACGCCGCTATGAAGCGCCGGGAATTTGGTGAGATTTTCTATGATCGTATTGATTATATATATAAAGGTTCTGACAGAGTAGAAAAACTACCCATGCTGCACGCGAATCCGCCCGCAGATGTCTGCGGCTTCCGTATAGAAAAAACTGAAACCTTCCTGAGCAGCAGAGGCATAATCAACGGACTGAAATTTCAGTTAGAAGGCGGCGAAAGATGGCTGCTGCTGCGGGCATCTGAAACAGAACCGATGGTAAGGATCTACTCGGAAGGCCGTTCAATGGAAGAAGTAAGGAATTTCCTCAACTCAGGAGTCAAGTTCATAGGATAATAATTATTATAAGGGATCATCTATGACCAGGAAATTTATAAATAATGAAGAAGCAGCTGAAATTGTCAGCCAGCAGTCGCTCGACTTTGCAGTCATTCATAACCCCGACTATATTTATCCGCCGGTGGAATTATATCCGCTCGCCACGAAAATTACGACTAAACGCGAAAACCTGAGCGCTGTTGTCATGGATATGGACGGAACCACTACAACCACCGAGGAGCTCTGCCTGCATTCGCTCGAATATATGATCAGGCAGATCAGCAACCGGCCGCAGAAAACTGACTGGCGGGGACTCGATCATATTATTGATTATCCCCACATCATAGGCAACAGCACCACAAAACACGTCGAATTCCTGATCACAAGATACAGCAATTTTATCAAACGTGATTCATTCCGCGACGCGTATTTTTTCGCTGCATTGTGGACACTCATTACGAGTCACGATGAGAACAGAAAAAAGGAAGTGAGAAACAACCTGGTCAACCTGGGCTGCAAGGACATGCTGGAAGATCCTAAACTAGCCGCATACATCGAAAAGGGCGCGTTCGACAGAAGTGCACACGCAATCACCGGATATTTTGTTAGCCGGTATGGTTCAGGATTCAGAACCGACAGCTACTCGGCTACTGTCCGTGCGGCAATTGACATTTATTACCAGCGCTACCACGAGATCCTGGAACTCATAAAAAGCGGGAAAGGTTCCCAGCTTGCCGGAGAACTTCTAGATTCACCCGGGAAACACCTCATCGAACCAATGCCGGGCGTGGGTATTTTCCTCGCACTCGTTAAAGGCTGGCTCGGCGAAGATATTAAGTACCTCTTCGGTGAACTGGTGGCAGGGCTTAAAGTTAAACTGTCAAACCAGTATACACCCGTCGATACTGATGTAGTTTCGAACAAGTTATTTCACCTCAGCAAAAAATTTGAGGAATCGCCGCTCAAGGTGGGAATAGTCACCTCTTCAATTCTTTATGAAGCCGATATCGTAATGAAGGAAGTATTTGCCGTTCTTAAAGAGCAGGTTGACGGATGGAAAATCACTGCCGACAGAAAGGCTTTTCTAAAAGATAAGTTTTCGGATTACCGGAATGTATACGATACTTTTGTAACCGCCTCCGATTCATCCGAGATCAGGCTTAAACCACACCGCGATCTGTACAGCATTGCACTTCATCAGCTGGGAATACCTAAATCAAAATTCCACGAAGTGGCAGGATTTGAGGATAGTGAAAGCGGAACCATATCCATCAGAGCTGCCGGCATAGGACTTTGTGTAGCTGTACCATTTGCAAAAACCAGCGGACACGATCTCAGCGCTGCGTCGTATATACTTAACGGCGGGTTGCCCGAATGCCTTCTGGTCCATAATCTGTTCCTATAGCAATATTCACTGAATTTTAATAATCATTACTTTACCGTTATCTATTACAGGATTCAATACTTATGCTAAAAGATAAGGTCTTTCATGTTATTTCCAATACACACTGGGACCGTGAATGGCGTTTCCCCTTCCAGAAAAACAGACAGATGCTTGTTGACATGATCGATAAGACTCTCGAAATACTTCAGAAAGAACCCGACTACCGGGCTTTTCATCTGGACAGCCAGTCAGTTGTGCTGGACGATTACCTGGCTGTAAAACCCCATATGAAAGATCTTATAAAGAAGCTTGTTGCTGAAAAAAGACTGCTGATAGGTCCCTGGTTCATACTTCCGGAAGAATTTCAGGTAGGCGGCGAAAATCTTGTAAGAAACCTCCTGCTGGGTCACAGGATATGCCGGGAATTCGGAGGTGTTTCCAAGATCGGTTACTCACCTTTCTCCTGGGGCCAGATATCACAGCTGCCCCAGATATATAAGGAGTTCGGTGTGGATGTGATCATGTTCTACCGCGGGATTAATTCCATAGACAGTCCGAAAGCTGAGTTCCTGTGGGAAGGTGCCGACGGCACAAAAGCACTGACCTCGCGTTTTTCCACAATGCCCAGATATAACTTCTATTTCTATATATACCGCACTGTCGTCCACAATGAAAATTTTTCTGACGTTGAATATAAACTGTCAAAGGGAGGAGTCCCTTTCCACTTCTCGGATAACGAACTGTTCAACGAAGATTACTATATTACTCAGCCGCTGGATTCATACTATTCCGGAAATATCGAACCTTCAGTCAGCAGGATCATTGAGAATCAGGTTAACGACTTTACCACTCCTAACGTTATATGGATGGAAGGACACGATTCCAGCGGGCCGAATATCAAAACTGCGAGGATAATAAAGGATATACGCAGGCTCTGCAGTGATGTAAATGTTGTCCACAGTACTCTGGAGGAATATGCATCCGCGCTGAAGGAAAGCGCTGATTATGACACTCTGAAACTCGTAAAGGGTGAAAGGAGAAGCGCACAGTACGATAACCGGAGCGGAAACCTTTACGGCTATACAACTTCCGCAAGAATGTATCTGAAACAGAAAAATTTTGAAACTGAAAAATGGCTGCAGTTCTATGCAGAACCATTTAACAGTCTCGCCGGACTTTTGGGACTCGATACAAATAACAGGTACCTCGATCTGGCGTGGTATTATCTGCTTGAAAACTCCGCACACGATTCGATCGGCGGATGCAGCCTGGATGAAATACATTCAGATATGCTTTACCGCTATAAACAATCGATTGAGATTTCAAAAGGAGTATTCGAAAGAGCCGCTAAATATATATCCACGTGCCTTGATCTTTCCTCCCAGCCCGAAAATTCGCTCCACATTGTATCGCTCAATGCAACCAACTATATCAGGAATGACATACAGGAAGTCTATGTGGATGTACCGCAGGAATACGAATCGTGCTGCCTTGAACTGATAGACTCCGACTCCAAACCGGTTGCACTTCAGATAGTGGAAAAATCAGATTGTGAACCAGTGCTCGAACAGATGACCGACCGGCCAATGTTCTTCAGGATGAAGCGTTACAGGTGTTATGCGGAATTTTCAAATGTAGCTCCCTTTGGCTTAAAGACATACAGAATACAGCCGGTTGACAAAACGACAAAGGCTAAAGACAGGAAGGATACAAAAACTGCAAAAGATAAAAAGATTGTCAAGACCTCTAAAAACGGAATGTATCTCGAGAACGATTACCTGCTGGTAAAAATAAACCCCAATGGTACATTCGATGTTACCGACAAGACCACGAAACAGAAATTCTACGGTCTCGGATACTTGTATGATGAAGGTGAAGCAGGACATGCATGGGTCAATAAGCCGTTAAAGCCGTTTATCACTTCGCTGAAATCCAAACCTGAAATACTGCAGGACATTAACGGTCCGCTCTGTGGTGCCGTGAAAATACGTCATAAATTTGCCGTTCCTGAAAACCTTGGCGGCAATCAGCGCCGCTCAAAAGCAAAAGTAAAAATACCTGTTGAGCTGACTGTATCGATTACTGCAAATTCCAGACGGGTGGATATAGACGTTAAGCTCGACAACAGGGCTGAGGATCACAGGCTGCGCATCATGTTCCCTACCGGCATTGATGCACGTTATTCTTATGGCGAAGGACAGTTTGATGTCCCCGCAAGAGCTTCATTCAGGCCGGAGACAAAGGACTGGATTGAACAGCCGATGTATGATTATCCGATGCACCATTTCGCCGATATCAGCGACGGAGAGACTGGATGCGCTGTGCTGGTAGACGGACTTAAAGAGTACGAGTATATGAATGATAAACAGAAGACTCTCGCCATTACACTGCTCCGCGCATTTAAGTTCATCATTGCTCCCAGCTCGGTACAGGATTATTCATACCAGAAAGGCTCTCAGTGCCCTGGAGAAAATCACTACCGTATGGCTTTCTATCCTCACAAAGGTGACTGGAATACAGGCGGCGTTTACAGAGAGGCCATGTGCTTCAATACTGAACTCAGGCTTTTTGAAACCGGAAGAACTACCGGCCGGCTGGCTCCTGACACTTCGTTCATAAAGATCGAGCCGGAAGAACTTGTCTTCAGCGCTCTGAAAAAACCGGAGAATGATACAGATCCAAGGTCATATATACTGAGGTTCTACAATCCCACCGACTTTGCGCTCAGGGGAAAGGTAAAAACACTGTTTAATATTAAACGGGTTTCGGTAGTTACTCTTGAAGAAAAACCGGTATCCGATTTAACACCGGATGATAGGAACAGCTTCACAATAACAGCTGAACGCAAAAAGATAATAACCCTTAAAATAGATTTTGAATAGTACAATTATAAAGAGGAACAAAATGATAAAAAACAAGTACGGGTATTTTACAGAAGATTACAAGGAGTTTGTAATCACAGAACCGCGTACTCCGCGTCCATGGTTTAACTATATGTGGAACGAGCACTATGCCGGTCTTATTTCACACACCGGCGGCGGATTCAGTTATCTGGATTCACCGCGTGATAACCGCATCACACGGATGCGCTACAACAGCCTTCCCTGGGACAGGCCGGGACGCTATATTATCGTGAAGGATGCGGAATCGGGTAAGTACTGGTCGCTCAGCTGGGCTCCGACTATCAACCTGAAGTATAACAAATATGAATGCCGCCACGGACAGGGTTATACAAAAATCACTACTGAAATATTCGGCATCAGAGGAGAACTCACCTATTTCGTACCGCAGGAAGTAAACGCCGAAATCTGGCGCGTAAAACTTACAAACCTGTCGGGTAAACCCAGAAAACTGGAAATATACAGCTTTACAGAACTGATGATGGGCAACGCGCTGAACGATATAATCAACCAGCCGAACGACAAACATTTTACAGATATTGTATTCGATAAAAAGAAATCGGCTCTCGTGGCTACACGCAGGTATTGGGTACTCAATAAGAAAGTTTCGGTCGCACAGCCCAATATTGACTGGAAATATAAACTCTACTTCACTCAGACACTTCCTGTAACAGGATTCGACAGCAGCCTCGACAGCTTCATCGGCCGCTGGAGAAGCGAAGCGAACCCTGAATCAGTTGAAACCGGCATGATGAATAATACTGAAATCACTGCCGGTGATCCGGTAGCTGCACTGCAGTCGAAACTTGAACTGTCTGCTGATGAATCAAAAGACTTTGCAACCATACTGGCAATTGTGCCAAAGGAAGTTGAGGACCATTATTCATACCTCGACTGGAAAAATCTGCGCAAGGTTTCGGCTATCGACAAAATGCTCAAGGGCCTAAAGACAAAATGGAATGACTACCTTTCACACGTAAAGGTCAATACACCCGAGGAGAAATTCAATCTGATGCTGAACGTATGGAATCAGTATCAGTCCGCAGTTACCTTCGACATGGCGCGCAACTCAGGGTACTATCACGGCGGCCTGCTGTTCGGTACAGGAATGCGCGATCAGTTCCAGGATATACTCGGCGTGGTAATTGTAAATCCGGAACGCGTCAGGGCCAGACTTCTGAATGCTCTGAGATTCCAGTTCAAGGACGGATCGACACTCCACAACTTCTTTAAGCTGACCGACTATGGTGAAAGAACCAACCATTCGGACACACCGTTATGGGTGCCATTCGGTCTGGTCGAATACCTGAACGAAACCGGCGACTTCAGCATACTCGATGAGGAAGTCACTTATTATGACGGCGGCAAGGGTTCGGTCTACCAGCACATGACCCGCGCACTGGATTTCGCACTGTCCGCAACAACCAGGCGCGGCATGCCGAAGATAATGAACGGCGACTGGAACGATACACTCGACCATATCGGTCCTAAAGGCAAAGGTGAAACTGTATGGGGCGCATTCTTCCTGGCTTATGTACTGAGAAAAACTTTCGATCTGCTGAAATACCGCAAGGATACAAAAACACTGAAAAGGTGGCAGGAAGCATACGATAATCTTGAGAAGGTTACTAATAAGTACTGCTGGGACGGAGAGTGGTATATAAGAGCATTCCGCGATAACGGCGAGCCGCTGGGATCGCACAAGCACAAACAGGGCAAGATATTTATCAACTCGCAGACATGGTCGGTTATCTCGGGACTCGCTCCCAGAGAAAGAGCAGACAAGGCACTCGCTTCTGTAAAGAAATATCTCGAGAAGGATAAGGGTATTCAGATATGCTGGCCTTCATATACTGAAGTCGAAGATAATGTCGGACTTATCAGCCGCTGCGTGCCGGGTAAAAAGGAAAACGGTGCGATATTCAATCACGCTTCCTCATGGTTTATACTCGCTTCAATAATGAACGGCGATAAGGATGGTGCATACAGCGTTTACAGAAAGATGCTTCCTCCGAATACATCCGAAAACATAGACCGCTATGAAGTAGAGCCGTACGTATATGCCGAATATATTACCAGTCCGGACCATCCGACAGAAGGTCAGGCAAGTCATTCATGGCTCACCGGTTCGGCTGTATGGATGTACAGGATCGGTCTGGACTTCATCATCGGTTTCCAGCCTACACTGACGGGAATGAGAATTGCACCCAGTATTCCTTCAGAATGGAGGCAGTACAGTGCCGAAAGGAAATTCAGGGGCAAGACGCTGAAAATGCACGTTGTAAACCCCGAAGGAGCAGATAACATCGTAAAGGAAATTACGGTAAACGGACAAAAGCTCGACCGCAATTTTATAGATGTGACAAAGTTCGAAGAACCGGTGCTCAACATAAAAGTTGTACTGGGATAATTTACACATATCAGAGCGGGGCCTGAACCATGGCTCCGCTCTGTTTTTTTTCACCACCTTACCAACCCCGCTTCATCCTCTGTCGCTTGCTTCACAACCGGAATTTCAGGGACCGGAACAGACGTGTTGAAATAGAAATAATTTCTTTATATTAGTGGTTAAAAATCATTAGATTTGGTTCTGGTATTTCAACACATAAACTATCGGGGAAGAAATTGAGCAGATATAGCATAACAGAAGGGAAATTCGGAGAACATCAGACTGTAATTCTTGAAGACAGTCTGGAAGGTTCGAGAGCCGAAATAGCACTGCGCGGAGCAACTCTGATCAGTTATCAGATAAAAACCCGCAAAAGAACTGTCGATATTATCGACGGATATAAAACCCCGCAGGAACTCATAGAGCAAAGCGGAGCACGAAGCTGTATCATGGCGCCGTTCTCAAACAGGATTGAAAACGGTTTTTATATTTTTAACGATGAACAGCATCAGATGATCAACCCGGTAGATCCTAAAAGAGAGGTTATACACGGGTACGCAAGAACAATCGACTTTAAGCTGCAGGAACAGACTGCCGGCGAAGACAAGGCCGAGGTAATACTGTTCAGCGACTATATAAGACGCGGCTCATTTCCGGGTTATCCTTACTGTATAGATCTTACGGTACGGTTTACTCTCAGCGGTAAAAAGCTGGAAGTCGAAATTGCCGGTAAAAATGTGGGCGTGGAGGATACACCTTTCGGCTGCGGCTGGCATCCGTATTTCAAAACCGGAGAAACAGGCGTCGATCACCTGATACTCGAAGTTCCTGCAAGGTCTTTCATCGAGATTGACGACCGTTATCTTCCGCTTAAGGGTGAAGCTGCATATGTTTCTCTCGAGAATTATCCCGAGATCAGTTTCCCGTCAACTAATGAGAAGTCCAAGAATATAATCAGCGGGCGCGAGATAAACTACTGCTATACAGATCTTCAGCCAAACAGCGATGGATTAATAAAAACTTCAATCACCGATGAGCAGGAAGGATTGAAGGTATCGGTATATCAGAGTGAAGGCGTGGTATATGTTTATACAGGCGATGAACTGAAGTACAGGCCGCGCAGGTCGATAGCAATTGAACCGGTGCAGTACATTACAAATTCATTCAACCGCCCCGAACTGCGCAAAAGTATAACACTGAAGCAGGGCGATACAAAAAGATTTGTATTTGGTGTTGAACACGAATTAAAGGGAAAATTCTGATCTGTATACCCGCCGCATGAAAGCGGCGGGTAATACAAATTTTATTTTTTCATTGAGCCTCTCCACAGAGGCATGCCGTTATCATCTCTCAGCTTTACTGTTTTTCCATTCCTGGTAATTTCAGCCGCTATAATGACCGGTTTATCTTTCATGGTGATTTTTGAACCTTTGATGCTGACCTTATCCCCTCTTTCCACTGAAATTCCCTGCTGTGACAGGTATGACTGTGGACCCAGGTGCACCGACACAGATTCGCTGCCGGTATTCAGCACTATGTGTAATCCCCCGCCCATTCCGCCTCTTCTGCCTTCGAGTGTTTCGACCGATGTTATTTCGCCGCTCACGGTAGTTACAGAATTTACATCATACATCCTGGGCTGGCTGTTGCGTCCGCCTCTTCCTCCGCCCGGCTGTGCGAGTATGGTTCCGGAGAGCAGTACGGAAATCATAAAAACAAAAACAGCAGTGGAAATATTTCTAATCTTAAAGTTCATGGCTTTTCTCCTTTTATTTGATTCTGCATCTTGGACAGAACCATTGCATTAAAGGTTTAAAGTCCGTTCGTCTAAAAGTCAGTTGATTTCAAATGATGCAGTAACCACTGCAGTGATTTCCTTCTCGATCGAACTCAGATCATTTATGCCATAGTCGGAAATCATATTTGAGAATTTGGGAGTTATCTGCAGTATTCCCATTCTGGCAGTTCTGAGCGGTCCGAGATCCCGGTCAGTCGCCGCAGCAATTTTTTCACCGCGGTTCAGAGCATCCTTAGCTGCTTCAGCCTGTATGCTGATCTTAAGGTCTGCAATTTTTGTGTAATGATACTCGGGGGGTTCGACATTAAAATTCACACCCTTGTTTATTACAGAACTGATGTCGAGCGAGATATCCTTTATTTTATATACATCTTTCGAGCTGATCTCAATTCTCTGGCTGTAGAAATATCCGATGACATGATTTGTCTGCATTCCGTTTGCAGATATTTCATATACCGGGTTACCTATGACAGGAAAGAAATTGACCTTGTCCTGAGAAAATCCCTTCGAGTTCAGATACTCGAGCAGTATGGGCCGCTGAGCTTTAAGCTGATTGAATGCCTCTCCTGCTGAAGCAGCCTGGGCAGTAAAAGAACCTCTGAGAAAACCCAGATCGCTGACTATTTCTTTTTTAGCCGAACCGGTTACGGTTATAGTCTGCGACGATCTGTTGTTGGAACGCCACGTTGAGGACATAATAAAGGCACAGATTATAAGAGAAACCGCCAGTACCGATACTGCAGTAATAACCTGATTTTTTCCGTTCATGTAACACCACCCCTTTCTTTATTTATTTAAATTTTGATGAATTTATCTTCAACAAACATCTGATTCCTGTTGATTACAGCTACTGATTTTCCCGTCAGCAGACGTTTATCGAAGGGAGAATTTTTGCACTTCGATCTGAATTTCTTCACATCCACCGTCCATATAATATCCGGATCTATGATAGTAATATTTGCCGGCTCTCCGGGTGCAATAACCGGGACGGGAATATTCAGTATCTTGCGGGGATTTATGGACATCTTTTCCACAAGCTGTGCAAGAGTAATATGCTTTTTGTGCACCAGCTCGCTCAACGCCAGTCCCAGTGAAGTCTCGAGTCCCACGATGCCGTTGGGTGCATCCTGAAATTCCATCTCCTTTTCTTCTATAGAATGGGGAGCATGATCGGAGGCAATTACGTCTATAGTACCGTCTGCAAGTCCTGCAATCATTGCCTCAACGTCTTCGCGTGTTCTGAGCGGTGGGTTCATTTTCATATTTGTATCATATCCCTTAACGGACTCCTCGCTGAGGGTAAAGTGGTGCGGAGTAACCTCTGCGGTGACTTTGATTCCTTTTTTTCTGGCCTGGCGAATCATCTCGACAGCATTCTTTGTACTCACGTGTGCTATATGAATGCGGCCGCCCGTGTACTCTGCCAGAAGGATATCTCTCATTACTATAAGGTCTTCAGCAATGGAGGGTACCGGCGGCAGGCCCAGATAAGTGGATGTGACACCTTCGTTCATAGATCCGCCGGCGAGTGATTCTTCCTCCGCATGTTCAATAACGGGAATTCCGTACATGCCGGAATATTCCAGTGCATACCTCATCAGGCGCGCGCTTTTGACGGCGGTTCCGTCGTCCGAAAAAGCCACGGCACCTGCCTCGCAGAGCTCGGCCATCGGAGCGAGTGATTCGCCCTTGCGTCCCACTGATACTGCTCCTACCGGATAGACATCCACGAGATGAGCTGATGCCCTTTCTTTTATAAAGCGCACTATCTCCGAGGAATCGGCAGCCGGTTCGGTATTAGGCATGGAAGCTACCGCGGTAAAGCCGCCTGCAGCAGCGCTGTTGCATCCTGTAAGCACTGTCTCCTCGTCTTCCCTGCCGGGTTCCCTGAGGTGCACGTGCATGTCTATGAGTCCGGGCACCGCATACCTGCCGCTAAGTTCGAAAACCTGTGCGTCCTTCTGGTCATCTTTCGACATTCCGCCCAGTTTGCTGATAATGCCGTCTGTAATCAGTATATCCATCGGATTCTCTGATCCGTATATTTTAACATCTTTCAGTATTATTTTCATTTTTTAAGCCTTTAAGTTTTTAGTTCTGTGTACCCAGCAAATAAAGCACTGCCATCCTGACTGCCACGCCGTTAGTCACCTGATTGAGAATGATCTGGTAAGGTCCGTCTGCCACTTCGCTTGACAGTTCAACTCCGCGGTTGATAGGTCCGGGATGCAGTATTACCAGTTCAGGTTTATTGTGTTTCTCCAGTCTTTCGGCAGTGATACCGAAGTACGTATGGTATTCCCTCAGTGAAGGCAGAGTGATGCCTGCCTGGCGCTCGAGTTGAATTCTCAGTACATTCAGCACGTCATTTTCCTCTATAGCCTGATCGATACTGTGCAGTACCTTTACTCCGAGCTGTTCAATATTGCGCGGAATCATGGTCGCAGGTCCGCACACTGACACTTCAGCACCCATGGCCTTGAGTCCGTAGATATTGGAAAGTGCGACGCGGCTGTGCGAAATATCGCCGACTATGCAGACCCTTAGTCCTTCCAGTCTGCCGAGTCTTTCCCTGATAGAGTACATATCCAAAAGCGCCTGAGTGGGGTGCTCGTGCGCCCCGTCGCCGGCGTTGATGATATTTGCATCAGATATTCTCGTAAGGTATTGCGGTACGCCTGCAGAGGCGTGGCGCACGACTATCATATCCACCTTCATAGCCTCAATATTTCTTACGGTGTCCTTAAATGTTTCCCCTTTTTTCGTGCTGCTGGTAGATGTAGAAAAATTCACGGTGTCGGCAGAAAGTCTTTTCTGCGCCAGTTCAAAAGAAATTCTGGTGCGTGTGGAATTTTCAAAGAACAGATTTACAACCGTTTTTCCCTGCAGTGTGGGGACTTTCTTTATAGGGCGTTCAAGCACCTCCCTGAACGTCACCGCAGTATCGAGTATCAGCTGTATATCCTCTCTGGGCACTCCCTGCAATCCCAGCAAATGTCTGGTTGATAGTGGCATTTTATAATGGTTCCTTATTTTTTCAGTTCTCAGTTCTCAGTTTTCAGTTCTCAGTTTTCAGTTCTCAGTTTTCAGTTCTCAGTTTTCAGTTCTCAGTTTCCGGTTCAGATGTATCTATCAGATAGATGGCATCCTCATCGTCAATTTCTTTCATCTTCACTTTCACTTCTTCATTTAGTGATGTAGGAATATTCTTGCCGACAAAATCTGCTTTTATAGGCAGTTCCCTGTGTCCGCGGTCTACAAGCACACAAAGCTGAATAGTATTGGGGCGTCCCAGATCCATCAGTGCATCGAGAGCAGACCTTACGGTGCGGCCGGTGTAGAGCACGTCGTCAATGAGTATTATATCCTTTTCATTGACATCGAACGTGATGTTTGTAACCGAGACCATTGGCTGTTTAAGCCTTTTGCGGAAGTCATCGCGGTAGAGAGTCACATCGAGACTGCCGAGCGGCGGAAGCGAGCCGTCGATCTGACCGATCTTTTCGTACAGTCTTTGTGCAATATACTCCCCGCGCGTACGCATACCAATGAGCACAACATTTTCCAATCCCCGGTTGCGTTCGAGTATTTCGTGGGCAAGGCGCGTGATGGTGCGGCTCATGCCTTCTTCGTCGATGATCTTTGCTTTTATTTTCATATAAAAAAACCTCCGGGATGACGTAATGCATCGCGGAGGTACTCCTCAATTTATGATGTTAAAATATAACGGTTAAATTCTTTATGGTGCGGTTTACTTCTGATCTTGTCCATCCTTATTTATCTCGCCGGATAAAGTTAAAGGGAAAAAAGTAATTTTATATAGTGATCTTGTATAAAGATAAATTCTTTTACTATGAAAGTAAAGAAACCCCGTGCATTTTATTTATAATTTGTGAACTGCACCGGGAAATCCAGCTCTGCTGCCTTCACCATGCTTATCACTGCCTGCAGGTCGTCCAGTTTGGCGCCGGTCACTCGTACCTGCTCGTCCATTATCTGCGCGTTGACCTTAAGTTTCGAGTCCTTTATGATCTTCACTACATTCTTGGCGTTCTCTTTTGATATGCCGCTCTGCAGGAGTATTTTCTGTTTCAGCCTTCCGCCCGATGCCTGTTCGGCCTCTTCCATCTTCATCGTCTTAAGCGAAATGTTCCGCTTTATAAACTTGTTCTGCATAATATCTACGGCAGCTTTCAGCGAGTAATCATCCTTGGAATTAAACAGAAGATACTTGTCCTTCTTGTTCAGTTCAACTGAAGTGTTGGAATCCTTCAGGTCATAACGCTGTTGTATTTCCTTGATTGCCTGGTTGACAGCATTGTCCACTTCCTGAAAGTCAACTTCGGATACTATGTCAAATGAGTGATTCTGTGCCATATAATTATGTATTGAGATATGTTGCAGGATAAGTAACCTGTGCAGCAGATAACTGCAGCACGATCATATAACAGAAGAAAATTTGTCGGGGTGAGTGGATTCGAACCACCGACCTCCTGGTCCCGAACCAGGCGCTCTAACCGGGCTGAGCCACACCCCGAAATTTCAAATTTGTCCTGTAAATATATAAATTATCTTCAAGACATGAAAATATAAAATTTAATAAATTGTAATTTATGCACACAATCACGTATTTTTATCTGTATGAAATACGTAAACAGATACAAAATGCGGGAATACGGACAGGGAATGGCATCCGGGAAAAAGACGGTTATTCTGCTTCTCCTGATGCTGTGCATGTCGCCGCTGCTCAGTGCGCAGACGCTCAGTTTCGATGAATTCGCGGAAATGGGGAAAAAATACCTGAAAGCAGATCAGCTGGAAAATATAAAGGCATACCTGCCGGGAAATTTTTCTGTTACTGCTCTGGATTTCGGCGATTATACCGGTGATAATGTAAACGACTTTGCAATTGCCGTAAAACCTAAGAGCAGGCGTGACAAGACAATATTTACCTACCTGTTCGTAGACAGCCTCGGCCAGTACATGCCGGTACTGCGCGATACAATGGAATATTTCGAACTGCCTATAGAGATCGGCTTCAGCATAAATAAAGGCGCCTGCTATACGACTCACAAGATCAACGACCGCAGCTGGACTATCGTGGGTGTATCTTTTATGAGAAATGAGTATTCACTCGTGGATCTCTACAAAACGGACGTATATCCCCTTACAAAACGCAACAGCATCGGCAAGGAAGATTACCACAATTACAGCGATCTGAGTGCTTCTGCAGGATATTTTGACCTGAACACACTGCGCGATTTCAAGAAGAACAAATTTTTCAGTTTTCCCGTCTATGACCTTAGACGAAATGTATATGCGAGCTATCATTCTGCAGTCCGTGTGGACAATTCATGGTTCTGGGAGGATTCGCTGAATGAACGGATAGATATAGGTGAAATTGAATTCAGGCGCGACAGCGGCTATATAATGTTTGATATGCACCTTAATAAATCTGCACTCAGCCTGATGGCCAAAAATGAAACCGGAAAAATCTCAATATATTTTGACCGCAACACAGACAGACTCTCGAAAGGCAGTGTACGGAAACCAGTATTCAGGACCAGTCTGAATGACGATACCGGATTTATCGAAGCTGTATACCTGCCCGGGACATCTGCACTGAATATTACTGATGTAAGCTTTGCCGGAAATTTTGACAAGGGGAAATTGGCATTTATACAGCCTGTTGCCTCAGAGAGTGAACACTACAGACTCAGGATCCCGGTTGAGCTGCTGAACCTGCCTGAAGGCCAGAACGAAGCCGGAATATTTATAAAACTTCAGATAAGGACCGCCGACGGCAGAACACTGGAGCTGAAGAGCTCTAACGGGTATGATTACGATCCTTCCTGCTACGGGCGGCTTATTATGATAGACAAAGGAAAGTATTACGGACGCGTCGTAAATGACAAATTCAGGAATCTGCTCGAAAAAACAGCCCGAAACGGAATAATTCCGGCCGGATCAGAACTGACAGGTAACAGGTAACATCTGCATTCGAAAACCGGCGATATTTTTTCTGCCCATACCCATTCTTTATGTGAATTTTCATATATTTGTTATTCAATTTTTTAAAGGATTGGGCGCTGGACAGGTATAAAGTCATAAAATATTTCCTGATTACTGCAGTGGTATTGCTCGTTGCCAATATTGCAGTTGATTTCTTTGTCGGAAAGCAGGTGGATGAGGAAGATATTAACTCAGGATACATCAATAAGCGCTTTGAAGTAATACTGAAAGAATTCGGGATAGATTCTTCCTGGGTATCCAAAAAAGATATTAAACAGAAAACCACCGACTCGCTCGATTTCGTCTACAAGATTAAAGTACCCCCTGACCTCCCGATACCGGTCCTTCTCAATCAGATAAATACCGAACTGAACGATCTTCACCTTACAATAACTTCAAAAGAAAAAAATATAAACGGGCCGACACAGTGCAGGATACTCTATAAGAACTCTCTGATGCTGATGGCAGATATAGATATAGACCTGGAGCTCAGAAGAAAATCATCTTCGATCGGTTTTATAATAAACAACATTGAGGATCTGAGCGACGAGGAGTTTACAAAGCTGCTGGAATATCCCGAGTACTTTGCGTTCATTCTTACACCGACAAAGAAAGCCGAAGAGTATAAGAAGCGCATTCTGGATCACGACAAGGAATACATACTCATGCTGAACGATGACATTGACGAGCCGGATTACAAAATGGAAGAGGACTTCTCCAAAGCACGTCTGAAATCTGCAATCCGTTCGATCATCGGTACATTCACCGATACAAAGCTGTTTGTCATAGATGATCAGTCCGATCTGCACAAATCGTCGCTGAACGCATTCCTGGAATCCGAGTTCAAAAAAAGGAAACTGGATCTGGTCAACTCAAGCCGGTTTGTATGGCTGACCGGAAGCGACGAACAGGATCTGCAGTCGCGCTTCAGGTATCTGTGCAGGAGTCTGGCAGGCGGCGGCAGCAGGATTTTCACGCTGCGTGCTGATGATTTTTACGACCTGAGTACTGATATTGACAACCTCCGGAAAAAAGGCTATAAGTTCATTCTGCCTTCGAGCATCAATTTCGGACTGCAGTAAAACTGACTGACAGTCTAGGAAATTGAATTTATTCAATTTCCCGAAGTACGTTCCCTTCGTTATCAAGCTCTGTAATACGCGGAATCTGCAGCGCCTCCAGCTGAGGCAGCAATACGTTCATGTCCCCCACTGCCAGAATTACCAGTCTGTCCGGAAGTATATTCCTGCGGGCAGCTTCCAGCGTTTCTTCCATAGTGATTTTTTTCACATTACTGACATACCCGTTGAAATAGCTTTCGTCCATGTCGTGAATGACCAGTGCGGCAAGATTGCCAGCAATCTGTCCGTAAGTCTCGAACTGCGAAGGAAATTTTCTTATCAATGATGATTTTGCAAAGCGCAGTTCCTTTTCGAATATATTATCCCTGATGGCATCAAGTTCTTTCAGTATTTCAGTAACCGAATCTCCGCTATTCTCGCTTTTTACAGCCGCAGACACGCAGAAATAAGCGCCCTGCTTGTCATAATAATACGCCGAATGGGCCCCGTATGTAAAACCTTTGTTCTCCCGCAGATTCAGGTTAATGCGGCTTGAGAACTGACCGCCGAGTATCATGTTCATCGCCATTCTGGGAAAGTAATCTGCAGCGTGGCGCCCTGATGACGGATGTCCTATCCTGAGCTCGCTCTGAACCGCATCATCCTTGTTTATAATATATATGCGCCTTTCGGCAGGAACTCTCTCCTCAATGACTATTTCCAGAGGCTTGCCCTGATGCCAGCCCTGCAGATATTTACCGAACAGATCATGCAGCTCACCTTCATCTGTATCACCCACAACAACCATGGTAGAGTTGAGGGGCGAAAACTGGGAAGCATAATAAAGTCTCAGATCCTCAATCCCTATTGCAGCAACGGTTTCAGCTGTCCCGGTATCCGGAAGGGAATAAGGATTGTGTTCTCCGTAGACTATCCTGTTGAATGCTATTGTGGCAGTATACGACGGATCATCCTTCAGTTGAATTATTCGCGTCAGCAGCTTGTTCTTTTCACGCTGAAAATCCTCATCTTTCAGATGAGGTTCCTTGATTACAGAGGCCATTATGGAAAATGATTTTTCCAGGTTTTCCTTAAGAGTCATAAGCGACAGGAACATGCAGTCAGCATCTGATGAGACAGACAGCGACGAGCCCAGGAACTCCAGTTCCTCGGATAACCTTAAAGAGTCATATTGCCCCGCCCCCTCGTCCATTACTGCAGCGAGCAGCTGCGTCAGTCCCTTCTTTTTCTCCGGGTCAAATTTGCTTCCGGCCTCAGTTACGAGCGTCATCTGGACAATCGGCAGTTTGTTCTTTTTGACAAAGATCACTCTCATGCCGTTATCCATCGTAAACTTACTGATCAACGGCAGGTTAAAATCAATTTCTCCGCGCGGCACAGGCATCACCGCCCTGTTCAGTATTTCTTTATTCTGATCCATATTCATAAGTTTTAAGTCCCTAAATTACTTGTCCGGCACCACA
Organism: Bacteroidota bacterium; assembly: GCA_050258935.1. Lineage (GTDB taxonomy): Bacteria > Bacteroidota > Ignavibacteria > Ignavibacteriales > SURF-24 > JBLMZS01. The sequence continues at coordinate 29,185 of JBLMZS010000035.1, forward strand.
TCAAGTCTCAGATACGGCTGAGTCAGATATTTTTCAGCCGCAGCGCGTACTGCCGACTCGTCCGTCTGCTGGTAGCGCTCCAGGTCATAAAGGAATGAGTCCGGCTGACCAAGATAGAAGTTATACGAGTTCAGTTGATCTGCAATACTGCCTATATTCTGCATTGAATAGATGAATGCAGACTTTATTCCGTTCTTCGATCGTTTTATTTCATCTGCAGTGATTCCATTTTTAATCAGTCCATCCAGCTGACTGAATATCTCGTCTTTCAGCTGATCAGTAGTAATGCCGGGCTGTGGTGTCGCCACAATTATAAACATACCGTCGAGCTTTGCAGAGTGCTGGTATGAAACGACATTCTGAGCTATCTGTTTTTCGAAAACGAGTGACTTATATAACCTGGAGTTTTTCGAGCCGGTAAGCAGATGAGCAATATGATCAAGCGCAGCTTCATCATTGCAGTAAGAAGGACAGCTGTGCCAGGCGATATAAAGCCTGGGCAGTTCGACATTATCAGTATGTGTAATGTACCTGTTTTCAGTTATTCTGAATTCCGGAACAGTTACAGTCTCCTTTTCCACTTCACTTTTTATAGGGTTAAAATATTTTTCAACCAGCAGTTCGGTTTCACTGGTTTCAATATTCCCTGCTATTACGAGCGACGCATTATCGGGAGAATAATACTTTCTGAAGAAATCTCTGACCTCATCGAGTTTAATTCCCGAAATATCATCCATATATCCGATAGTAGGCCAGTGATAAGGGTGGTTTTCAGGATACATATTCTCATTTATGATCTGCCATGCAAGTCCGTAAGGTGCATTGTCATAGCGCTGACGGCGCTCGTTTCGGACAACGTCTATCTGATTATCCAGCTTTTCCTGAGTAAGCGCAGGCAGCAGAAATCCCATGCGGTCGCTCTCGAGCCACAGAGCAAGCTCAAGATAATTAGAAGGCAGCGACTGATAGTAATTTGTCCTGTCGAGACTGGTTGATCCGTTCAGCACACCGCCGGCTTCCTGTATAAACTTGAAGTGCTGCTGCTTGCCGACATTCTTTGAACCCTGGAACATCATATGTTCAAACAGGTGTGCAAAGCCTGTCTTGCCTTTCCTTTCATTTGCAGAACCAACGCGGTACCATATATTGACCGCAGTTACCGGCAGACTGCCATCCTGGTAAAGGATAACTTCCAGTCCGTTATCCAGCCTGTACTTTTTGTAATCGACTTTTAAGATATTATCCATGGCAGTTTAATCTGTTTATATATTCAATTTTAAGAATTCCACGGGGTATTTCAATGCACTATTCTGAATGCACCACAATCCCGTTTTTAAAGATAATCATTTTTATTCTTCTGCATTCAAAATATTTTACCCGATTAAATGCGGATTTGTTATTTTTATACACTGAATCATATAATTTGGAGTTTCAATTGGTGAAGGATAAAACTGCGCTCCTCGAAAAAGCGGGAAAAATAAAAATGGTAATTACAGATATTGACGGAGTATGGACAGACGGCGGACTTTATTATACCGCCGACGGACTGGTTATGAAACGCTTTCAGGTGAAAGACGGTATGGGTGTGCATCTGCTGCGGAATAAAGGTATCGAAACTGCAATAATCAGCGGCGACGTAAGTCCTATGGGTGTTGTAAGAGGACAGCGCCTGAAAGTTGAACTTATATACAAGGATATACTCGATAAGAAAACCGTCCTCAATGAAATACTCCGGCTGCGGAATCTTGAGAGTGAGAATATCGCTTATATAGGTGATGATGTAAATGATCTGGATGTACTGAGATCAGTGGGGCTTTCGGCATCGCCGGCAGATGCGTGCGAGGAAGTGCTGAACTGTGTGGATTATATATGCAGAAAAAACGGCGGACAGGGGGCATTCCGCGAACTGGCCGATATGATACTTGCAGGACAGGCAGAAGAAGAATAATCCTAAACTATTAAAGAATATATCAAACGGGTGATCAATTATGAAACTGAAGTCATTTTTTCCAAAGATCATTTTAGTAATGTTTTCAATGGTGATGCTCCTGTCACCCCAAATCAAACCACAGGATAAATTCATGGACATAAATAATCTTATCCGTTCAGGACAGTTTGCCCAGGCTGAGCAGAAAATAAATACACTGCTTGCCCAGAAAGATATCCCTGCCACTGATGCTTACGAGCTGAATTTCCTCAAAGACAAGATGTACAGGATCAAAGTCGATTTTTTCAGAACCCCCGATTTTGTTCTGAACTATATCCGGAAGTATTATAAAGATGCGGACGAAAAAATGATGGATAAGTGGGAGAAGGAAGGATCGCTTGAATACATGACAATTGACGGAGAGAAGAAGTATTTTGCACGCGCACATACCAATTTCTTCCTGCTGAACCCCGAGGCCGGAAAGCTGAAAGCATCCGTAGACGAACCGCAGCCCGACATGCGAGCAGATACAATGAAGAAACGCATTCCCGAGGCTATAAATACTGCAAAAAATACGCTTGCCTCACCTGTAAACTATACTCTGAATTATACACTTACAGTTGATGCCAATGCAGTTCCCGACGGCGAGATCATCCGCTGCTGGCTTCCCTATCCCCGCGAAGGACATTCGAGGCAGACCGGTATAAAGCTGCTGGGCGTAAACGATGAGAAGTACATACTTGCCGGCAATGAGAACATGCAGAGAACCCTGTACATGGAAAAGAAAGCTGTGAAAGACCAGCCTACTGTTTTCAATATGAAAGTTGCCTATACTGCATTTGCGCAGTATTTCGGTGTGGATCCGTCGAAGGTAAAGGACTATGACAGAAATTCAGAGCTGTATAAGCTCTACACTTCCGAACGCGCACCGCACGTGGTATTTACAGACGAAATCAAAAAGCTTTCGAAGGAAATCGTAGGGAATGAAACAAATCCGTATCTGAAGGCAAAGAAAATATTCACATGGATAGACGAGCACATTCCATGGGCAGGAGCAAGAGAATACTCGACACTCGATAACATTCCTGCATACTGCCTGGCCAACCGTCATGGCGACTGCGGCATACAGTCACTGCTTTTCATCACATTCGCCAGATACAACGGCATACCGGCCAAGTGGCAGAGCGGATGGATGCTGCATCCGGGTGAAGTGAATCTGCACGACTGGAGTGAGGCATATATTGAACCCTACGGCTGGATACCAGTGGATCAGTCATTCGGGATGCAGAAATTCAGCGATAATGAAAAAGAAAAATATTTCTACCTCGGCGGTATGGATGCCTACAGGCTGATAGTCAACGATGATTACACAAGGCCACTGTATCCTGCAAAAATATATCCCAGGAGTGAGACCGTAGACTTCCAGCGCGGTGAAGTGGAATGGAGAGGCGGCAATCTGTACTTTGACAAGTGGGATTACCACATGGACGTGGAATACAAATAAGAAA
>JBLMZS010000036.1:0-47826 GCA_050258935.1 Bacteroidota bacterium
CTGGTTGCAGCAGTATTTGCAGCCGTACTGGCGCTGCTGATCTACACATTCTTTACACCCAATTATTATTCGCATGCCGCACCTCTGAGATTTGAAATATCGCAGGGCATGTCGCTCAGACAGACGATAGATTCACTGTATAAATACGGGGTGATTCCGGATAAACGGAATATGAGGATTGCAGCATTTATCTACGGTGCTGACAAGAAAATCAAAGCCGGACGCTACAAGATCCCTAACGGACTCAGCTATGTATCACTGCTGGAACTGTTTATAAAGGGTGAGCGCGAAATACCCCAGGTAGTGACTTTCCAGGAAGGCATAACCATCAGTCAGTTTGCCCACATACTGAAAACGAAAGTCCACGCTGACTCTGCCGAAGTGATGAGGCTCTGCTCAGATACAGTATTTATTAAATCGCTCGGACTCGATGTGCCTACTCTCGAAGGGTATCTGCTGCCCGATACCTATTACATATATGACGGTACTCCGGCAGACAAGGTCATCAGGAGACTTCGTCAGGAATTTACAAAGTTCTTCAGCGATTCTCTCAGGACACAATTGAAGAAAATGAAGTATAACCTTCACCAGGTGCTTACAGTTGCCTCAATAGTCGAAGGTGAGTCCAATATGGTGAAGGAATTTCCGGTCATCGCGGGAGTTTATTACAACCGTCTCGAAAACGGAATGAAACTGCAGGCTGACCCGACGGTGCAGTATGCATTCAACAGTGCCAACAAATGGAAACGGCTTTTTAACAAGGATCTGCTTGTAAATTCACCGTATAACACTTATGTTAACTACGGTCTTCCCCCCGGCCCCATAAACAATCCGGGAAAGGCAGCTATTCTGGGCGCTTTGTTCCCTCAGAGGCATAATTATCTGTATTTTGTGGCCGACGGAACCGGCGGTCATAAATTTTCAGCTACATATGACGAGCACCTGAAACTGATAGCAACGTACAGATCAATAATTACTCAGCAGCTCCAGCAGTCGGCTAAAAACTAAATCAAAATGATGCGGTGATGAATATCAGCTGTTCTAAAATTACATACGGAATAATACTGCTGTGCTCTCTGGGACTAGCCGGATGTGCCAACCAGATGGCTCCGCCCGGAGGAATAGTGGACCGTATACCGCCTGAAGTCGTTGCTACAAACCCTGCCAACGGAACGGTAAATTTCAGAAATAATGAAATTGAACTGGAATTCTCTGAGTATGTCGACAAGCGTTCGGTACAGGACGCCGTATTTATTTCTCCTGCGGTGGATGGAACGCCTGAGTTTGACTGGCGCGGCCGCAGCGTTAAGATAAAACTGCCTGGAAAGCTGAAGGACAGTGTAACATATGTAGTTACTATCGGTACTGAAGTTGCTGATATGAATAACCGCAACAATATGGCGCAGGCATTCTCACTCAGCTTCTCGACAGGCAATGTTATCGATAAGGGAATAATTGAAGGCAAGATATACAACAGAGAACCTGCCGGTGTAATGCTGCTGGCATATGATGTATCTTCCGGGACTGTAAATCCGGCTTCAATGAAACCCAAGTACATTTCTCAGTCCGGCAGTAACGGGTTTTACAGACTCTCGGGTCTGGCCTGGGGGCACTACCGCGTTTTTGCAGTCAGGGATGGGTTCAGGGATCTGCTGTACAATAAAGGCCAGGACGATTTCGGAGCTCCGTTTGATGACGTGGTGCTTTCACCTGCGGATACTGCATTCAGCGGTATGAACTTTTTCCTTTCACGCGAGGATACGATTGCACCAAGACTTACCAATGCGTCTATGACCGACAGGAATCATGTAATACTGGAATTCAGTGAGGAGTTTGACAGTACCCTGATAAGCTCCAATAATTTTCAGCTTATTGATTCTACACGTAACCTTATAATTAAACCAGTATATGCATTCAGGGGCAGGACAAAGGAAACTGAACTGGCACTTGCATTCAGAGACAGCATCCCGGCGGATAACAATTATTACATCGCAGCAGTCAATATAGCTGATAAAGCAGGTAACCGCACCAACCGGGATTATACTCCGGTGGTTGCCAACCTCAGGTCCGATACCAGCAAACCTGCAATGCTGTCTGTCAGTACGGGCGCGCTGAACCAGACAGAACTGAAAAATGCCGGGTTTGGCTTTTCCTTTGACGATGCGTTTGATTCCACTTTAGCCGCAAAGGGTATAAGCGTACTCGACAAATCAGGCCGGGCAATAGACTACAACGTGCGCTTTTTTGACGATGCTTCCTTCCAGATTACAATCAGCGGTGAACTGAAACCTAAAAGTGACTATAAGCTCAATATCGATCTGAAAAAGATAGTGGATGCCGCGGGTAATTTTTCTGATTCAGTATATACATTGAAGTTTTCTACATCACTGGGTACTGATTATTCCGGACTGAGCGGTCTGGTGGAAGAGCCGGGCAGTGCTAAAGATTCGACAGTACTGGTTATGCTGAAGGGTGCCGGCGATAATAAGAAAAACTACAGGACTAAGATAAACAAGAACAGGACGTTTGAATTTCCGAGAGTTCAGCCCGGCAAGTACATTCTCTGGAGCTTCAAGGATAAAAACTCAAACGGGAAGTTCGACTATGGCCGGGTATTCCCATTTGAAGCGGCAGAGAAATTTACAGTTAGCCCTGATACACTGAACCTGCGCGCCCGCTGGCCGGTCAGCGATGCAGTGATCATATACAAAAAATGAGGCTGTATACCAGCAGTTGAGCTTTTTGCGGTACAGTTCCTGAAATCTGTAGATGCAGTATTATACAACAATATAGAAGTTTTCAGATGCAATCAGAACAGCTTCCAAAACTCAGGCTTGTTATCATATTTTGCTCCATCTTCTTTCTGCCTTCCGTAACTTTCCCACAGATAAAAATTGTCGCCGTGGGAGATATCATGATGGGCTCTCTTACTCCCAGAAATTCTGTACCACAGGACAGCGGCAAAAAAATAATTCCGGTCATAAAAAAACTCGTCAATAAAGGTCATGTTGTTTTCGGCAATCTGGAAGGTCCGTTTATCAGGTCCGATATGAAGGTAATAAAAGACTGCGGTATGTCGGAAATCAGGACGTGCTATGCTTTCGGAATGCCGGATTATCTTGCTCCGGGATTGAAGAAGATGGGCTTCAATATGATTGCTCTTAATAATAATCACATGGACGATTATGGCTGGCGGGGATACGAACATACCAAAAGAACGCTTGCCGGAAACAATATACCTTATTGCTGCCAGGATTCGGTTAGAAGATTGACAATCAACGGCAGGAAATGTGCATTCATTGCATACAAGTCAAACGGCAGGAAGTTCGACATTAACAATATTCCTGCTGCCAGGCAGCTGATACGCGAGCTGAAAAAACAAGGGAATATTGTAATTGTAAGCTTTCACGGCGGGGCTGAAGGCAAGGATGCATACAGGGTGGAGGATAAGGATGAGGTGTTCCTGAATGAAAACAGGGGAAATGTCTACAGGTTTGCGCATTCGCTGATAGATGAAGGTGCCGACCTTATTCTTGGTCACGGTCCGCATGTAATAAGGCCTGTGGAACTGTACAGGAATAGGCTCATCGTATACTCAATGGGTAATTTCCTTACTCACGGAAATATAAGCATAAAAGGACGCCTCGGAGTTTCGATGGTGCTGGAAATAGTGCTGGGCGAAAACGGGAAATTCATTCAGGGAAATATTACGCCCGTCAGACTCAAAGGCAGGGGAATCCCTCATTATGATCCGCACAGAACTGCTGTAAAGAACCTGCAGAATTCAATGAAAGATTTCATTGCGGGAAAAACACTCCTTATCAAAGACAGCGGAGAGTTTTTTCCCGCACAATAATTCCAACCGGACAGCAACAGGTGCATGCTTAGTTGTACAGATAATATTTCTTAGACCTTGCCTTAAAATCAGCTATGTCTTTATTCAGGAACTGCTCTATATCCTCGTACTTCATCCTCTGCATGAACATCTTCCGGACCTTATCCGTACCGGCTACATTATCGAAGAATTTTATCCTCGCGGTATCCGCCATGACAAAAGGATTCTTGTCCGGGTACAATTCATTGTGGACCTGCATGAACAGGTACTGAAGGCTCAGCAGGTTGACCTCTTTTGCATTATTCAGGTGAATCTGTACACCGTGGAGCGTTTTCTTCGCATAATTTCCATAGTATGGTTTATATGTGATCGGCCTGAATTTTACTCCTTTTATATTCAGTGCATTCATTCTGTCTGCAAGATCCTTACCGTTTATCCATTCTGCTGCAAATGTATGAAATGGGATTGTATATCCGACGCCTTCTGAGATTATACCGAGTTCGCCCAGCACTCCGGTGGCTACATAATATTCAGAACTTGTGGCCTCCGGTGTATGCGGGGAAGGGAGTATCCAGCTGAGTTCTGTGTCCCCGAAAGTCATGTTTCTTTTCCATCCTTTCATAGGCACAACCGTCAGCTGGCATTTCACACCTTTGGTAAGCATCTTTTCTTCGTTCAGCATTTTAGCCAGTTCACCGCATGTCAGTCCGTATACATAAGGAATTCTAAACTGACTTACGAAAGATATAAATCCGTCTTCTACTACATTGCCTTCCACACGCAGTCCTGTCAGCGGATTGGGTCTGTCGAGTACCACCACTTCGATATTATTCTCTGCAGCAGCTTCCATAATGAGTCCCATTGTACTGATGTAAGTAAACGAGCGGCAACCGTTATCCTGTATGTCGTAGACAAGCACATCTATACCTTTCAGCATTTCTGCAGATGGTTTTCTGGATTCACCGTACAGCGAATATACGGGTATGCCTGTCTGCGGATCTGTATAAGAAGTTACATGCTCACCGGCAGAATAGTCGCCCCTGACACCGTGTTCGGGTCCGTAGAGTGCGACAAGATTTACTCCTTTAGCGTCGTGAAGAATATCAATTGTTGATTTGAGGTTCAGATCGACTCCTGTCGGATTAGTAATCAGGCCGACATTTTTTCCCTTTAAGATATCAAAATTCCTTTCCTTCAGAACGTCTATACCAGTTCTGACTTTTGCCGGAGCAGCGGCAAAAGAAAGATGAGTTAGGAGCAGGAGAAGGAATAACGGTGTTTTTTTCATGTTTTGAGTCCTGTAATTATTTCATTTTCTATCTGATTTGTTATTTCGTTAACGGATGAAAGCAGGTGTTCAGTTTCACTGAGCAGCTGATCTGCTTTATGTCTGTTGCTGAGTGAAGCGCAGTTAATTAGTACATTAAGGTAGGCTCCTCTCGCAGATGCAGACAGCAGCAGTCCGGCCACACCGGCGTCCGATAAAGAATTTCTGTTGCCCTTTGCGGCAATTTCCCGTACGGCCAGTATTGCCTCTGAGCATAGTCTGACAACTCCGGCCGGCACTTCAGCAGCTCCCAGTGTAGCTTCTTCTATTTTCATACTCCTGATCTTTTGTTCTTCGGGAGTTTCCTTAGGCAGTTTGAATGCTGCCATTACCTGGTCGAATGCTGAGTTGTCGAGTGAAGCGAGTTCAGCAAATCTTTTTGAGTATTCGGCCAGTTTATCCTTTATCAATATGAGTTCGTCTTCCACATCTGCATATTTCTTCTTGCCAATAGTAAGGTTGCAGACCATCTGTCCGAGCGATGAAGACAATACTCCGCAGAAAGCCGCCACATTGCCTCCGCCAGGTGTGGGTGAACTGCTGGAAAGGTCATTCAGGTAGGCTGAAATGGTTTTCGATGTATCCATATTTTGTCCTTATTTGATAATACCTGATTTTCAGATCATGTAGTCTATTATTTTATTATGGGCGCTGAATGGATTGAGTGTGCTCAGACCCAGTCTGTCTATAGCTATATTGACCAGTGTCTCCTCACTGTCCATAGTCGGTCCTGCATAGAATTCTCCGGCTTTGATCAGAGCCTCGAGCGGCACGAGTCCTACGATTTCGCTGCCGTCGGTTTCAATACCCATGCGGGCGGCTTCTTCTTTGACCTCCTCGAATGCCTGGTGCAGGGAAACGGCATTGTAATTTTTCAGGTTCATAGAAACCTGTGTAATGTTATACTTCTCGAGATATACTCCCATTGCCTGGACTGTCCTGAGTCGGCCGGGAATTCTTACTGTGACGCCGTTTTCCTTTACGACGTTTCCGTTCTCATCGCGCTTTGGCCTGCCGCTTTCTCTCAGGCGTTCAGAAATCTCTTTTGCGTATGAAATATCGGGTGTCTTGAGGTTAACGTTGTATGCGATCAGGAAGAATCTTGCACCGGTTACTATGGCTCCCAGCTTCTCATTGAAGTTGCAGGTTCCGTAATCCGGTTTCCACAGGTCGCTTTTAAGTTTTTCTTCAAGCCCCTCGTATTCTCCTTTTCTTATGTTTGCCAGTGTACGCCTTTCAGGTCTGCGAGCGGCTTCTTCATAGAGGTATACCGGGACGTCCAGATCCTCTGAAATGATCTTTGCATACTGTTCGGACAGGCGGACGCATTCCTCCATCGTTGCATTTCTGACGGGTACGAACGGTACAACATCTATAGCTCCGAGTCTGGGGTGTTCCCCCTTGTGGAGCCGCATATCGATGCTCTGAGCCGCGGCTCTGGAAATTGCAACTGCACCGTCCAGTATGCCTTTATCGTCTCCGGCGAGAGTTACTACAACGCGGTTGTAGTCAGCATCAGGTTCTAAACTGAGTAATTTTACGTTCGGAATATCTTTTACTGCTAAGGACATTGCATCGAATGTTTCGCTGCGTCTGCCTTCGCTGAAGTTGGGGACACATTCAATAATTTTCATGGTTTATTTTCTATGTTGCTGTTTAGTGTATTCAGGCTTTATATATAACCGCGCCGTTTTTTATAGTCATGATATTCAGATTCCGTCCGATATCATATACTATATCGGCGTATTCAGTAGTAGCGAAGACTGCCATATCGGCTTTTTTCCCGATTTCCAGGCTTCCTGTCTTTTCGTGCAGATCAACCGCGCGCGCGGCATTGATAGTAAAGGCAGAAATGGCTTCCTCTATCGTCATCCTCATTTCAACCGCGGCAAGACTCATTATCAGTGCCGGTGAAGATATATGTGAAGATCCCGGATTATAATCGGTTGACAGTGCCACTATGGCATTGCTGCTGATCAGTCTGCGTGCCGGGGCATAGGGTGTATGACAGAAAAACGAGACGCCTGGCAGAAGTACGCATACTGTGTCCGTCTTTGAAATTCTGGAGATGTCGTCTTCTCTGATCACTTCGAGATGATCGGCGCTTGTAACAGAATATTTCAGCGCCGTATCCAGTCCGCCCAGGTTATTGAACTGCTCAGTGTGCAGTTTTAATTTCATTCCAAGATCTTTAGCGCAGTCAAATATTACTTCTGTCTCCGATGCTGAAAATGCAGTCAGTTCGCAGAACACGTCGCAGAATGCGGCAAGTCCGCTGTCTGCTATATAAGGGAGCATTTTTTTTGTTATCAGTTCTATATATCCGGTGTGATTATCTGCAAATTCCCTGGGGTAGGTATGTGCACCCAGAAAAGTGGGAATTATATCGATGGCAAATAAGGACTTCAGCCGGCTGATAACTCTGAGCAGTTTTATTTCATCATCAGGTGACAGCCCGTATCCGCTCTTTATTTCCAGCGATGTTACTCCCTGCGAAATAAAGTGCTCTATTCTGGGTGAAATGATGCTTATCAGTTCCGCTTCGCTTTTTTCGCGCACAGCACTTACCGTCCTGTTGATGCCGCCTCCGCTGCGTGCAATTTCCTCATAGCTTACTCCAGAAATCTTCAGCCTGAATTCATCTGCGCGCGAACCTGCATAGGCAGTATGCGTATGGCAGTCGATCAGGCCGGGAAGCACGGTTTTGTCCTTTACGCTTATGACAGAATCATAACCGGACCGTACTATTTGCGAATTGGGAATAAAATCGCGTATGATATCATCTTCAACTACTATGCTGTGATTCTCAAGCACAGCCAGGTCCGAGGCTGACGTGCCGCGTTTGCAGTTCCTGGATTCAGTATTAACCGTGACGATCTGAGCAGGTTCAGACAGCAGTGTAAGCATTACCTTTCCGCAATTATTAAAATCCTAATAAAAATAAGAACCCCTCCAGTAAAAGGCAAAAAATATTTTCGGATTGGATGTTTTATACTTAAATTTGCTTAAATATTTCATCTGCCCGTTCGATAATACCAGATAATAATATAATTCTATGCAGACTAAATTAGCCGGGAGCTCTTTATGCCTATAGATCCAAAGATGAAAATCCTCTTAGTGGAAGATGCCGCAGTCATGAGAAAGATGGAGATCAAGACTCTGAATTCTCTTGGGCTGCAGAACATTGTTGAAGCAGTACACGGCGATGAGGCCATAGCCATATTGCAGAAAGGGGAGAATATTGATCTTATCATCAGTGACTGGAATATGCCGGTCAAAGACGGATATGAGCTATTGTTATGGGTCAGACAAAACGGAAACCCGAAGAACCTGCCGTTCCTTATGGCAACAGGGCGGGGCGAAAAAACTGAGCTCAACAAGGCTACCGAGGCCGGAGTAAGCAGTTTTATTTCCAAACCGTTCAATGCCCAGGAGCTGAAAGAAAAGATTGAGGAGGCAATGGGTCTATCTGCCGCTAAGCCAGCCTCAGATACAGCCGGATATAAAATACTGAAAACCGCCGCCAATAAAATTAAGATACGTATTGCACACATTCAGATAACCGACCATCTGGTACTTGGTGTTGCCAGACATCTCATTGGAAGCGGTGAATATCAGCCGAAGAATTTTGAACTTGAAACAAAATGCATGTCCAGCTGGAATCCCGTGGCAAACGCACTTGAAAACGGGACCGTTGATGCTGCCTTTATACTGGCTCCGCTGGCAATGGATCTTTTTCACTACGGCGTTCCTATAAAGCTTATTCAGCTGGCTCATAAGAACGGGAGTATTTGCGTCAGAAACAAGACAGGCGGATCGTTCCACGATGAGAAATCGAACTTCTTCAGGGATAAGGCATTTTATATTCCCCACACAATGTCCATACACCATATGCTGGCTCATATGTTCTTTTCTGGCGTGGGACTGAAGCCGGGTATGATAGGTAAGGATGCGGTAGATGTTAGCTTTGAAGTTGCACCTCCTGTCAAGATGCCCGAATTTATTGCCTCAAACCCGGATTCATGCGGCTACATGGTGGCTGAACCCTTGGGCACCAAAGCAATAGCTGCCGGAAATGCCGAGGTCCAGTTCCTGTCGAGCGAACTGTGGGAAAACCACCCGTGCTGCGTACTGGCAGTAAGGGAAGAACTGCTGAACTACAGTCAGGACGCAGTTTTTGAACTGACAGAACTGCTGACGAGTGCAGGGCAGTATATTGAGAAACATCCGGGTTCTGCTGCCGAGATAGCAGTGAATTTCCTGGATCCGGACAAGAGCCTGGGACTGAAGGTGCCGCTGCTGAAAAACGTACTGACCGAACCCAGGGGCATCAAGACCGATGATCTGGTGCCGGTAAAATCAGACTTCGATTTTATACAACACTACATGCACGACAAAATGCATGTAGGCAACATTATCGATATAAACAGCTTTGTCGAGCTGAAGTATGCCGAAAATGCCGCAAAGAACAAGACTAGGAAAGCAAGACAGTCGCAGCTGAAAAATACACCGCAAAATGTGCAGGAACTGCTCTTAAGAAAAGAGGATGCAGCCGGCGAGATTTCTTCGAAAGCCCTGCTCAACTGTGAAGGCAAGTATCTGATGTTCACTCTTAACGAACAGCAGTATGGAATCGACATACTCAAAATAATAGAGATTATCAGGCTGATCCCGATCACCATAGTTCCAAATGCACCGTTCTTTGTCAAAGGTGTAATTAACCTGCGCGGCAAAGTGATTCCGGTGGTTGACTTGAAACTGATACTGAATATGCCCGGGACAGGTAATAACACACGAAACAGGATAATAGTGCTCGAAATAAACTACAAGGACGCCAGAACAGAGATTGGCGTCATTGTCGATTCCGTCTCGGAGGTAAATGATGTGATGGCAAAGGATATCGAAGAGGCTCCTAAAATCTGCAATGAACTGGAAAGCGATTTTATACTTGCAATATTCAAAACTACAGAGACCAATAAGATACTCCTTGATATTGACAAACTGCTCGGCTGGAAGGACCGGATTACTGCATAAAGATACGCAATATTGAATAGATCCGAAATATTCGAACCCGGAGCATCGTACGCTCCGGGTTTTTTTGTGCACTATACTGAATATTTATTTTTTTGTTCGAAAACCGAATATTTGTTAAATTTGTATATTAAAAATAAAAAGGACTTTTGAAATGCCTCCATCAAAAAAGCTGAAGATTCTTTTTGTAACCTCTGAAGTTGTTCCTTTTGTTAAGACTGGTGGTTTGGCTGACGTATCGGCTGCTTTGCCTCAGACCCTCACAGAACTGGGTCATGAAGTGAGAATAGTTGTACCGAAGTATGGAGCTGTTGACGAAAGAAAATTCAAGATCCACGAAGTAGTAAGACTGAAGGATCTTCCTGTAAAACTCGGGGATAAAGAAGTTACTTTTTCTCTCCGTTCATCTTTTCTTATCGGACTGAAAGCAAGAGTCCAAATATATTTCCTGGATAACTATGAATACTTCGGCAGCAGGCAGAGCCTGTATGTAGATCCGGATACCTGCACCGATTACCATGACAACGACGAACGCTTTATTCTGTTTGCCCGCAGCGTCTATGAACTGATACACAAGCTCGGCTGGGTGCCCGATATCATTCACTGCAATGACTGGCAGTGCGGACTTATTCCAGCTTATCTGAAGACTGTTTACAAGGATGACCCGCTGCTGGCAAATGTGAAGACCGTCTTTACAATACATAACCTGGCCTACCAGGGATTTTTCCCGAAGGATATTTTTTATAAAACCGCGTTGCCCGAGGAACTTAATTCCGAGAAGGGTGTAGAAATATACGGCAGACTTAATTTTATGAAGAGCGGCATACTGTTTTCTGATGCCATAACTACCGTCAGCGAAAGATATGCTCAGGAAATCACTCAGGATGAAGAACTGAGCGCAGGTCTTAAGCATGTGCTTCTCAAAAGGAAAAAAGACATCTACGGGATCATGAATGGTATCGATGACAAAGCCTGGAACCCCGATACCGATACGCTTATAGCCAAAAATTACAACGTTAAGCTGCTCGAGGGTAAAGCTGAAAATAAAAGGGCACTCGCAGAAAAATTCGATCTGGAATATAAACCCGGTGTCCCGATTATTGCGATGATCTCAAGACTTGTAGATGCAAAGGGCTTTGACCTGATTGCCGAGATCATAGAAGATGTGCTGCAGCAGGATGTTCAGATAGTGCTGCTGGGAACCGGCGAGAAGAAATACCATTCGCTGTTTGAGGATATACACTTCAGATACCCCGGCAAATTCGCCTGCTATCTGGGTTTCGACGACAGCCTGGCCCACCTGATAGAGGCGGGCGCAGATATGTTCCTGATGCCTTCGAGATATGAACCGTGCGGACTCAATCAGATGTACAGCCATTACTACGGTACTGTTCCGATAGTAAGAGAAACCGGCGGACTGGCAGATACCGTATCAAAATACAATGAGAAAGAAGAAACCGGCAACGGTTTTGTATTTAAGAAATACGAAGCTGCAGAGCTTCTGAAGGAAATTACACGGGCCGTCAAGCTGTTTGAAAACAGGAAAGCCTGGACGCGCATAATGAAAAACGGTATGAGGAGTGATTACAGCTGGCTGTCTTCATCTAAAAAATATGTGGACATCTACCGGAAAGTCCTGAATGACAGGAATTCCTGAAGCTGAATGATTCCCGCGGACCGGATTTCCCGTTCGTTCCGATTTCTCGTTTGTTCCGATTTCTCGTTTGTTCCGATTTCCCGTTCGTTCCGGAGAATAAAAGAGTTCCAGAGGTGTCTGAAACTGGTTTTACTAACAATAAAAATAATTACAGGAGACTGATTGTTTACCAGATATCGTTATATATTCATTCTGATAATTTCATCTTTGGCTCTTTATTCATGCAGTGATGATCCGGGTTCAATCGGTTCCAACTACGATGAACTGATTCCCACAGCTGAAATCAGCAGCGATTCGCTTGCTCAGTCGGGCAGCAATGATACTACAATAATTAACACAGAGTCTTCATCGCGTTTACTGCTGGGAAAATACAAGAACGTGGAATCTTCCATACTGGTAAAATTCGGGATTTCTTCCAGTACTGTTGCCGACTCGATTCTTACACAGTTCAAGAAAGACAGTATCACTATCAACTCTGCACGCGTCGAAATGACAGCAGTCTACCGCCTGGGCAGCAGCTCGGCAAACCTGAACTACTCGGTCCATAAGATAAACAATTCATGGACAATTACAGGCTTCAATGTTAAATCGCTTCCCGATATTTCATACAGCGGAGAGATCTCAAATAATCACTATACTCAGAATGATACTCTCTACGGATTTTATATGGATGCATCTGTAGCCAAAGACTGGCTGACTTCGGTTTCTGATACTACCCATAAAAATTACGGACTATACCTGAGACCGCAAGGTTCGGCAGACCTGATGGTCGGATTCCAGGGTATCAATACGTATGCAACAAGGCCTTTTCTGAAACTCGTACTGAATATCACAAAACCCGGAAAATACTCGGGCAAGGAAGTATCATTCGTTGCCAGCGAGGATATACATGTCGTGAAGGGACAGCAGTATGAACCTGCCGGCAGCGGTAATATCACTCTGCAGGGCGGATTAGCGCAGCATTCAACTCTGAAGTTCGATCTTTCGAAGGTCCCGTCCAAAGTTATGATCGTTTATGCTGGTCTTGAACTGAATGTGGATTCACTGCACAGCGATTTCGGAACCCCTAACATGTCCGACTCAATTGCCGTAAGGATGAGGAAAACGACGAAATCTGATAAGGGTTATGATTCAAATTACGTATATGTCCTGAGCCGCAGCGGCGGCAAATTTACCGGCGACGTTACTTATTATGTACAAAGATGGATCAACGGTGAAACAAACGACGGATTTATACTGTCACTGTATAATGAACGCAACTGTGCCGATATACTTACACTGTTCGGCAGCAATTATGCAGATAAATCCAGGAGGCCCAGACTCAAAATAATCTATGCAACCAACAAATAACCCATAGAAGATTATATGAAATCACTCAAATACATTACACTGTTTTTCCTGTCCTGTTCTTCCTTGTTCGCCCAGCCGGGGTCTGTATATTCAAGATTCGGCCTGGGTGATCTGGCGGCTTCATATTCTGCACGCTACCGCGGACTCGGTGACGCCGGTTCTGCTATTCTCGATGCAAATTACCTTAGCCCCAGAAATCCTGCTTCATGGAGCTCTCTTGAAATTACACGCATAGAAATCGGCGCGAACTATCAGGGAGTCGGAATAAGTACGAATAATGAATCAGCATTTTATTCCACGCTCAAATTCTCCGGCTTTTCCATCGGGTTCCCGTTGCAGAGAGACTACGGGCTGACGCTTGCCGCAGGTGTTCTGCCGTACAGCCGTGTGAATTATGAGACTGCCGTGGCCGCTGATCCCAAAGCAGCCGAAACCGATCCGGCCAACTACAACGCTGCCTTCAAAGGACAGGGGGGAATTACAAAAGGCTTTATTGGACTTTCGTATTCTATGCCCCGTATTGCAAACTTTGGCCTGTCGATGAATTACCTGATGGGAAATATTGATTTCAATTCATCGCTTGATTTTGTCTATAGCCGGTATTCCGATTTTGACTATAATACGAACTATACGTTTAACGGTATCAGTGCAACCATCGGCGTCATTTCAACTGATCTTGCAAAGGTTTTTGACATCAAAAGTGTGAGCGATCTCAGAGTGTCGCTGGTCTATGATCTGGGCGGCAATTTTGACGGTGACTCCACACTCACACTCAGTTCTTATTTTGCGGCCACGGATATTTCCAAAGGCGATATGAAGGTGAAGATACCAGGCCAGCTGACAATAGGAACCTCGGTTAAGCTGGACAAACGGTATCTCATAGTAGCAGATTTTATGCATCAGCCCTGGTCAGATTATAAACTGAATGAAAGAACTTCCGGCGCAATGCGCGATCTGAACAGGTATTCAGTTGCCGTAGAGTATACTAATCCGGACCTCAGAGAAAGAGATTTTCTGAAGACTATCGGGCTGAGACTCGGATTCTCGTATGAACAGACACAGTACAAGATAGGCGGAAAAGGTATAGACCAGATGTCAGCTACTGCAGGATTCTCTGTGCCGATTGACTTTGACAACACACTGGACATGGCATTTTTAGTGGGTAAGCGCGGGACAAAGGATGACGGCCTGATGCAGGAGTACATTTATGGAATGAATTTCTCGCTGAGCCTCGGTGAGCCCTGGTTCAGGAGGGGCAGATAATTTCTCCTCAGTGAGACGGAGAGCAGCAACAGAAAGGAATAGTTATGAGGATTTCCATCGCAAGTGATCACGCAGGTTTTAAGTACAAAGAAAAAATTAAGATATACCTGCTTGAAAAAGGATACGAAATTATAGACCACGGAGTATTTTCAGAAGAATCTGCGGATTATCCGGACTATATAAAACCGGCAGCAATAGATGTCGCAAATAATGATGCCGACAAAGGCATAGGCATCTGCGGCAGCGGCATCGGTGTGTCCATTGTGGCTAATAAAGTAAACGGTGTGCGTGCCGCTCTGGTACTGAATGAACAGACAGCTGCTCTGTCTGTACAGCACAACAACGCCAACTTTCTGGCCCTGAGCCAGAATCAGACCAGCGAAACCGACCTCTACAAGATAGTCGATACCTGGCTGAGTTCCACTTTTGAAGGCGGCAGGCACGAAAGAAGGGTGAATAAAATCGAATAATTTATAAATAAATCCCGGGAAGAAATGATAGAATATTTGAAGAATGATCCAGAGATTCTGGAAGTCGTAAAACTTGAAACGGGCCGTCAGCAGAATAACCTCGAGCTGATCGCGTCAGAAAACTTCGTCAGCAGGGCTGTACTGCAGGCAGCAGGTTCGGTACTTACAAACAAGTATGCCGAGGGATATCCAGGCAAAAGATATTATGGCGGCTGTGAATATGTCGATATGGCAGAGAACATAGCAAAGGACAGGCTCAAACAGCTTTTTGGCGCCGAATACGTGAACGTCCAGCCGCACAGCGGCTCGCAGGCCAATATGGCAGTATACATGGCTCTCCTGAAACCCGGTGATACAATCCTCGGCCTCAATCTGGCGCACGGCGGACACCTGACGCACGGATCACCCGTCAACTTCTCAGGACAGGTATACAGAGCGGTCGCATATTCTCTGAACGAAGAAACGCAGAGAGTTGACTACGATCAGGTAGAGAAAATCGCTAAGGAAGAAAAACCCAAGATCATCGTCATGGGTGCCAGCGCATATTCGCGCGACTGGGATTACAAACGGTTCAGGGAAATTGCAGATTCAGTGGGTGCACTTCTGATGTGCGATATGGCGCATCCTGCAGGACTCATTGCAAAAGGCCTGCTGAATAATCCTCTTCCTTACTGTGATGTTGTGACATCCACGACGCACAAGACACTGCGCGGTCCCCGCGGAGGCGTTATACTCGTAGGAAAGGATAAGGAGAACCCGCTCGGTATCAAAACTGCAAAAGGCGACCGTCTTAAACTTATGTCTGAAGTTTTCGACAGCATGGTAATGCCCGGCATACAGGGCGGACCCCTCATGCACATAATCATGGCTAAGGCAGTGGCTTTCGGTGAAGCTCTTCAGCCTGAATTCAAAACATACGCTGAACAGATAATCTCAAATTCCAAGAAACTCGCCGGCGAACTGCTGGATAAGGATTATCAGATTGTCTCTGGCGGTACTGATAACCACCTGATGCTGATAGACCTGACAAATAAGAACATAACCGGAAAACAGGCCGAAATTGCGCTCGGACTTGCAGGTATGACGGTTAATAAAAACATGGTTCCTTTCGACAAAAGAAGTGCGTTTGTTACCAGCGGCATCAGGGTCGGTACACCCGCTGTTACTACACGCGGTATGAAGGAATCTGAAATGAAGATTATTGCAGGCTTTATTGACAAGGCTATCTGCAATTTTGAAAATGAAGCGGTTCTGGCTGCAATCAGGGATGAAGTGAAACAGCTTTGCTCCGGATTCCCGCTGTACGCTGAATAAAAAATACTCCGGTGTGAAAAAATTAAAAGGACAAATATCAGGGAGAATAATTATATTATCTTTCTTATTTGTCCTTTATTTTTAATATGACTGCAAATACGGACTGATGTGGATTTAACAGACGAAATACCCGAAGAAAGCAACGAAACCGAAAAGGAAATGTCGTTTCTCGACCATCTCGAAGAGCTTCGCTGGTGTATTATATACTCTCTGCTGGGTTTGCTTATCGGTACCATAATCAGTTTTGTCTTCATAGATTTCCTGGTCGATAAGATACTTCTGCTGCCCGCCCGGAATGCCGGACTGAAGCTTCAGAACCTTAAACCTTTCGGACAGATATTCCTGTATTTTGAAATAGCGCTTATTGCAGGTTTGGTTGTGAGTCTCCCCAATTTCATATACCAGATCTGGCGCTTCATTTCACCGGCTTTGAGAAAAAACGAGCGCAGGTATATAGTTTGGATAGTTTTCTATACGACACTGTGTTTTCTTTCCGGAATAGTGTTTGCCTATTATGTCATGCTGCCGATGAGCCTTTCGTTTGCCGTACAGTTCGGAAGCGCTGCAATCGAAAATAATTTTGCAGTTGAAGAATATTTTTCCATAATTATTAGTGTAATGCTCGCTGCAGGTATAGTGTTCGAACTGCCGATGGTCAGTTTCTTCCTGTCGAAGATCGGTTTACTTACACCGGGACTGATGAGAAAATTCAGGCGCCACGCCATTGTGGTCATTATGATCGTCGCAGCTGTGCTTACTCCCGGCACCGATCCGGTATCCCAGATTATACTGGCGATTCCGTTGGTTTTGTTATACGAAATAAGTATATTCGTGTCAAAAATATCACAAAGGAAAATTGTTTAGGATATAAATTGTTAAAATTGCAGCTATCTGAGATCAGCGCTCCTATCAAAAATGAACTGAAGCAATTCGAAGAACTATATAGAACTTCGATGAAGTCCAGCGTCAGGCTCGTGGACATTATCACCAATTTTATACTGAAACAGAAAGGGAAGAAGATCCGGCCCCTGCTGGTACTCCTGTCTGCAAAAGTTACCGGCGGTGTAAATGAACGCAGCTACCGCGGCGCAATTCTCGTTGAACTCCTGCATACCGCAACACTGATACACGACGATGTGGTCGACAGCGCAGATAAAAGACGCGGCCTTCCGTCAATTAACGTGCTATGGAAAAACAAAGTGGGCGTGCTGATGGGAGACTACCTGCTGGCCAGGGGTCTGATGATAGCAGTTGAAAACAAGGACTACGATTTTCTCGGTGTGATTACTGATGCCGTCAAACGCATGTCTGAGGGTGAACTGCTTCAGATTGGAAAGACCCGTAAGCTGAACATTGACGAGGAAACCTACTTCAGGATCATATCTGATAAGACCGCATCACTGCTCGCAACCTGCTGCCAGATCGGCGCCATGAGTACAACAGACGATCCGGATAAACATGCTGCGCTGCGCAGCTTCGGTGAAAATATCGGTATTGCCTTCCAGATCCGCGACGATATTTTAGACTATATTGGCACTACAAAGTATACAGGCAAACCGCTCGGTGGAGACATAAAGGAAAAAAAGATTACACTCCCCCTTATATATTCGCTGAACAACTCCGCAGACGGACAGCGTGAACGGATAATAAAGCTCATACGCAAAGGCGGAGATGAGAATATCGCAGAGGTGATCGAGTTCGTGAAGAAACACGGCGGTATTGAATATGCCGAGAAAACTGCACTACTGTACGCGCAAAAGGCCAAAGATCAGCTCGGAATTTTTGACGATTCACCCTACAGGGCTTCATTGAGTACTCTGGTGGATTTTATTGTTGACAGAAAAAACTGAACTGTACGATTACTATGCTGTAATGCAGTATAATTCCTCCCGGCCACGTTTCTTTTTGTCACTGTACCTGCTCTTGACTCTGGAAATAATATGTCTTACTTTCAGTTATTGAATATCCTTAATTATTACTGCGATCCATATGATCTTCTATAGTATCGGAAAATCCATTAAAAATTTTGTGAGGGTTAAAATCCTTATGAATCCCGGCAGACACGACAATGACAAATCTGCCGCGGGAGAAGACGGTACGTCCAATGACGGCTACCGGCGCTGGTACTATAAGGGCGGGAAGATCAAAGCCGAAGTATTCGTCAAAAACGGAAAAATGGAAGGCATTGCAAATCTTTACTACGAAAACGGCAATATCAAAGCACGCGAATTCTATCAGGCCGACCAGCTGCACGGACTTGCTAAATGGTATTATGAAACAGGCGAGCTGAAAAGCGAAAAATACTACAAGGATGGACAAATCACATCCATCAAAGAATTCGACAAATCCGGAAAGATCATAAACAGCTAAATCAAAAAAACCTGCCTTCAGCCAAAAATTTAAACTTCAATATTTTCAGTTCTTACTTACTCGTCTCTTGACATCAATACATTATTTTCTAAATTATTATAATATATGCCTCATTGCACGCATGGCTTGTATTATTTTGTGCCGGTTCTTTTCAACTGAATCAGTGGGCCTTCTGTCAATGATTTATTAAGTGTAAGGTTAAAATGAAAAAAACTGTACTCGACTACACTCTAAAAATAAGGCTTCCGCTTACCTTATTTGTAATACTGTGCTCTGTAATGATTACTTATTTTATTTCTAAACCCGAACGCGACGGCGTTGGATACGGACCGGAACAGCCTATTAAATATTCACACAGACTCCATGCCGGCACACTCGGTATTGACTGCAAATACTGCCATGTGGGAGCCGACAAGACAAGACACGCCGTGGTACCTGCGGCCAATATATGCATGAACTGCCATCAGGTAGCCCGGAAAGACAGCCCTGAAATCAAAAAACTTGCATTCTATTACAATAATAACCGGCCCATTCCCTGGAAACGAATACATAAACTTCCTGAATTTGTCTACTTCAACCACAGCGCTCATGTGAATAAAAACATTGACTGCGCCAGATGCCACGGAAATGTTGCCAATATGGAAGTCGTCAGCCAGGTGAAAACCTTCTCTATGTCTGCCTGCCTTGACTGCCACAGGCACCCGGACAGAATGCTTACAGAGGTTAAAAACATAGCCAAAGGACCGGATAACTGCTTTGCGTGCCACCGGTAAATATCAGCGGGATATAAGTTATATATAGTGGAATAATACTGACTGAGATAACAATTAAGGAATATATAAATGGTAAGAGAGATAAAAGAACTGAAGGCTATCAGAAGAAGAAGGTTCTTTTCTTCTGTAGGAAAAATTTTCGGGGGAGTAATGATTGCGGGGTTTCTGCCGGAACGGCTGTTTGGAAAGTTTGTCCCGGCACATGAACCGAAACACACCGCTCCGACCCGCAGCGGTATCGCTGTAAAGATTCACCCGCAGGCAGTAAAACGTAACAAGAAAGGTTAATGCAGGATGGAATATCCCGACTTAAAGATGAACCGCAGAAGATTTCTTGCCATAATGAGCGCTGCCGCGGCTTTTACGAATACGTCGTGCAGGAATTATAAAGACAAAGGTGAAATAATTCCCTATGTCAATAAACCCGAAGAAATTACCCCGGGTATAGCCAATTACTATGCTTCGGCCTGCAGCAGC
Source organism: Bacteroidota bacterium (assembly GCA_050258935.1). Lineage (GTDB taxonomy): Bacteria > Bacteroidota > Ignavibacteria > Ignavibacteriales > SURF-24 > JBLMZS01. The sequence continues at coordinate 19,868 of JBLMZS010000036.1, forward strand.
TGTTCACAGGGGTGCGGTATACTTGTCAAAACCCGAGAGGGAAGACCCGTGAAAATTGACGGCAATCCCGAGCATCCGGTGAATAAAGGGAAAATATGCGCCTCGGGCCAGGCTGCTGTATATAACCTTTATGACCCTGCCAGACTGAAGGCTCCGGTATCGCTAAAAGGAAATACAAGGAAAAATATCTCCTGGAATCAGGCCGATCAGAGTATCGTTTCGGGATTTGATCAGGCGGTGAGATCGGGTAGGGAAATTGCCATTATCAGTCATCCGCTGTATTCGCCTTCTGAGCTCGGGGTGATGGAGGAATTTAAGAATAAATATCCGACTGCCAGGTTTTATTACTATGACTTCTACGAAGAAGGCGGCAGGCTTGCGGCATGGCAAAACACTTATGGCCGTAATGTGGTTCCGGCAATACAATTCGCCGATGCTGACGTCATAGTAGCACTGGAAAGTGATTTCCTCGGCAGCGATTCGCAGCACGTAATGAATACTATTTCTTATGCCGGTTCAAGAGATGTTGTTAAAAGGAAATCCAGCTCAAGGCTCTACGCCGTTGAAGGCGGGCTAAGTATGACAGGCATGTCGGCGGACTACAGGATCCCGCTAAGACCCGATGCAATTGAGGAATTTGTGAATCTGCTTACGGCGGGGCTCAGCGGAAATGGATCGTTGTCAGCCGGAATGACGGAATTTATTAGGACACACAAACTGGACGGCGGAAGCATTGGTTCTTTGCTGAAGGATCTGCGCAATAATAAAGGCCGCGCGGTGGTTTATGCAGGAGATGTGCTCCCACAGAATGTACACACTGCAGTAAACAGGCTGAATGATATTATATCAGCATCGGCATTGTATACTGAGAAATACGCTCCGGTTACACATACTAATCTGGCATCAGCTGAGGATATTGCTGCACTTGCTGGAAGAATGAACGGCGGGCAGGTCGGCGCAGTGATCATATATGATTCCAACCCTGTATATCACTTCCCTGGTGATATTGGCTTCGCCCGCGCGGTTAAACGTGTGCCGCTCAGAGTGTCACTGACTGAAATGGAAAATGAAACGTCTGTTCTGTGCAGTTATGTCCTTCCATTGAATCATATGCTTGAATCCTGGGGAGACCTTAATTCACACAACAATGTATTTACATTAAAGCAGCCTGTGATTGCTCCTCTTTTCAATACGAGACAGAGAGAAGCTGTAATGCTTTCATGGACGGCAACGGACACAGGGTATAACGATCAGCTTTATCTTAATTATCTGAAGCAGTTATGGCGGTCTGACATATTTCCCGGCGCGGTTTCTGCCGGTGGTGAATTCCAGTCATTCTGGAACAAATCCCTGCACGATGGTTTCTTCGAACTCTCGGGGCAAACCGTAACGGCACTACCGGCAGCCGTTAAATCAGCGGCGGCTGGAGCTAGTGCTTCACATGCAGCAGAAACCAAAGGGTATTGTCTGCATATAAAACAGAATGCGTTTTTAAGTGACGGCAGATTTGCAAATAACGGATGGCTCCAGGAACTTCCTCATCCGGTAAGCAAGATTGTCTGGGACAACTATGCCGCAATGTCTTCAGAAACAGCGCGTGAGCTCGGTGTTAATAACAATGACCTGATTGAAATTACCAGCGGCGCAAGGAAACAGAAATTTCCTGTATTCATTCAGTATGGTACGGCAGATAAAGTAATTGTCGTTGAAGCCGGATATGGCAGGTGGGAAACCGGGGATGTCGGAAAAATGGTCGGAAGCAATCCGAATATACTCATCAGAAATACCGGTTCGTTTTCGCGCAGGATCATTTCCGGAATTTCTGCAAAAAAAATCGCGGGCAGCCATGAGCTGGTCGCAACTCAGGAGCACTACAAGCTTGACGATGATCTGCTGAAGGATATACACCTGCGCAGAAAAATTATACGCGAAGGTACGCTGGATCAGTACCGCAAAGATGAAAATTTTCTGCCCGAAAAAGTGCGCAATCATCAGAGTGTAAACGAGGATGTCGTTTACAACGAAGTAAAATGGGGCATGTCAATCGACTTAAATAAATGTATCGGCTGCAGTGCATGTATTGTATCGTGTGATGTGGAGAATAATATTCCGGTGGTAGGCCGGGATCAGGTAAAAGACGGACGCGAAATGCACTGGCTCAGGATAGACCGGTATTACTCCGGTGATGAAAACAACCCGGATGTCAGTCTTCAGCCAATGCTCTGTCAGCACTGCGACACGGCACCGTGCGAAAATGTATGCCCGGTAGCAGCAACCACACACAGTCCCGACGGACTCAATCAGATGGCGTATAACAGATGTGTCGGAACGAGATACTGTTCGAATAACTGTCCCTATAAAGTAAGGCGCTTCAACTTCTTTAATTTCCGCGACCATTTTGCCGACGGATATTACGACAATGAACTTGTTGAGCTGGGACGCAATCCTGAAGTCACTGTAAGGTCGCGCGGAGTAATGGAGAAGTGTACATTCTGCATACAGCGTATCATGCAGGCTCGTGAAGATGCAAAGGAAGAGGGGCGACTGGTCAGGGGCAGCGACGTAGTTACGGCCTGTCAGCAGGCTTGTCCCTCGCAGGCAATAGAATTCGGAGATCTGAATGACAAGACATCAGAGGTGACTAAAATGCACAAACACCCTCTGGGATATTATGTGCTTGAGGATCTGAACACGCGGCCTAATATTGTTTATATGGCCCGCCTGAGGAACAAGGAGATATAAGTAGCGGAGGGATGTGTTGAACAGCGATAATTCCATACTGAATGGTGATGAGAAATCAGGCATTGGCGAAAGGCAGGCCGCCGGATATACCACCGCCGATATAGAATATGCCGGTGAACGCTCAGTAATCGAGGGCAGACCGTCATTTGCGTCTGTAAATGATACTATTTCACACCCGCTCGAAACCAGGCCGGACAAGAAGTTCTATATTGCCCTGGCGGTTACGCTTACCATGCTCGGCATAGGTGCTTTCTGTCTGGCTCTGACTTTCCTTTATGGCATCGGCATGTGGGGCAATAATCAACCGGTAGGCTGGGGATTCGGTATTACAAACTTTGTGTTCTGGGTCGGAATCGGCCACGCCGGAACACTTATTTCAGCCATACTGTTTCTGTTCCGGCAGAAGTGGAGGACGGGTATTGCGAGGTTTGCCGAGGGAATGACCATTTTTGCGGTTATGACTGCCGGACTGTTTCCACTTATACACGTCGGGCGTCCCTGGCTGGCAGCCTATCTGCTGCCGTATCCCAATGAACATGGTATCTGGGTGAATTTCATTTCTCCGCTTATATGGGACGTGTTTGCAGTGTCGACGTATTTTACCGTATCACTGATATTCTGGTATGTGGGACTTATTCCTGATCTGGCGGCACTGCGCGACAGAACGAAAAACACACTGAAAAAATTTATCTATTCTGTCTTTTCACTCGGCTGGCGTTTTTCTAACCGGCACTGGCATCACTACGAGATGGTCTATCTCGTACTGGCCGGATTTGCAACTCCGCTCGTATTGTCTGTACATACAATAGTCAGTTTTGACTTTGCTGTATCCATTCTGCCCGGCTGGCATGCGACAATATTTCCGCCTTACTTTGTTGCGGGTGCAGTGTTCTCCGGATTTGCCATGGTGCAGAATGTACTGATCTTCATTCGAAAAATATTTAACTATGAACATATAATTACCATCGACACGCTCGAGAGGATGAACAAAGTGATAATTCTTACCGGTTCGATGGTGGGGTATGCATATGGGATGGAATTCTTTATTGCGTGGTATTCCGGAAATGTAGTCGAGCAGTTTGTATTTACCAACAGAGCCTTCGGTCCGTATGCCTGGGCCTACTGGATAATGGTAAGCTGCAATGTGATATTCCCGCAGCTCTTCTGGTTCCGCAGGATCAGGCGCTCAATACCGGTAATGTTTGTGATCGCAGTATTTGTGAATGTCGGAATGTGGTTTGAACGGTATGTCATTACAGTCAGTACTCTGGCGCGTGATTATCTGCCTTCCAGCTGGGGTTACTTCAAGCCGACATTGGTGGATCTGGGAATATTGCTCGGGAGTTTTGGTTTCTTCTTTACTTTTATTCTGCTGTTTACAAAGTCGCTGCCGGTGGTATCAATCGCTGAAGTAAAGGCTGTAATAGAAGGTGCGCAGCCGTCTCATCACGACTGAAGAGGTAAATAAAAATGGAAAACAAAAAGATTTATTCTGTAACCGGTCTGTTCGATACTCCCGATGCCATTATTAAGGCCGTCAGACTTACCGTGAATTCGGGATATAAAAAATATGACGTCAATACGCCATATCCCGTGCACGGAATGGACAGGGTGATGCAGCTTAAACCTTCCATGCTCAGCTATATCGCACTGGCATTTGGACTTGCCGGATTGTTCTCGGCACTGATATTTATGTACTATGTGTCTGACGTAAACTATCCGCTGGTAATCGGAGGTAAACCGCACGGTTCATTTCCGGCATTCGTTCCAATTTTATTCGAAGTGACGGTGCTTGTTGCATCAATTATGACAGTCGTGTCGATGCTCTTCATCTTCTTCAAGCTTCCAAACAACTCCCATCCTCTGCACGATACAGCATATATGAAGAGCGTATCGACGGATAAGTTCGGATTGAGTATTCAGGCAGCGGATAAGAATTTTGATGAACAGAAGGTCCATGAGTTTCTGGCTTCCATAGGTGCGGCTGATATTCAGACCATCTATTTTGAACCTGAAGAGTTTGATGTATGGCATGATGTCTTTGAGATGAGATTCCTGATATTCCTGCTGGTAACAGCGGTCTCCGCGTCACTGATAACCTACATATCGCTGAATTATATAATGGCAATGGAACCGTTTAACTGGATGGTCAATCAGGAAAAAGTGGTGCCGCAGGATGAAAGCAGATTTTTCAGCGACAGGATTTCCATGAGGCAGCCAGTTAAAGGCAGCATTGCAAGAGGATTCATGCCGTATGAATTTACAGGCAGGCAGGCCGAAGCGGCACTCAGACTGGTGAATCCTCTGAAAGCGGATAAAGCTGTACTCAGGACGGGAAAGGAACACTTCAACACTTACTGCAGTCCATGTCATGGCTATTTCGGCAGAGGTGACAGCAGGCTGCGTGGTCAGTTTCCGAATCCTCCCAGCCTGCTTAGCAAAAAAGTGACAGAATGGAAAGACGGTGATATATATCATGTAATTACAAACGGGCAGAACGTAATGCCTTCGTATGCGACACAGATACAGAGAAACGACCGCTGGGCAATAGTGTTGTATATAAGGCAGCTGCAGAAGTCGAATAATTCCGCGGAGAGTAAACAAAAATGAATGATCCTGAAAATAATCAATATATGAAAAAGGAAATCCCCGGCAGAGTCTTCTATATAGGCGCTGTCCTTGCAGGTGTGGGTCTCTTGCTTGGAATAATATCATTCATGTTCGACAGGACAAGGAGTTCATATAACGTGCTTATAGCGTTCATGTTCCTGATGAGCATAGGCGTCGGGTCGCTGTTCCTTGTTGCGCTGGAGTACATTGCCGGCGCGGTATGGAGCACTCCGTTCAGAAGGGTCCCCGAACTGCTGTCGTCAATGCTCTTTGTGCTGCCGTTTATAGCTCTGATACTTCTTCTGAATACCGGAGACCTGTTCCATTGGGCGCATCATGAGGCAGTTGAGCGCGACGCGGTACTGAAGGCGAAGTCCCCGTATCTGAATATTACTTTCCTTGCAGTGCGTACGGCAGGTGTTCTGCTGATATGGCTGTTGTTCTATTTTCTGATACTGAAAAATTCGCGTGCACAGGACAAGTCGGGTGATACCTCATTCTCGCGCAAAAATATAAAACTCTCCGCGGTTTTCATGCCGGTATTTGCCATAACTATTACTATTTCTGCGATTGACTGGATGATGAGCCTTGAGCCTCACTGGTTCTCCACAATTTTCGGAGTCTATTATTTTGCCGGCACACTGCTGGCTGCACTGGCGGCTACTACGCTTGTTTCAGTCCTGCTGAAGGAGAATGGATTTCTGCATCCTGGACTGGTGGATGACCACTATTACAGTCTGGGTGCCCTGATGTTCGGTTTTGTAAATTTCTGGGCCTACATAGCTTTCAGTCAGTTTCTCCTAATATGGTATGCAAATCTGCCCGAGGAAAATTTCTGGTTCCTTCTAAGGTGGCAGAACAGCTGGCAGGCCGTTTCGGTTATACTGGTCTTATCACATTTTATTGTCCCTTATTTTCTGTTGCTCTCTCAGCCGGCAAAAATGAATCCAAAGCGTTTGATATTAGTTTCAGTATGGATTCTGTGCGCACACCTGCTGGATATTTACTGGCTGGTTATGCCTGCTTACGGAAGAAACGGGATAGTTTTCGGGTGGATGGAGATAGCATTCCCGGTAGCTATAGCCGGTATTATAATGCTGCTGTTCAGCTACAAGGCAAGAAAAGTCAATCTTACTCCGGTGGGTGATCCTAAACTAAAAAGCGGCTTAAATTTCAGGTTATAGAATGAAGACAAAGCAAAAACTCGAAGAAGAAATAGATTTTACGGAAGTAATAAAAACCCCCATGAGGTGGTTCGGTCTTGTATACCCGTATTTTGCCGTTGTTATGCTTCTGGTTGGTTTGTATTATATAGACAGTATGGATATGATATACCTTAATAAAACTGCTCCGGCACTCCTGGATTCAGTAAATACATTCAAGGACGCAAGTGCTGTCAAGACCGGGCGGGCAACTGCCGCAGCCGATATCGGTGATATTACAAAGCCGTCGGCAGAACTGCTCAAGGCAGGTGAAACACTTTTCAAATCTACCTGTGCATCGTGTCACGGTGAACAGGGGATGGGAAACGGTGTGGCCGGTGCTTCACTAAACCCGCCTCCCAGAAATTTCCATAAAACAGAAGGCTGGAAAAACGGAAGAGGATTTTCGGAAATGTACAAGACCTTGGAAGAGGGTATTCCGGGATCCGGAATGCCTGCTTATGAATACCTGCCGGCGCGAGACAGGATTGCAGTCATCCATTATATCCGTTCACTGACAAGCAATTTTCCGGCAATCACTCAGGATGAGGCAGGCAGACTAAATACCAAATTATGAACAGAAATATGAATACAAAACCGATAATAACTTTACTGCTGACAGCTGTATTTGGCCTGCTGATTGCTGCGCCCGTTTTGTCCCGGTCTCAGGCAGACGAAATCAAAGTTGGAATCGATGAAAAGCTGGGCCGCTATATTCCATTGGATCTGAAATTTGCAGATGAGAAAGGCGATACTGTTTCATTAAGATCAGTCCTCAAAAAGCCTGCAATACTTGCGCTGGTATATTATCACTGCCGCTCGGTATGCAGTCCTATGCTCATCGGACTATCAGATGTTGCCGATGAGATCCAGCTCAAACCCGGTGAGGAATTCCAGATAATTACGATCAGCTTCGACCATCATGAGAACTTCCGTGATGCAGCCCAGTGGAAGAAAGAACATATGAACGCGATGAAGGCAGGATTTCCTGAGTCGGCATGGACATTTATGACCGGAGACAGTATGTCGATACAAAAGCTGACCAGGGCGGCCGGCTTCTACTTCACGCCTGAAAAGCAGGACTTTGCCCATCCTGCTGCTCTCATAATACTATCTGAAAAGGGCATGATTTCCAGGTATATATTCGGTATAAAATTTCTGCCGTTCGACCTGAAGATGGCACTTGTCGAAGCCCATCAGGGCAGGTCTTCACCTACGATAAACAGAATTCTGGATTATTGTTTCAGTTATGACAGACAGAAAAATTCGTACGTCTTTAATGTAACCAAGGTTGCTGCAACGGTTATTTTATTATCAGCAGTGATATTCCTGGCAGTGCTGACACTTAAGAATAGAACTAGCGGTAAAAGAATTTGAAAGGATAACAATTTATGGCCAATCACACGCTCGACGGAGCAGCTTATGTGGACTTTTATAAGGAAAAGGGAAAACATGAGGGAATACTGAGCTGGATACTTACAACCGATCACAAGAGGATCGGACTGATGTATCTTATAGCTTTGGTATCTTTTTTCTGTGTAGGAGCAACACTCGGATTTCTGATGCGTCTCGAGGCACTTGCTCCGGGCCCGACTATTATGGGACCGCAGACATATAACACCCTTTTTACTCTGCACGGCATAATAATGATATTCCTGTTTGTCATTCCGGGACTGCCGGCAGTATTCGGAAATTTTTTCCTGCCGATAATGCTCGGAGCAAAGGATGTCGCGTTTCCGCGCCTGAACCTGCTGTCATGGTGGCTGTACATGACCGGAGGAATATTTGCGCTTACATCTCTGTTCTTGAAGGGCGGACCGATAGATACAGGCTGGACATTCTACGTACCGTATAGTCTCAGGACCGGTACGGATGTTTCGTGGATGATACTTGCGGCATTTATACTGGGATTTTCGTCGATACTGACGGGACTGAACTTTATTACGACCATTCATAGAATGCGCGCTCCCGGTATGACCTGGTTCAAGATGCCGCTGTTTCCGTGGTCGCTCTATGCAACAGCATGGATACAGGTGATTGCTACTCCAATAATCGGGATTACACTCGCGCTTGTGGCTATTGAAAGACTCTTTAAGATCGGGCTTTTTGATCCGTCACTGGGAGGGGATCCTATCCTCTACCAGCATCTTTTCTGGACATACTCTCATCCTGCCGTATATATAATGATTCTGCCTGCAATGGGTGTTGTATCAGAAATTATAGTAACATTTACTCACCGGACAATATTCGGATATAAGGCAATCGCCATGTCCAGTCTGGCAATCGCTTTTGTGGGTTATTTCGTGTGGGGCCATCATATGTTCACCAGCGGTATGAGCGATACATCGCGCTGGATATTTTCGCTGCTGACATTCCTGGTTGCAATCCCGAGTGGAGTGAAAGTGTTCAACTGGACTGCATCGCTTTACAAGGGATCAATTGACGTTAAAACACCTTTCCTGTTCGTTATGGCATTCATATTTGTATTCTCTATTGGCGGGCTCTCAGGACTGATGGTGGGTTCGCTCTCAACGGACGTGCACGTACACGATACCTATTTTGTCGTTGCCCATTTCCATTTTGTGGTGTTCGGAGGTACAGGATTCATTTTCTTCGCGGCGCTGCATTACTGGTTCCCGAAAATGTTCGGCAGGATGTACAACGAAAAAGTGGCTATGAGTGCTGTGGTAACTATAACCGTGGGATTCATGATGCTGTACTTTACCATGTTCATACTTGGTTACAAGGGAATGCCGAGAAGATATTTTGATTACCTGAAAGAATTCCAGACACTGCACGTGATAGCAACTGTCGGATCATGGATAATGATCAGCGGTTTCATTATACTGCTTGTAAACCTCTACAGAGGACTCAAGCATGGCAGACCAGCCGGTTCAAATCCGTGGGGCGGGATAACTCTTGAGTGGATGGTGCCTTCACCGCCGCCGTTGGAAAACTTTAAGGATATACCGGTTATAAAATATGAACCTTATGCGTATGATCATTATGACGAGATTAACGAATCGGTAGGGAAGAGAAATAACGCCGGACAAGAACAGATTTAGCCGGGTTCCGGAATATCTGCTTTGAATTATTTTTGAACAGATGAGGAGAAAAGTGGAAGAGACACTCGAAGTATTTCCGGATAAACAGCACGTTGCAGAAAAAGAAGAGCATCCGGGACATATTCATAAAGATCCGTTCGGGGCAAAGATTGGAATGTGGATATTCCTTCTTACCGAGCTGCTTTTGTTCGGAGGCATGTTTGTCATATATGGTATGTACAGATATATGAATTCTGATGCATTCCACGTGGCAGCCGAAGAACTGAATACCACTATTGGTACGATCAACACGCTTGTGCTGCTTACCAGCAGTCTTACTGTTGCTATGTCAATTACTGCTGTAAGACTCGGACACAAAAAGTTTGCGGTGTTCCTTCTTTCTTCGACAATATTCTTCGCAGTTGTGTTCTTGATTAATAAGTACTTCGAATGGTCTGAAAAATTTCACCATGGAATTTTTCCCGGGTCTGAAGAATTACTGAAACGCTCCAACGGAGAGATCCTGTTTTTCGGTTTGTACTATGTAATGACCGGTATTCACGGACTGCACATTATTATCGGTATAGTCATACTCTCGGTTATGCTTATTCTGGTGATACGAAATAAGATTACTTCAGACGATTATATCAAACTGGAAAATTCCGGATTGTACTGGCATCTTGTGGATATCATATGGATTTTCCTGTTCCCGTTGTTCTATTTGCTGAGATAACCAATCGCTGAGGCTGTAGATGATTATTATTTGCTAAATCGAGGGGGCACAGTAACTTAAGAATATTCTTGCAGCTTCAACGCCAGAGGCGTTGGCTATGCGTAGCCGCGGGTGAAACCCGCGGTACAGACGAAGAAATTACATCCCGACCCTGGAGGGGTCGGCTATGAATTACCGCGGGTGATTAACCCGTGGTGCAATTAGTATACAGTACGGATTTGGAAGAAAGTGAAACAATAAAAAAGTAATGAATAATTTGCAATAATTTTATTTCTCTGAGGATAATCTTGGTCCCACGGGTTGCACCCGTGGTAATGCGCAGCGAATCCGTATTCGGATTGAGCTTCAGCCAGCAAAATGGCGGATATCTGTATTGCAGCTTTGCCCCGAAGGGGCAAACGGATGTCAGCTCAGGGCTTCAGCCCTGCGTCAGGATGTCACCCACCCGCAAACGCACGCTGTAAGTGTGCGGGGAAACGGGTTTTTGTGTAACATGAATCATTAACAGCCGGATGATGAAATGAATGAACACCACGATCATATAATTAGTTATAATACATATATCCTCGTATGGCTGAGCCTTGTCGGGTTTACGGCCATTACCGTTACCATTGCCGGCATGAATTTCGGCGGAGTGACACTGCTGCTTGCACTGCTGATCGCGGTGGTAAAGTCATCGCTGGTTCTGAATATATTCATGCATATTAAGTTTGATGATGTTGTCTTCAGGGTATTTATAACAGTAGGCGTAATGACGCTTGCTTCTGCGATACTCGGAACTTACTCCGATTACTTGTTCAGATAAATAATTTTTGTCAGACAAACAATTTACTTTAAGCAAGGGAATTTCTGATATGTCAACAAGTTCCGGTTATGCTCAGACCGTGGATACTGCTTTTATTTTTATTGTGGTCATTTCGGTACTCATACTTCTGGGAGTTACCGCGGCAATGATATACTTTGTAATAAAGTACAGCCGAAGCAGGCATCCTAAGGCAGAACAGATACATGGAAATGTGTGGCTCGAGATCACGTGGGTGGTGGTGCCGACTCTGCTGGTGCTGGCAATGTTCTATGCGGGATTTTCGAGTTTTACTGTTCTGCGCAGAATCCCCAAGAATGCGCTTGTAATAAAGGTTACCGGACAGATGTGGAAATGGAGCTTCCAGTATCCAAATGGAAAACGGTATGACACATTATATGTGCCGGTGGCAAAGACGGTGAAACTGGAGATGAAATCGCTCGATGTGAATCACAGTTTTTATATTCCGGCCTTCAGAATAAAAGAGGATGTTATCAACGGCAAGGAAACATATCTGGTGTTTACTCCGGATAAAAAGGGGAGCTTTGATATAGCATGTGCGGAATACTGCGGGCTCAATCATTCGTATATGTACAACAAAGTGCACGTAATATCAATGGCCGATTACCAGAAATGGGTATCGGTTAAATAAATTTTTAGTTGTTCTGCAGTTGCCTGTCTGCGCAGGATGCAGGATATGTCAGTCATAAAGGAATATCCCCGCAGCGGGATAGGAAAGAAGAAATCACAAAGTGAAAAAATATATTTCTATGCTGGCGGAACTGGGGAAAATAAGGATAACTGTTATGGTAGCCTTTACTACTGCCACCGGCTATATACTGGCTGAGGGCGGCTCGGTAGTGCAGCTGCTGCTGACGGTACTTGGTGTATTCATGCTGGCTTGCGGTTCATCAGCGATGAATCATTACCAGGAGAGGGATCTGGATGTACTGATGGACAGGACAAAAAACCGGCCCATCCCGTCAGGACGTATAACTCCACCGGCTGTACTGACCCTGACAATCGGAATGTGGCTGGCCGGTTCGGTGATAATAATATTAAGCAGCAATCTTACTGCTCTGATTCTGGGATTCCTTGCAGTCATATGGTACAATGTGATTTACACACCCATGAAAAGGAAAACAGCGCTTGCTGTACTGCCCGGTGCACTTATCGGGTCTATTCCTCCTGCAATAGGTTGGAGCGCCGGCGGCGGCAGCGTCACTGATCCGGGAATAATCTCTCTTGCACTTTTCTTTTTTATATGGCAGATTCCCCATTTCTGGCTGCTCCTTCTGCTGTTTGAAAAGGACTACAGGAAGGCTGGGGTTCCTACTCTGACCAGCTACATCAGTCCTGAAATGATTTCCAGGATGACATTCCTCTGGCTGGTATCACTCGCGGTAAGCGGACTACTGTTCTTTACATCCGGACTGATAAGAACTCCGTATGCGTTTCTTCTCATACTGATCCTGGGAGTCTATATGATATGGAACAGCAGGAGCCTGTTCAGGCCCGGCAGAATGTCATACAGAAGTGTATTTAAGCAGGTTAATATATATGTAATGTTGATAATAATTATATTGTCAGTTAACAGATATTTTTAAGGATGGATGATGGATTTTATACATGACATGGTTATACCTCAGTCTGCGGATAATCTGAATCTGCTGAAGTTTATACTGCTGATCTCATATTCGATTCTGATTCCATACAGTGCGTTTATAACAGGCTCTGTTATATATGCCGTTGTTCTGGAGACGATCGGGCGCAGGAAGGAAGACCGGCAGATGAACCGCGCGGCATTTGAAATAGCTGACCGTGCAGTGCTCAACAAGAATGTACTTATCGGTCTGGGTCTGATGCCTTTTATAGCTCTATTTCTTGCCTATACACAGCTGCTTGCAAATATTATCCCTTCACCTGTAATCGTACTCGGTGCTGCACTAGCAATGTATGCCGCTGCCCTTATACAGCTCAACAGCTATAAGCATACGTTCTTCGTTGAAAAAATGATAGTGAGGATTACCGGACAGGGTAACTATGAGCTGTTCGAAAACGACGAGAACAAGCGGCTTGAAAGCTACAACCGCGATAACTTCAAACTGCACCGCCGCAATGGAATACTCTCTGTCATTCTGCTGCTTTTATCCGTGTATGTGCTGCAGGCGGCAGCCCAGATGGCAATGGCGGTAGGTTATGGACAAAGAGATGTAGGATTTCTTTCAATTCTATTTTCCCTGAGGTCGCTTGTGCAGTTCTTCCTGTTCATCGATGCTTCACTTACACTGAGCCTGCTGGGTTTACTTTCGCTGAACCCTGCTCAGGGAGAGCTGTTAAAGATTGCTGCAGAATCAAAAGGTTTGCTGAGGAAAGGGCTGATAACCGCATTTCTGTGTGTTGCGGGTATGCCTGTCTGGCTGATCGTAAACATGTATATGGCTCCTAAACAGTCACTGACTGAAACATTCTTTTTCAGTACTGCACTGGCGACAATCGGATTATTTGTGGTTCTGCACAATCTGTGGTTTCTGCTGCGTGGAAGCGGCATACGCTCCAGCAGCCTGGGATTTTTTTCAATGCTTGTCGCAGTGCTGCTGTTCATTGGGGGAGAACAGTCAGCATTTGACAACTCGGTAAGACGGCAGGTGCTGGTGCTTGCATCTGTATACGACAAGAAAGTGCAGGATAGAAATGAAAAAATGGGCAGGGGAGTAGCAGTAGACGGTAAGGCGATATTTGACGGCCGCTGTTCGGCGTGTCACCGTTTTGACATGAAACTTGTCGGACCTGCCTATAAGGACGTATTGCCAAAGTATGAAGGAAAAATGGATCAGCTGACAGGATTCATACTGAATCCTGTGAAAGTCAATCCTGCATTTCCGCCCATGCCAAACCAGGGAGTCAAACCCGCAGAGGCAAAGGCAGTGGCAGAATATATTATGAAGACCTATAAGGAGAAAACGTCATAAATTTTTCCGGTTGAATCAGAATGCAATGCTCATTATTTTTGTATCTTTAGGTTTCCATAAATTACAGATGCAGGTATTTTGCTGATATCAATCAAACAAAACAGTTTTACCGTTAGCTTGCTGAACAGTGTGTTCCGGACCATACGCGATGTGCGTCTTATCAAACGGGATCCTGCCGGTAATCAGTCGCACACTAATGTCGTAGTAATATCACTTCACCGCCTCGGAGACACCGTATTTACCATTCCGGCAATGAAGCTGCTTGCCGCTGAATTTGGCGATCGCCTTCGTGTTGTCTGTTTCAAATCCAGTGCTGCCATTTATGCGAAAGCCATGCCTGACCTGGAAACTACCACATTGGAGAATAAAGACTTTATTTCGGGGCGGATAGCGCGGTTCTCGGCCCGCACAAAAATAAGTAAATTGAATCCCGGAATGATCATCGATCTGACGGGGGTAATAACTTCAGCCAGCCTGATTGCTGCACAGAAAGCAGTATCGATTACAGGGCTTTCTGAAGTGATCTATGCCGGATTCTATACTGCTTCTGTAGCTCACCGGACAATGCCTCATCTTACAGACAGGTATATTGATGCTATACGAGATGTGGTAAAAAGGGCAAATCCAGATGATGTGAAAATGTTTCCTCTCTCATACACTCCTAAGAGCGGCAAGATACTGATTTGTCCTTTTGCAGGCTGGGAGGCAAAGCAGTGGGGTATGAAAAAGTTTTTAGCACTTGGCATCGAACTCAGCAGGAATTACCGGTGTGTATTCATCGGGGAAGACGGGCAGTTCAGCGGGGAAGATATTTTGCGATTCACCCAGCATAATCTGGAATATATTCAGCTGCGCAGTATAGCAGAACTAATGGAAGCAGCCGAACGGAGTTCCTTATTTATTGGTAATGATTCCGGTCCGCTTTATATAGCGGTCATGCTGGGTGTTCCGACGTTTTCCTTATATGGTCCAACAAATCCGGAATTCAGCCGTCCTGCCGGCGCTCATCACCGCGTTTTCCGCAGTACTATTCCATGTTTACCCCTGCAGAGCGAACAGTATTGCCGCACTGATGCAGGCAGGAAAGGATGTCCTTCGTTTGACTGCATGAATCTCCTGGAGAGTGCGTCAGTTATTTCTGAGGTAAAGAATTTTATTGAAGAGCTTCGTAATACCTGTGCGTACAATATTCCCGAAACTATTCCGGAAGAAAGATAATGAAAATTGCTTCAGTAAGTTTTGGCTATCCTGACAGGAAGCAGAAGAACAAGTACATATTCACGCACGAACAGGCAAAGGCATTCATTGAGAACGGGCATGATACCGATGTATTTGATCTGGCAGCCGATAGCGAGATCGCCCGCAATTCACCAATAGATGTACATGAACAGGTGCGTGTATTCAGGTATCCGAAGGTCCTGAAATATCCCTCTGATATTTTTATCAACTTCAGACGGCTTAAAGAACAGAAAGATAGTATAAGCCGGATAGTAAACCTCGAAAAATATGACCTTGTCTTATTCAGTTTTGTTGATGTCAGATATCTTTTCTACTTGGACAGTTTTATTTCCGGTGGTGCTGCAGCTGCCCTTACTGCACATGGCGGCGATGCCATGCTCGGTTATGAGAATATACTGTTTCGGAAAGCAAAAATGATACTTCTGGATAAGATGGAGTATGTCTTCGCGGTTAGTGACTTTACAGGCTCACTCGTCAGGCCGTACGTCAGAAATGCGGTGAAAAGGCTGATAATAAATTACAATGGAATAAATAAAAAAAAACTGGATTATCTGTCAGATTTTAGCAGGGAATTTGCGAAAAAGAAATTAAATTTGGGTAGCAAAAAAAAAATGCTCCTGACGGTCTGCAATCTGGTAAAACGGAAAGGCCTGGATATAGCTCTTGAAGCAGATAAAATACTGAAGGAAAGTTATCCGGAGTTTTTGCATATAATCGTAGGACAGGGTCCGGAAAAAGCGGAACTTGCAGAACTTACTGCAAAACTTGGTCTTAATGACAATGTCCGTTTCCTTGATTATGTAGAAGATGACGGGGAGCTGGCTGCATTTTTCCGGGCAAGTGACTTGTATGTTATGCTCAGCAGGACTATTTTTGAAGCACGCGAAGCCGAAGGGTTTGGAATTGTATTTGCCGAGGCTGGCTATATGGGCGTCCCGGTTGTAGCCGGAAACAGCGGCGGGGTGCCTTCGGTGGTTAAGGATAAAGTAACCGGTTATTTAATCGATCCCGAATCAGAAAGTGCAGCTTCCGTCGCGGCATCTGTCTGTGCAGAATTGTTCCACAATTCTTCTTTATATGAAGAAATTTCGGGCAATGCACGCAAATATGTACAACAGAATTTTGATTGGAATAAAAATGCTGCCAGAATTGTTGCCGTTTTTGAACAACCGGCTTCTGGTAAATAATGAATTAAGAAATTTAACTGTATGTAAGAGATATATGGAACAACGCATCCTGTCCGTAATTGTGCCGTGCTATAATGAGATAGAGAATATAGAGAAGTGCATACTGTCTATTGTGAATCAGAAATTCTCATTTGGTAATTATGAAATACTTGTGGTTGACGGCAATAGCAATGATGGTACGGCGGAAGTGCTGAGACAGCTGAGTGCAAAGTACAATAATATCAGAATAATAAGAAATAACAGAAGAATTACGCCGGTTGCGCTAAACCTCGGCATTCAGGCGGCGCAGGGAGAGTTTATTACCATACTCGGAGCCCATTCCGAATACGATCCCGATTATCTGAACAACAGCCTGAAACTTTTCAAGGACCATCCTGAAATATCCTGTTCCGGAGGCCCCATAATCAGCACCGGCAATACACCCTTTGGTCAGGCTGCTGCTCTGGCAATGTCGCATCCGATCGGAGTAGGCAATGCAAAACACCGCTTTCCTGACTATGAAGGGTACGCCGAAGGTGCCTGTTTTCCTACTTTCAGAAAATCGGTTTTTCAGGAGATCGGCTATTATGATGAACGACTTGTAAGGAATCAGGATGACGAACTGAATTTCCGCATGACCAAAACCGGGGGCAAGGTGTATATATCTCCATCGGTCAGGTCGGTATACATGGTGCGCAACCGCCCTTCAAAACTGTTCAGACAGTATTTTGACTATGGCTTCTGGCGCGTCGCGGTGATATTCATGCACAAAATGCCGGTTTCCCTGAGACAGCTGGTTCCGGTGCTCTTCATACTCTCATTGATCGCACTTCCTCTGTTTTCTGCTGCAGTACCTGAACACAGCCTGATATTATCACTGTTCCTGCCGCTGCTCTATATCAGTACATTATGCATCTTTTCCGTTCCTGTATTGCTAAAGCGCGGCCTGCACATTTCGCTGCTGTTCATCTGTTCAGTTGTCATACTGCATTTTTCCTACGGCCTGGGTTTCCTGAAAGGATTGTTCTCAAAACGAACCAGACTTTCCCTCCTGGAATTTAATCAGGTAAAATACGCCGATCAGTCATGAATGAAGTCATCACCAGCAGGAAAAACCTGATCATACTGTCAGCCGCGGGAGCGTTGGCAGCGGCAGTTGTCAATCCGCTGATATCACTGGCTGTGCTGTCCTTTATACTTCTATTATCATATTCATTTAAGTACAACACAAATGCGGTTGTCTTCTCGGTTATTGCAGCATACCTGCTGATTACCGACAGCCTTGGTGAAACTGTCAGAAATGCAGTCAACCTGGCAGGTCTGTTAATACTTGCCGGAATGTTCCTGAAGGAGTATTCTTTTCAGCCCAACCGGTTTCCCCGTATATCCGGCAGAATTGCTGCCTTTGCAGCGATGGCCATACTGTCAATGCTTCTTTCTTCATATTTTTCCGAAGCACCTCTGAAAACTTTTATTGTAACATTCAGACAGGTCATTTTCTTCGTCATTTGTTACCTTATTTATTCCTTTACGCGTGATCTGAAGAGTGTTCACTACAATATTGCAGCTTTGCAGCTCGTGGCGCTGGTCCTTGGTATCGCAATGTCTTACGAACTTATTAAACAGGGATATGCGGTCTTTCTGATTCAGTCCAACAGTTTTGTCCGGTTATCCGGATTATATAATAATCCTAATTCAATAGGACTGGTCTATACAGTATCAATGCCCTTATTTCTTCCTTTTGTACGTAAGTATAAAAACAAAAGTATGCGTATATTTACACGGCTGATGCTGTTGTTCTTTGCAGCTATATTGCTTTTGACGAATTCCAGAGCCAGTATGATTGCAGTCATTATAGCTTCGGGCTATTATCTGTACGTGACAAACAGGAGACTGTTTGGCAGAATATCGCTTATTGCTGCCGGAATTATGTTCGTGTTGTTCTTTGTGCCTCCGTTCAGCGATTACATGATGCTGTTTATGCGTGTGGACAGGATATTTGCCACTACGCGTAATTCCTTCTGGGAGGTGGCCATTTCGATCATAAAGGCAAACCCGCTGCTGGGTGTTGGACCTGAGATGTTTCCTGATAATATATTCAGGTATCTTCCGGTTCCTCTCGACAGCTTCGATGCGCACCAGATGTGGAATGCAAGAACCGGCACTGCCCATAATTTTTATTTGTTCAGACTGGCTGAACTTGGGATTCCGGGCCTCGCCGCCGGATTGTATCTGATATATCTGTTCTTCAGTTACTCATCCAGGGCGCTGCGAGAAAACAGGAATGCTGAACATTTCAGGACTGTACTTTCATTCAGATGTGCCGGACTTGGCATAGTTGCCAGATCTTTCCTGGAATCAAATGGAATTCTTACGCACGGATGGCTGACGCGCGACTTGCCATTCTGGCTTGTGTTTATTTCTCTCGTCGCATTTTATGATAATATTATTCGCAAAAAACAGGACATCTCTTATGAGCCCAAATGATTTCATTCTCTTCCATAAACCGTTCATTACAGAAGATGAAATTTCAGAAGTTACAGATACAATAAAATCAGGCTGGTGGACCACTGGACCGAAGACATTCAGGTTCGAAGAAGAATTCAATAAATTCGTCGGCGCCGGACATTCGGTTGTGGTCAATTCATGGACTGCAGCAGCTCATCTGGCACTTGAAGCCATCGGACTTAAAAGAGGCGATGAGGTCATAGTTCCATCGATGACGTTTACATCTACCGCTGAGATTGTGTGCTATTTCGGCGCCACACCGGTGATAGTTGATGTCAACCGGGATACTCTCAATATTGATGTCTCAGAGATCGAAAAACACATCACAGAAAAAACAAAAGCCATAATTCCGGTCCATTATGGCGGACTTCCGTGCGATATGGACGAAATTCTCGAACTGGCCAAAAAATACAACCTCCGTGTGATAGAAGATGCTGCTCATGCTTTCCCAGCTAAATATAAGGGCCGCACTATAGGTTCCATTTCTGATATTACCTGTTTCAGTTTTTATGCTACTAAGACTCTCGCAACAGGTGAGGGCGGTATGATCTGTACAAACGACGCCGATATTGCCGCAAGATGCTCAATTATGAGGCTCCACGGTATCAACCGTGATGCATGGAAACGATATTCTTCAGAGGGTTCATGGTATTATGAAGTGGTTGCACCGGGATATAAATACAATTTTACTGACCTGCAGGCTTCTCTTGGACTTTCCCAGCTGAAAAAAGCTGAACAACTGCTGAATATGAGAAAACAGATTGCCGCGATGTATGACCGGGCTTTCGGATCAAATGATCTGATAGAACTGCATCCGAAACTCTCTGACCGGGAATCTGCCATGCACCTCTATCCGGTCAAGTTCAGACTGGAAGGTCTGAAAACAGACAGGAATGCGATATATGACGAACTGAAAAAAGCAGGTGTTGGAGCAAGTGTCCACTTCATACCGCTGTACCGTCACCCATACTACCGTGATACTTTCGGCCTGAATAGCGCGGATTATCCCGCTTCTGAATATGCGTTCCCGCGTATCCTTTCGCTGCCGCTGTGGCCGGGAATGACGGAAGATCAGGTAATGAAGGTTGCCGATACATTGAACGATATCTGCAGAAAAAACAGAAGATAACACAAATCCCGATTTCCTGCATAGTGTTATTTCTAATTTGAATCTTTGCAAAGCATTTTTTATTATACCTTTGTCCAAAAAAATATTAAATTATCATTTAAATAATTCAAGCAAAAATCCGGATTGCTGTGACCAGGAAATACGATTTCTTTAAGAGAATAATAGATATTGCCTTAGCGCTGTCGGCGCTGATATTTTTATCTCCGTTTTTCATAATCATATCTGCTCTGATAGCGATTACATCCGGTTTCCCGGTGTTCTACAGACAGGAGAGGATTGGGAGAAACTGGAAAAAATTTCAGATACTGAAATTCCGCACCATGGTGAAAAATGCCGACAGGATCGGCCCTGCACTCTCGGCTAGTCTGGATAACCGCATTACTCCCGTGGGTAAATTCCTGAGGAAATACAAGCTCGATGAACTGCCTCAGCTTATCAATGTCATTAAAGGCGAGATGAGCATTGTAGGCCCGCGTCCTGAGGTGATGAAATATATCGAGTTTTATAAGAATGAATATGACGATATTCTGAAGGTAAGGCCGGGTATATCTGACTACGCTTCCATCGAATACCGTAATGAATCCGAACTGCTGAACCGCAGCCTGGATCCTGAGGATTATTATATAAAGAACCTGCTGCCCCAGAAAATACAGCTTTACTTTAAGTATATCGAAAGCAAGTCGTTTCTTACTGATATAAATATAATAATCTCTACGATACGCGTGATACTGGGACTAAAGGCCACTTCTTCCGACACAATTCCCCAGTCGGGTTTTAAGCGCAAGGCTGTTTTCATACTGCTGGATATTTTGGCTTTTTCCGCGTCTCTGCTGCTTTCGCTCCAGATAAGATTTAATTTTGACCAGAACGCAATCCCCGCGGACAGCCTGATCTACTATCTGGCAGTGTTTAGTGCAGTGAAGATATCAGTGTACTTTTACTTCAGATTATACAATATTTCATGGCGCTTCGTTTCTCTTCATGAACTCGCCAATATTGCAAAGGCATGTGTACTGAGCAGCGGGCTGTTATTTGTATTTATTTATGGCAGTTCGGCCGGGATATTTGCAGGATTTTCAAGAAGTGTGCTTCTGATGGATCTGGTGCTGGGCTTTCTGTTTTCTGCGGGACTTAAGATCTCGCGCCGCATGTACATTGAGGTGGTCCGGAAAAGTAACAACAATCCGAATCTGCAGAGGACACTTATCGTGGGAGCCGGCTGCACCGGAGAACAACTGCTGAGAGATCTTAACAGAAGCTACGACAGACGTATCAATCCGGTTGGTTTTGTAGATGATGATCCAAAGAAACAGAATATATTTGTGCAGGGAGTAAAGGTACTGGGCACGACTGCCGAAATTCCTTCAATAATTAAGTTCTTCAATGTCGATTCGGTGATCATTGCCGTGCTGTCTGAGGGAAATGCATTCCACAAGAAGATCAACCTGATTGCAAGAGAATGCGGTGTCAAAGATGTAAAAGTTGTTTCCAAAATAAATGACGTTTCCAACCAGATACAGGTGGGTGTCAGGGATATACGCGATATTGATGTAAGCGATCTTATAGGACGCCAGGCAGTATCGATCAACACGAGAGAAATCAGCTCATATATCAGGGACAAAAGGGTGCTAATAACCGGTGCCGCCGGTTCGATAGGTTCTGAAATTGCAAAACAGATCTGTCTGTACTCGCCATCCCAGGTAGGTATACTCGATATAAACGAAAGCGATCTGGCAGGTCTGGAACTTGAACTAAAACACAGCTATCCGGGCATACAGACGAAGATGTTCCTGTGCGATATTTCGATTGACGACAAGGTCTCCAGGATCTTTGACGGCTTCAGGCCAAATGTGGTATTCCATGCTGCAGCGTATAAGCATGTGCCGGTTATGGAAAAATATCCTGAAGAAGCAGTCCGCGTAAATATTATAGGTACATACAACCTGACACGTGCTGCCCAGAGGGTAAATACCGATCACTTTGTGCTGATATCTACAGACAAGGCGGTTAAACCATCCAGTATAATGGGTGTTACAAAAAGAATAGCCGAGATAATCGTCACAAACGCCGGTATGAATAATGACAGCAGTTTTCTGGCTGTGCGCTTTGGAAATGTGATAGGAAGCCGCGGCAGTGTACTTCCGATATTCCTGGAACAGATCAAGAACGGCGGTCCGCTGACCATTACACATCCGGAAATGAAGCGGTACTTCATGACGATACCGGAAGCCGTGGCACTCGTGCTTCAGGCTGCTGCGACCGGCCAGAACCGCGATGTATTCGTACTCGATATGGGCGAACCGGTCAAAATAGTTGATCTGGCCAGAGAACTGATACTATTGAACAATCTTGTACCCAACAAGGATGTGAAAATTGTATATACGGGTATTCGCGAAGGAGAAAAACTTTTCGAGGAAATTCTCACTGCCGAAGAGGGCGTATTGTCCACAAGACATGAAAAGATTTTCAAAGCCAAGATGTCAGATAAGGTATATGAGATATCGGAGATCATCAGTTCCTGCCAGCAGCTTGGAAACAATGCTTCCAAAAGTGAGTGGATAGAACTGTTCCGGGGAGTTGTACCTACTTTCAACGTTGAACTGAAGGATCACGTATATTATATTGGTGAAGCAAATCAGCATTATCGGGGCCAGACGCTGGTTGGATGAAATAAATTGAATTATCCCAGGAAATCCGGTTTATGATGAATAAATTAGAATTTGCAGCTATATATATTCTCTTTGGTATCATACTTGTCTTCTTTCCCCATGTCATTTATTCCTATGATGTAAAAGTCCTTGAATCCAATGAGCGCTATATAAGATTCGCAGTTGATTTCTCGGGGGATTATACTGTCAGAGACAGTGTTTATAATGGCAGACTGATGCAGTATATTCAGTCGGGTGATCCGATAATAAAGGAAACCGGTGTTCCAGCGCTTCCTGAAAAAATACTGAAACTTGGCATAAAACAGGGCAGCAGCATCAGCATTGAGATACTCTCCGATGAAAAAGAAATAGTTCCTAACCGGTTCATTCTTCCGTGCGGCGAACTGCCCAATGAGCTGACACCCTCATCAGACATGACGGGACAGGGGAAAATCGGCAGCAGGGGGGATGACGGTATCAATTTCAGACAAGATATTTATTCTACCGACAGATTCTATCCTGAAAGTACGGTTTCATCCGGAAACAGTTTCTCTTTCAGATATTCATACATACAGCCTATAATAATAAATCCTTACCAGTTCAACCCGGTTACGCGCCAGCTCATATTTCACCGGCGCCTGCAGCTGAAGATAGTGTACAGCAGCAGTAAGGGCCTGCAGTCCGGCATTATTGTAAATTCATCGGCGCCCAGGGATTTTCTGACAAATTCATTTCTCGATTACGGAGTGCTCAACCCGGAACAGGCTAAAAACTGGCTTTCTGTACCTGAGCAGAAACTTACTCTTACTCCTGCACAGAAACTGCAGGATACATTCTGGTATAATCCCTCTTACGAGTACTACAAGATATTTGTACATAAGAAGGGATTATACAGGGTTACTTACGAACAGCTTCAGTCGGCAGGATTTTTCAGCAGGCTGTCGTCTTCTCAGATAAAGTCCTCAGGCCTGCACCTCTATGGAAACGAAAAGCCTGTAGCCGTAGATGTAGCTGATAAAGGTGACGGAACCTTTGGTCCGGGTGACTATATACAGTTTGTAGGGACAGAACCGCCTGCTACACCTTACTGTACGCTGAATATATATACTCTGAATAATATTTACTGGCTGAGCTATCAGCCTGAGAAACCCAACAAGCCGTACTTAACCATTGATGGCAAACCAGATCCGTCAAAACCCTGGGGGACCACTCTTCAAACACATCTGGAGACACTGCATTATGAACGCGATTCTCTGTTTGAACGCCTCGGATATGCAAAGGATGGAAAGAGAGATTATTGGTTCTGGGGAAGGGCTTCGGGGCAGAATGGCATGGCTTCTGACGCATTCAGTGTTCCTTTTGTTAGTCCGGAAGGACTGGTGGCAGACTCTGTAAATATCAGACTGCGCGTAAATCTGCATGGAATGACGGCCAATGATTTAATATATCCTGATCACAATGCTGAGATCCTGCTTACTTCGCAATATGTCAGCAGGATTCGCTGGGATGGGCAGAGTGCGGTGACTTTCGATACTACTTTTTCTATAAAGAATATAGGGATCTTTCCGGAAAACAATATGCAGGTGCGGACACTGGGCGATCTTCCATCCAATCCTGATGATTATAAAACTGATGAGATCCGTATCAACTGGTTTGAGATCGACTACTGGAAGGAAAACAGGGCAAACGGAAACTATTATAACTTTATCAGTCCGCCCGGATATACCGGAAACATACGGTTCAATGTATTCAGGTGGAAGAGCAGCAATATTACGGTCTATATACCCGGCAGGGGTGAAAAGATCACGAATGCGGACGTTACTAACAGTGAGTATGAAGAGGTTCTCTTTACTGATAATATAGCTGAAAGAACTGAGTATTTCTGCGCCGCAGATGATTATTTTATGATACCGGATTCAATTTCAAAAGCCGCTGAAACTAATCTGCACAGCACAGGAAATGCTGCTGATTATCTGATCATCACACACCCTGATTTCATGTCCTCAGCAGTCAGGCTCGCTGAATTCAGGAGGAAAAATCTGGAGGGATTTTCCGCTCCCCGCGTAAAAGTGGTTGATGTAAACAGGATCTATGACGAATTTTCGGGCGGACTGCTGGATCCGTATGCACTGAAGAAATTTATCGCATATACATTCAATAACTGGCAGAAACCGGCTCCGGCCTATGTTGTCCTTCTGGGCGATATGAGCTGGGACTACAGGCATATTATTCCCTCCAGCAGACAGAATTTTGTCCCATCCATATTATTCCATACCACAAATAATAAGTATGGTCTGGCTGTAAGCGATAATGATCTGGTCGCTGTAACCGGTGAGGATAACATACCGGATATGGCAATAGGAAGACTGTCATGCGAAACTGAACAGGAAGCCTCTGTACTGATTGACAAGATCATCAGCTATCCTGCCGATGCATCCAAGCAGTGGAAAGAAAATGTGCTGCTGATATCGGCCGGCGAAAGTCCTAATGATGAACGACGATTTCATTTCAACATGGAATCTACCTGGCTGAGCGATAACTTTGTGAAAAAGACCGGTTATAATACATCGATGGTAGTCTCTTATCCGGGAAGCGATACGCTGCTTCAGAAATTTCAGGGCGGCAATCTGGAGATAAGAAATGAAATAAACAAGGGAACTGCTATTGTAAATTTTTACGGACACGGAGGCGGGTATCAGTGGGATAATGTTTTTCTGACCGATGACATTTTCGAGCTGAAGAACGAAAGCAGGCTCCCGTTTGTAACGAGTGTGACTTGCTATACTGCCCACTTCGATAATCAGGAGGTGTTTGGTGAACAGTTCCTGAAAACCCCCGGCAAAGGAGCTATAGGTTTTTGGGGCAGTACCGGACTCACCAGCTGGAATTTCGGATTATACCTGAATAAAATCCTGTTTGATAACATATTCACAAAAAAATCCTTTGTACTGGGCAATGCAATACTGAATACTAAACTCGATTTTATTTCGCAGATGGGACCGTTGGCAACCAGGGATGCAGGAGTCGTAGACCATATTGCAATATTTTCATATCTTGGTGATCCTGCAGTCAACCTTGCATTTCCTCAAAAAGCCGACTTCCTTGTAGATAAGAGCAATATCACAATAACTCCGGCATATCCGGTCCTCGGTGATACAATCAGGGTACGCGTCAGACTCCTTAATCAGGGTCCCGTGTTTTATCCAGACAGCGTTTTAGTCAGACTTAGCTGTGAATCCGGCGGCGTCAAGTCAGTTATAGCTGAGAACCGCATTCCGAGCTTCGGAATAGACAAAACGATAGAGTTCTTCTGGGTATCGGACAGATCCGGCGTACTGAAATTTATTGTATCTGCAAATGAGGACGGCAGAATCAACGAAGAAGATCATGCGGATAACTCCGCCGAAAAATCGATGACGGTTTTCAATACAAAAGAACCCTCTATAGTCAGGCCTTTTGATGCATTTGTTGCTTCAGGCAGTAGGGTGGAATTTGTGCTTGGAGATATGGGCGCATATATTAACCGCAGCCTGACATACTTCATCGATATAGATACAACCGATGCTTTTGCCTCTCCGCTGGTTTCAGGTACATTTACGTCTGCAGACGGTATCGCACGCTGGACATCTGCAGCTCTTAAAGCCGGCACCTATTTCTGGCGTACAAGGCTGTTCGACGGGCAGCTATACAGCAACTGGACTAATACGAGAACCTTCAGGATTGAAGAGAGGACAATGCCTGGTTCATTCTACAGCGGCAGACAGCTTAATCTTTTCGGGAAAGAGAATTTTGTCTATTCGGATTCTGCCGGTGCAATGGAACTGAGAACTGAAGTGCTGCCTCCTCATCCCGATACATCGCGCTTCATTGAAGACCTGAAATTTGATATTCCATCGGACCTGACAGGTCTGAGTGCAATTGCAACCGATGGAGCATTATTGTACGTAGCACACATGGCCTATTACGGCGGCGAGTCTTTAATACACATGATCGGTACCGGAAATAACGGAACCTTAAAGGGGATGGATTACGGGACTGTTGCAGCAATAAAAGTGAAGGTCTGGGATCAGATGTTCTATTACAAGGGCTATCTGTATATTCCGCAGGGAGATGCTCACAGCCTGTTCCGCGTGAATCCGGAAAACTATGATACATCTACCGTATATATTAAGGACGGTATGCTGAATGGCAATGATGCACTGGTGCATGATGGTGCGTTTTATCTTGCAAGTGACGGCCGGTACGTATACAATCTTGCTTTCTACAGGAAGAATTTACCTGAAGGCTGGAAGTATACATTGAGAAAATTTGATCCGGAAAATGACTGGAATGTGGTAGGGGAAGATAGGATACTTTCCGGTAACAGCTATTCGGGATTATCGGGCTTTTTTGTGACCCCTGAGTATTTATATGTATACGAACCAAACATATCCGGTTTCCTGAGAAGAATCAGTCTGTCAACAGGATTATATGAGGAAGAATGGCTCAGTTTTATACCTTATCAGGGATACAGGGCATGGTGCTATGATCCGGTTTATAATAATGTCTATGCTTCGGTTGACAGGGGAGGCTTTACTCCGAAGATCTCTAAATTTGCCGGATACTATAAGCAGTCCTCCGGAACACTCATATCTCCCGTAATCGGACCGTCTGTTAAATGGAATAAACTGACCTATAATGCCGAGCACCCTGCCGGTAACCTGAACTGTCAGCTATTCGGCTTGAATAGTGCTACAGGCAAATGGGATACGCTTAAGACAAGTGTCCCTGCAGAATACACACTCGGCAATTTAGACGCCGGGAAATATCCAAACCTGAAGGTGAGATTCCATTTCGCCGATTCCACATTTGGAAGCGCTGTTCCTATGCTGTTGAAGGCAATGAACCTGGATTATACTCCGCCTGCCGAAGTCTCTGTTCTTACTCAGTCTGTCAGGATTACTCCTGATTCATTGCTGCAGGGATTTCCGCTGACAGTAAAAACCGGCTTCAGCAATATTGGATTCAGTACAGCCGACAGTGTATTATTCAGGCTGTATCTGAATAATGCCGATACTGCTTTTTATTCTAAAACCTATTCTGTGAAACCTGATTCGGTACAGAATGTGGAAGTCACGTTCAATACTGCACCGCTTATGTTCAACAATAAACTCAGGATAAGCCT
>JBLMZS010000037.1:0-59804 GCA_050258935.1 Bacteroidota bacterium
TTGCACTCTGCTGTACTCATTATGAATACAGCCTGCCAGTATTTGAAGAGTGCATAAAAGAAAGAATTATAAACTATACCATTGTCAATCCGAACGACATGATGGTGGAAGAACTGAACCGGAAACTTGCTGATAGATCTATAAAAGAGCAGATGATCACGGAAAAAGTCCTTTCACGCACACCTATAGCAACGGATGATATTGAGAACGTTGCACGGCTGCTGGAATCTGTATCGAAAGACTATTCACTGGCCCTGCTCAATTATGTGTATGATGCAGGGCTGTTCGAAGTGTCGGTGTTAAAATGAAAAGCCGTAGCCCAGGCCGAAAATGAATTTGTTGAAACCGCCTATAAAGGGTTCTGAATTACCTTCCCGCAGAAGCCGTACTTCATAATTTATGGATGGTGTTATGCAAAACCTTTCGTAGATATGGATGACCGCGCCTGTACCGAATGAAAAAGACGTAAAATATGGAGACTTATTCTTAACGTCCATATATTCAGGAACGTTTGTGACTTTGGAATGTGCTATACCTATTCCGCACTGCAGATACAGCGGAGTCCAGGACTTTAGCGGATGATACCTGTAGCCTGAAAATACCTGCACAGTGCTTATATCAACTTCCGTTTTACCAGGGAAGCCGTATAATGTGAACAGATTTTTATAGGGAGTGAGCGAATACTGTACTGATGCTATCAGGGCATTTGACGGATTCATATAGAAAGCACTTTCCAGCTGGAGATTAATAGAATTTCCGGACTTCTGTGTGAATCCCTGAGCCAGCGTCTGTTCGTGATATTTGCCGATATTCATATTATACCCTGTACCGGCAGATAGAATTCCTTTGAACAGAGGGGAGACATGACTTTGTGAAGCATTATCTCTGCCTGTAAAAATATCCGGATCCACAGAGACAGAAAACTGGAAGGCATCGCGCTCCCCGAAATAACCTAACTCCCAATCAGGCATGCTGCCTATATGCCACAAACTGGAGACTCCGGCGGATATAGTGATCCGGTCCTTCTTTATCCCCGCGGTGAGAGAATGAGAAAAACCGTTCAGGAGTATGTTATTGCTCAATATACCCTGTGAGATATTTCCGATATTGAATTCCTGGAAGTAAGCAAAGCCATTCCCCAGTTCAAGAGGTTGCCATGCCCATTCAAGTCCCAGATGCACATCTGCATCGCGCGGAAAATCATCCCAGTCGGTGAAGAGCGCCTTGAACGATGAAGTTGTATTCTCGGAATCCCGATACTCCAGCAGTTTACTAAACTCACACTGCAGGGACAGCGAATAATATTCATTGAGCAGGGGACTGAAGTTAACTCCGGCCAGTATCTGCGATGGAGACGACATGGAAGATCCGGAATTATAATTCACTGAATTACCCAGGTTTGTAACGGATAAGCCAAGTCTTAGTTTCCTGTCCAGTATTTCAGAAGCATAACTGAACCCAAGACTCAGGTAAATATTCTCAGCTTTCTTGTTAAACTCAGAACGGTGTACGTATCGGAGTGAAAGCCCGGCATTCAGGTCCCCGGTAATACTCCTGGCATAGCCGACTGCGATACTTTTATTTTTATTTATAAGCTTATGTGTGACAGCATTCTCATCTTTATACTCAAAATCTCCCATCTCAAAAGTGATATACTGAATTCCAAAGGCTCCTATGCTGCCGGCGGGAATGCTGGCACTAAGTGAAATAATCGGTCTACGGCGCTGCAGGAAAAAATCTGGCATAACGAAGTAATTAACATCAATATTCCGGGTGTTCATAAGATTGGCCGGGTTGTATGTCATTGCATCGTCTGCCTGCGGTGATGCAGTTCCCTGATAACCAATACCGAGAGAAGATACCGAAGCAGGATCGAGCAGGTATCCGTTTAACATCTGCGCATAAGAAGCTGCAGACAGTATGAATGAAAATAACAGGCATAGTAATGTTTTTCGGCTGACAGACATATGTTTTCCCCCTTCAGGTGAGCTGGTATTGGACGCAAAATGAACCCGGATCAATATATATGTTTTTGTTTTAATAATCAATCCTGGATATCCTTTCACAGAATATAATGGTCACACGATAAAATTAAGCGCCGCATAACTTTATAAAATCTTTATATAAAGAGTCGGATTCCTGATACTGTTTTTATAAATGAAAATGTATGTTTCAAGTAAACAGAGGGAATAATGGAAAATAATGTAATTAGTATAGTCTGCATTGCAGTAGCAGTTTTACTGTTAGGGTACTTATTCTATACCCTTATCAGACCAGAGAAGTTTTAAGCGGAGTTAATATGATACAATATTATGAATGGCTGCAGGTATTATTATTTTTTGGGATGCTGATAGTCATATCGCCTGTCCTTGGAAAATATATAGCATCTGTGGCAGAAGGGAAATTTGGTTCCGGCACTGGAAAATTGGGAGAGGTGGAAGGAAGATTATTCCGGAGTGCCGGAATATCCTCTTTCAAAGAAATGAACTGGAAAGAGTATACGGCCTCTTTGCTGATATTTAATTTTATCGGGTTTATATTCTTGCTGGTTTTACAGATGTGCCAGGCGTGGTTGCCTCTGAATCCCCAAAAACTACCCAATGTGGGGCTGTTTCTGGCAATAAATACTGCAGTCAGTTTTGTAACCAATACTAACTGGCAGTCATATGCAGGAGAAACGACACTGAGTTACCTCTCTCAGGTGCTTGGGTTGGCAGTACAAAACTTCCTTAGTGCAGCTACAGGTATGGCTGTTTTATTTGCTTTTCTAAGAGGCCTGCTCAGAAAAAACATGCATACTCTCGGTAATTTCTATACCGATGTTACCAGAATCATAATATACGTGCTGCTTCCTCTTTCTATTATTCTGGCAGTGGTTCTGATCGGGCAGGGCACAGTACAGACATTTTCCGGCTATCAGACGGTTCATACACTGGAGGGAGCTGTTCAGACTGTACCACTGGGTCCGGCTGCCTCGCAGGTCGCCATCAAACAGCTGGGTACTAACGGGGGTGGCTTTTTCAATACAAATAGCGCATTTCCGTATGAAAATCCGACACCTCTATCGAACTTCCTTCAGATGTTTGCAATATTACTTATTCCATCGGCTCTTGTATTTACTTTCGGCAGTATGGCCGGAAAGATGCGTCAGGCCTGGGTATTATTCGGTGTCATGCTGTTTCTGCTTGCCGCGGGATTTGCGGTTTCCATCATCTCGGAGACCGGACGCAATGAAATCTTCCAGATTGGAGGAGGAATGGAGGGAAAAGAAAGCCGGTTCGGTGTGATTAACAGTATATTATGGTCTGTCGTAACGACTGCCGCTTCAAATGGGTCTGTTAACGCAATGCACAGCAGCCTTTCGCCTCTCTCCGGCCTTGTAACAGTACTGAATATACAGCTGGGTGAAATTATCTTCGGAGGTGTGGGATCAGGACTTTATGGTATGTTTCTGTTCGTTATTCTTACCGTGTTTATTTCCGGACTAATGATAGGCCGGACGCCTGAATATCTTGGTAAAAAAATTGAGGCTTATGAGATCAGGCTGACCATTATTGCTATACTTATACCTAATATTGCTATACTGCTGCTGAGCGCAATAGCCCTTTCCTCAGATTCGGGACTATCAGGTATCGCTAATAAGGGTCCCCACGGCTTTACCGAAATATTATATGCGTTTTCATCTGCTGCCGGCAATAACGGAAGTGCATTTGCCGGTCTTAATTGCAATACTGATTTCTATAATGGACTCCTTTCACTTGCAATGATAGCTGGCCGATATGGGATTATCATACCGGTAATTATGATCGCCGGACATATGGCGGGGAAGAATATTACACCGGATTCACCTGGTATGCTTCATACAGACACTCCACTGTTTGCAGTATTGCTGATGGCAATAATCATGATAGTGGGAGCCCTGACTTTCTTTCCCGCTCTATCTCTGGGACCTGTTCTTGAGCATCTGCTTATAAGCAGGGGTATCACATTTTAAAATGTTAGGAAAAAGAAATGAAAGATAAAAAGCGTCTGTTCAACACAGAAATATTCAAAAGGGCAATGAAAGATTCAATTATGAAGACCAATCCCTTTTATTTGATAAAAAATCCGGTAATATTCATCGTCTTTGTGGGTGCTTTTTTGTCAACGCTGATATTCATTTGGGATCTGGTTGGATCCAGATATTCCGGATTTGATCTGCAGATTATTATCTGGTTATGGATAACAGTCATATTTGCAAACTTTGCAGAGGCAATTGCAGAAGGACGCGGTAAAGCTCAATCGGAATTTATGCGCAGACAGAGATCCGAAACTTTTGCCCGTAAAATAATAAACAATACTGAGGTGAAAACATCCGCGACCAGTCTTAGATCCGGTGATGTGGTCCTGTGCGAGACCGGGGATATCATTCCCACAGATGGAGAAGTGATTGACGGAATTGCCAGCGTTGATGAGTCGGCAATTACAGGTGAGTCTGCACCTGTCATACGTGAAAGCGGGGGAGACAGGAATGCAGTTACCGGCGGGACAAGAGTGATCAGTGACAGGATACTTATACGCGTCACTGCTGACTCAGGTGAAACATATATGGATAAGATGATTGCTCTGGTGGAAGGTGCGAAGAGAAAGAAAACACCCAATGAAATCGCACTGTCTGTCTTATTATCGGGACTGTCCATTATTTTCCTTCTGGTTACAGTTACTATTCGTACATATATTGGTTACCATATGACGGGACCGGTGAATGTTACAGAAATAGTTACCATTCCAGTGCTGATTGCCTTGCTGGTGTGTCTGATACCTACAACCATAGGAGGGCTGCTGAG
Source organism: Bacteroidota bacterium (assembly GCA_050258935.1). Classification (GTDB taxonomy): domain Bacteria; phylum Bacteroidota; class Ignavibacteria; order Ignavibacteriales; family SURF-24; genus JBLMZS01. The sequence continues at coordinate 4,827 of JBLMZS010000037.1, forward strand.
TGCTATCGGTATTAGCGGTATGGACAGGCTGCTTAGCCACAATGTTATTGCGACGAGTGGAAGGGCAGTTGAGGCGGCAGGGGATATAGATGTGCTTCTTCTCGACAAAACCGGTACGATAACCCTTGGAAACAGAATGGCGACAGAGTTTATTCCGGCTCCCGGGACAACAGAAGAATACCTCGCTGATGCTGCTCAGATTGCATCTCTGGCCGATGAGACACCCGAAGGCAGATCTATTGTAATACTTGCTAAGGAGAAGTTCGGTATCAGAGGCAGAAACATTCACGAAATGAATGCCAGGTTCGTCCCTTTCACTGCTCAAACTCAGATGAGCGGAGTAGATATATTATCCGAAAATAGTGATGACAGTGTACGCATCATCAGAAAAGGTTCACTCGAGGCGATAAAAAAGTACATGAATCTTAACGGACGCATTAACGACTCTGATTTCCTGTTTACACAGATGATTGGAGTTGATGTATCATTGTCAGGAGGTACTCCTCTTGCAGTTGTCGAAAATAAACGTGTACTGGGCATTATTCAGCTGAAAGATGTGGTAAAAGGAGGGATTAAGGAGCGATTTGCCCAGCTGCGAAGAATGGGTATAAAGACAATTATGATTACCGGCGACAATCCACTGACAGCGACAGCCATTGCAGCAGAAGCTGGAGTTGATGACTTTATTGCAGAAGCAAAGCCGGAGGATAAATTGAAAAAGATCCGCACAGAACAGTCTTCAGGCAGGATGGTCGGAATGATTGGTGACGGGACAAATGACGCCCCGGCACTCGCTCAGGCTGATGTCGGAATAGCAATGAACAGTGGAACACAGGCCGCCAGAGAAGCAGGAAATATGCTCGACCTCGACAGCAATCCTACAAAACTTATTGAAGTTGTCGAAATAGGCAAACAGCTGCTTATGACCAGAGGTGCTCTTACCACATTCAGCATTGCTAATGATGTTTCCAAATACTTTGCCATCATTCCTGCTATAACTATGGGACTTTACGCGACGGATAGTCAGAGCGGTCCTTTGTCTATACTGAATATTATGCACTTGAATTCCCCCGGCAGTGCAATCCTGAGCGCCGTGATATTTAATGCCCTTGTCATTATTATGCTGATTCCGCTTGCTATAAAGGGCGTCAGATACCGGCCGGACGGGGCTTCTAAGATCCTGAAAAGGAATATTCTGATATATGGGGCGGGGGGACTGATAATACCATTTGTGTTCATTAAGATAATTGATCTGATAATAACTTTTCTGGGTATAATATGAAAACAATTTGTGGATCATTCAGGCTATTTATACTAATGACGGTTATTACGGGAGTTATTTATCCCCTTATTGTCAGTATAACCGGCAATAGTTTGTTCCCGGACAAAGCCCGGGGCAGTTTTGTCATCGAGGGCGGGAATAACATTGGTTCCGAACTGATCGGTCAAAAATTTTGCACGGAAAGGTATTTCTGGCCGCGCCCGTCTGCTGTCGGCTATGACCCGCTTCCATCTGCCGGTTCAAATCTGTCTCCTTCCTCCTCAGTACTGCTGCATTTATTCCGGCAACGCGGTGAGGAATTTTCTGCTCTGAATCATCTGCCTGAGGGGACGCGTATCCCTCCTGAAATGCTGTTCGCTTCAGCCAGCGGAGTCGATCCGCACTGTTCTCCTGAAGCTGTCTATCTGCAGATCGGCAGAGTTTCAAAATCAAGAGGTTTTGACAGAAACAAAACTGCGCAGCTTCACAGACTCGTAGAACGAATGATCATTAGTCCGCAGCTGGGATTTTTGGGACGTCCACAAATTAACGTATTTTTGTTAAATTTAGAATTGGACAAATTGAGCAAGAATGGAAACTACAAAAGATAACAGACCGGATCCTGAAGAATTGCTGAAAAATATTAAGGTAAATGAACAGAAGGAACGTTCGGGACAACTGAAACTGTTTTTCGGAATGTGTGCCGGCGTTGGGAAAACATATACTATGCTGGAAGCTGGCAGAAAAGCAGTGACCGACGGAACAGATGTGGTTATCGGAGTTGTCGAAACTCATAACCGTGCTGATACTGAAAGTCTTACTAAAGGAATAGAAAGAGTTCCTTTAAAAAATATAGAATACCGATCAGCACAGTTCAGCGAAATGGATCTGGATGGAATTTTATCCAGAAATCCGAAATTGGTACTCGTCGACGAACTTGCTCATACAAATATTCCAGGCTCAAGACATGTCAAGAGGTATCAGGATGTACTGGAACTGCTCTCGCAAGGTATTGATGTATATACGACGCTGAATGTGCAGCATCTGGAAAGCAGGGCTGAAACGGTCAGACAGATAACAGGTGCAGTAATTAGGGAAACAATTCCTGATTCAATACTTGACAGGGCAGATGAAATTGAACTGGTGGATATTACCCCTGATGAGCTGCTCAAAAGACTGATTGAAGGAAAAGTCTATACACCAGAGAAGTCAAGGACTGCAATAAAAAACTTTTTCCGGAAGGGAAACCTTACTGCCCTTAGAGAGATGTCGCTGAGAATTACTGCAGAACATGTGGACTGGCAGCTCCGCGATTATATGGCGGAAAAAAAAATTGCCGGGACCTGGAAATCCGGGCAGAGACTTATGGTTGCAATTGGGCCAAGTCCATATTCCGCTGAACTTATCAGGTGGACCAGGCGTCTTGCATTTACCATGGAAGCCAGCTGGATAGCGGTATATGTAGAAACTGAACAGGACATCAGTGATGAGAATAGAAACACTCTCTCAAAGAATTTTAATATTGCGAGGGAGCTGGGAGCTGAAATTATTACTACTGCTGATACCGACATTGCAAGGGGACTCTTGAGAATTGCCGGAGAGAATAATATCACTCATCTCATAATAGGAAAATCGGGCGAAAAAAAACTGTTCAGGAATCTGCTGAAAAAAGATCTTGTTAACCGCCTTATAGAAGATAGCAAGGATATTGATGTCTATCTGGTTGGAGGGATTAAAAAACAATCTGATTCATCATTGCTGAAGAAGATTTCATTCCATTCAAAGTGGCAGAATTATTTGCTGGTTTCATCTCTGATAGCTTTGTTTTCTCTTTGTCTGACTATATTTGTCCCGTCGATGGATTATCATACGGTGTCTATGCTGTTTCTTTTGCTGGTTGCTCTTTTGCCTTTATTTAATATGGGTCCGGGACCAATTCTTCTGGCAGCATTATTGAGTGCAATAAGCTGGGATTTTTTCTTTATACCTCCTCGCTTTACTCTGCATATCGGTCGACTGGAAGATATAATGATGTTCGTAATGTTCTTTATAGTAGCTATCGTAACCGGATACCTATCTGCGAGAATACGGACACAGGAGAAATTTGTAAGACTTCGTGAATCAAGAACTGCAGCACTGTATAATCTGATAAAGGAACTGTCCCGCGCTGAAGGTCTGGATGATGTTGCTGAAACTGCTGTAAACAATATCGGAAAGGTATTTAACTGTGACGTCGCTATACTATTTGGCAATATAGACAATAATCTTTCTGCTCAACCCCATGCTGCCAGCACTTATCTAATGAATGATAGCGAATGGAGGATTGCCCAATGGGTTTATCTGAATGGCCAGAAGGCTGGAAAAAATACTAACACGCTTCCCCTTGCAGATGCAGAGTATTATTCGCTCTCCGGGATAAAGAAAATTTACGGAGTAATTGGAATCAGGCGCAGGGAAGATTCGGTATTCAGTTTTGAACAACAGATACTCTTTGAGCATTTCATAACCCAAATAGGTTCGATTACAGAGCGCGAATTTCTGGGCGAAATTTCGAAGCAATCGCTGGTGCTTTCAGAATCTGAAAAGTTATACAAGACGCTTTTTAACTCAATTTCACATGAGCTGAAAACACCCGTCACGACTATTATGACTGCACTGGCGAGCATGACAGATCCTGCAATATTAAAAGATCAGGAACTTACGGCAAGTTTTGCAGCTGAAATGAATATTGCAGTCAGACGACTGAACTGTCTCGTAGAAAATCTTCTGGATATGGCCAGACTTGAATCTGGTGTCCTTAACATTAGGAGAGACTGGTACTATATTTATGACCTTTTGAGTTCTGTGCTTAACAGGATAAGAGAGGAAACCGGTGAACATAAGATAAAAATCAAAACTGCTGAAGACATTGGTCTGGTAAAATTTGATTTCGGCCTTCTGGAACAGGCAATTATCAATATTATCAGAAATTCGATCTTGTACTCGCGGCATAATGGCGAAATTTGTATTGAAGTGTCTCAGGACGAATCCTTCTGCAAAATAAAAATAACCGATAACGGACCCGGATTTCCGGAAGGTACACTTTCCCGGGTCTTTGAAAAATTCTACAGAGTCCCCGGAACCAAAACCGGAGGCACCGGATTAGGTCTTTCTATTGCCAAAGGTTTTATTGATGCCCACAATGGATCGATCGAAGTAAGTAATGCGGATGGCGGGGGTGCAATATTTGAGATTAAAATACCGAAATATATATGAAAACTAATATTCTTATAATCGATGATGAGCCTCAGATCAGAAAAATTCTAAAACTTACACTTGAAGCACAGGAGTATAAAATTACTGAGGCCGGAAATGCCAGCGAAGGAATTATATTTGCCGGGACTTCACAGCCGGGAGTTATAATTCTGGACCTTGGCCTTCCTGATCAGGATGGATTTGAGGTATTAAAGGAGATCAGAAGTTATAGTCAGACTCCTGTTATTGTGCTGTCTGTACGCAATTCAGAGGACGATATTGTTGCCGCTCTGGACTTGGGAGCCGATGATTATATGACAAAACCCTTCAATACATCCGAACTATTGGCAAGAATAAGGGCATGTCTGAGGAAAAGTCAGCCACCCAAGGAAAATATTTTTGTAAATGGAAAACTCAGGATAGATTATTCTTCACACCTGGTCTATTGCAATGACCAGGAAATCAGGCTTACCGGTACAGAATACTCTCTGTTGCTCCTTTTTGTCAGGAATATCGGGAAAGTACTGACACACCGGTATATTCTTAGAGAAATTTGGGGACCTTCGTATGTCGAACACCCGCAATACCTTCGAGTTTTTGTAGGACAATTGAGAAAAAAGATTGGCGATGAATTGAATGAGTCCAGAATGATAGTGACGGAATCAGGAGTTGGATATCGTATGATGCAAGTGAAACAATAACCTGGTAATAATACATTTCATACATGCAAATACCGCTTCGATTATGATTTATATTGCACAACCACTCTCAATTATTAATATTAAGATATAAAGTATTAAAATATTGATATTAGAGAAAAATATAGTTAATATATGCCTCCACATTTTAAACTTTTGGGGGATGCATATGGCCAGATCTGTTTCTGCACTGATTCTTTTCGCTATTTTATTCATTGTATCAACAGCACAAATGTCGCTTGCCCAGACACCGCCGGTTAAATGGGGAGATATACCGATGGCTGACCTGCAGATGAAAACGCTGCCCTCAGATACAAATGCCAGTGCATATATACTATGCGATTATGGAACCTCCCAATTCAATAATGACGTGGATATCGAAACAAACCGCCATATGCGCATCAAAATATTCAATTCTAAAGGATACGAATGGGGTACTCATGTTGTTGGTATTTACGACAATGATTATGGAGAGACTATTTCCGACATCGAAGGTGTTACATATTCGCTTGACGAGAAAGGTGAAGTTGTTAAGACCAAGCTCAGGAACAAGGATATTTATGAGGAGAAAACGGACGATAGTCATATACGGTATAAGTTTACTCTGCCTGCTCTTCAGCCCGGATGTATCGTCGAATTCAGATATAAAATATTAGCCAGAAATCCGGTTCTTATGCGCGACTGGAAATTTCAGTATTCCGCACCGGTGAGGTGGAGCGAATATGTAGTGACTACTCCTGTAAATTTGGTATATGCTATAGTCTCCGGCGGCAGTGAATCATATGAGGTTTTTGAGGATACTGATGTTACACAGGTATTTACCGCTCCTGCAATCGGTATACTGGGCAGGGATGTGGTCAACTGTACCCGTCTGAGAAGAGCCGTGGCCAATCTGCCGGCACTCGTTGAGGAACCTTTTTCAACGAGTCTGGAAGACCGCAGAAACAGCGTGCAACTGCAGCTGAGAGGATATCAGTATGTAGGCATGTTAAAATTCAAACCCGTATTGCCGGACTGGCCTGAATTTCTGAAAGAACTTCTTGGAAACAAGTATTTCGGGAAGATATATCGGGAAGATTCCGATATCGACAAGCTGCAGTCTGAAATCACCGCCGGATTATCCGGGTCAAAAGCTAAAGCTGAGGCGATATATAACTGGGTAGCCAGGAATATTGTCTGGAATGGAGGTAACGACATCTTTGCCGACAGACCTCTTGAAGAGGTTCTGGAACGGAAAACGGGCAACAGTGCCGAAATATCATTTCTGCTGATTGCTTTGCTGAAGAGTGGCGGTATCAGCTGTGACCCGGTAATAACAAGCACAAGAGCCATAGGCCGGATCACAACAGTCTATCCTATTATCGGTCAATTTAATTATACACTTGTAAGAGCGTTGATCGATAATACTCAGTATTATCTGGATGCCACCGATGCCGAACGGTCAATGGATCTGCTGCCTTTCAGGATATTGAATTCTGCGGCAGTTGTGGTAAAACCCGGTGCGCCAGAGTTCGTCAGCCTCTCATCTGCCGGCAAAAATACGATCACTTCACTTACCAGGATCAAAATCCAGCCGGACGGCAGTATTTCAGGAACAGTTCAGGACGGGTATTCTGAATACGCCGCAGTTCAGGTGCGCAAGGACCTGAAAGATACTCAGAAGAAACAATCGGATGTCGTCAGCACACTGCTCGATGCGGGAAAATACGGACTGAATGTTGACTCAATAAAAGTCGCAAATCTGGACAGCCTGCGCAGAGTTCTGAGTATTACATCGAATATTAGCTCATCTTCATATGCCCAGTGTTCAGGTGATATGATATATATAAATCCGCATATAATACACAGGAATGATGAGAACCCTCTGAAAAATCCCGTCAGGAAATATCCTGTGGATTTCGGATACAGATATTCACACACCGATTTATCTGTAATAACCATCCCCGACGGCTTTGAAATCAAGGAGAGGCTGCAGGACAGGGTTGCATATGCTGCCGCAGGAAAGTTGAAATTTTCAAGACAGGTAACAACAGATAGTACAGGCGTAATCACGGTGGCTTCAAAAACCGAGTTCAATGATATTTCCATAAGCCCTAAATATTATGAACAGCTTCGAGATTTCTTTTCAGATATGGTATCAATCCAGTCGGAGCAGTTAGTCCTTCAGAAGAAAAAAAACGTGACTCCACCGGTCATCGTGAAGCAGACGGACGTAAAGGAGGCTGAAAAAAATATTAGTGGCGATGTAACAAAATCAAACCGGAAAAGTAAGAATGACAAAAAGAAATCGAAATAGATTTTGCTTCCTGTTGCTCGTTTTTTTTCTGATAAGTTCTCTTCATAACATGTGCTTCGTCTATGGAAAAGATCTTCCGTATGCTGTCAGAAATATACCGGTGCAACTGCTGAAGGATGCCAGTGCTGTTGTGCGTATATACCACCAGAGCTTTAAAGTCAAAAACAGTAGCAGTGCAGTATATACAGTGAAGAAAGCAGTGACCATATTTACCAGGGAAGAAAGAGAGCAGGGTGAGATAAATTTGCCGTATGACAAGCTGACTGAAATTGAGGAACTTGAAGGCCGTATATATGATTCGGATGGCAGACTGGTAAAGGAACTCGAAAGTGATGATATAAAAGATAATGTAGCTATTGCTGGTTATACACTTTACGGCGATTCCCGTGCAAAGAGTGCCGGACTGTATTATGATGTTTATCCTTATACGGTAGAATTTGAATACGAGATATCATATGACGGATACATATCCTGGCCGGCATGGCTGACCTATCCGTCAGATGATGCAGTTGAGATGAATACTTTTGAGGTTATGATTTCAGATGACCAGCCTCTCAGGTACTGGTGCAACCGCGATTCACTAAAACCTGCTGTCAGTACTGATGGGAGTTACAGAGTTTACAGATGGGAAGCGGGAAATTTGCCGAGACTTTCGCGCGATGCCATTGGTGATGATACCGAAGATGTATCCGGAATAGTAATGATCGCTCCGACGGAATTTACGGTTGAAGGATTCAGGGGACGTATGGACTCCTGGAAAGAATTCGGCCGGTGGGCCTATAGTCTGGCATTGAGGCGTGATGAACTGCCTGCAGGTGCCGCAGCAGATGTGGATAAGCTGACTGCCGGCCTTACCGATACTGTATCGAAGATCAGAATACTTTACGAGTATATGCAGAACCGCACGCGTTATGTAAATATCAGTCTGGGAATCGGGGGATGGCAGCCATTTGACGCCAAATATGTGCATGAAAGGGGATACGGCGATTGCAAGGCTCTCTCCAATTATATGGTTGCACTGCTGAAATATGCCGGTATCACCGCTTACCCGGTGCTGATCAATTCCGGATACGACAGGCTGCCTATAGTACCCGAATTCCCAAGCAACCAGTTTACCCATGTCATAGTATGTGTGCCGTTACAGAAGGACAGCATATGGCTGGAATGTACCAGTCAGACGATCCCGTTCGGTGTTCTTGGACCAACAACGGAAAACAGGCAGGCGCTTATGATTACTCCCGAAGGAGGTGTACTGGTAAATGTACCTGCAACCAGGTACAGCGAAAATACTTTGGTCAGAAAGAGCAGTATAAAAATTAATAATGACGGCAGTGCTGCAGTCAGCAGCAGTACTGTATTTCGCGGAGATCAGCAGATCAGTGTCAGGATGTCCATTTATCGGGCCTCACCTGATGAGTGCCGGATCTGGGTGCAAAACTCGATGGATATCCCTGATGGAAGACTGAAAACATTCAGTTTAAGGGGCATAGACGATAAAAGTCCGGTTATCTGTCTCGATGCTGAGTTTATTTCCCCACGGTTTGCTTCAGTTTCCGGTACCAGAATTTTTTTCCTGCCAAATGCAATGGAGCGGTATAATGTAGTTCCACCATATGTCAGTGAAAGACTTTCTCCGGTAAGATTCCGCTATCCATACAGCAATGTGGACACCGTATCATATACAATACCTGAAAACTATGCGCCTGAATCTGTCCCGGCAGAAATAAGCAGGAAAGAACCGTTTGGTGAGTTTCTCTCCAGGTATACTTATGACGGGAACAGAACCATTACTTTTATTAGATCACTCAGCCTGAAGAATTATTCGGTTCCGGCCGCAGATTATGAAATATTCCGTGAATTCATGCAGGAAATTGTGAAATCTGACCGCTCTCAGATCGTTCTTATAAGAAAAAACAAGTGATATGGTGCAGATGTGTGAGCCGGAGCATTGCTGTCCGGTAAATACTTTGCAAATTGATTTCAATTTGATATTTTATAGGGTATAAAATATGCACTGTATCTGATCGTACATAAAACACAGTTTCACAAACTCAAAGGAGGATAAATTATGAAAATTTTAGGCGTAAAGAGCATCTCGGTTATGCTGATAGTACTGCTTGCATCTGTATCTATGGTAGGATGCGGAGCCAGCAATGCAGTTAAGGGCGGGGCAATAGGCGCCGGAGCTGGCGCTGTCATAGGCGGCCTCATCGGTCATGCAGCCGGCAGCACGGCAACAGGCGCTATCATTGGCGGTGCAGTAGGTGGTACTGCCGGAGTACTGATTGGCCGCAACATGGACAAACAGGCCGAAGAAATGAAGAAGATCGAAAATGCCAAAGTAGAACGCGTAGGCGAGGGCATTCAGATTACGTTCGATTCGGGAATACTGTTCGCAACAGGAAAATCAACTCTTACAGCGGAAGCCAAAGAGAGCGTCAAAAAGCTCGCTGAGGTACTGAAAAAATATCCTGATACCAACGTTATTATAGAAGGAAATACGGATAATGTGGGCAGCGAGGAATCGAACCAGAAACTTTCTGAAAACCGTGCTGCATCAGTTGCTAACTATGCTATCAGTCTCGGCGTAGAAAAAAGCAGAATCTCAACTATTGGAAAGGGAGAACTGAATCCGGTAGCTTCCAACGATACTCCTGAAGGCCGCAAGCAGAACCGCAGGGTGGCAGTCGGTATCGTGGCAAATGAAAAAATGAAAGCTGATGCACAGTCAGGCAAACTGAACTAATATTCAGATTTCATTACAAGTATCTTTTATGTATATAAGGGAACTCCGCAAGGGGTTCCCTTTTTTTTTGCTGCATTATACTTTATATAAATATTTTATCAGTTTTGCTCTTCTTGATATCTTTCGAAATTTAGATTAAGTTAGTACTTTAATTATACAAATTTATCATAGTTTACGATCAGCAAATACCAAAAACCGCCGGATGTCCAGTTGTATATAGCTGATTGTTGTATGCATCTTTTATCTATTTAAATACTGTTTTGAGTTGAATATTTCTGCCGGAGTGCTTATGCGGTTATTCAAGTTTCCGTTTTTACTTGTGTTTATATTATATGCTTCAGTTGCTGTTGCGCAGCCGATGGTCAGTATTCCCATAACTGTTACAGATAACGCAGGGGGAAATACTGTACTGAATTTCGGACTTGATCCCGCTGCTGCTGACAGCATTGACCAGACTCTTGGGGAAATACCGTTGCCTCCATTACCGCCTTCCGGTATTTTTGACGCCAGGTTCAATGTCCCCGGCGGTGAAAGCACACTGCGCGACTACCGGTATGGGGATAACAGGTTTACCGGACAAGTGGTTTATGAGCTTCAGTATCAGACCGGAACGGGAACAACAATATCTGTACTTTACGATCTGCCCTGGGGAGTTACCGGAATACTCAGGGATAAGATAACAGGCAGTGTAATAAACCGGAACATTTCAGGATCAGGCTCCTATACAGTCAGGAATCCTCTTTTGTACAACAAACTCTTGCTGATAGTAAACTATCCGGGTATGAGTACTTCTGTAGACCAGCCGGAGACGGTTCCGGTCAAATACGATCTCTATCAGAACTATCCAAATCCGTTTAACCCGGCTACGAAGATAAGGTTTTCACTGCCTGAATTTTCGCGTGTGATCGTCTCAATTTACAACCAGCTGGGTCAGCGTGTAGCAAAACTGGCCGACAGTGATTTCAGTGCCGGAGACTATGAACTGGCGTGGAATGCTGAATCTTTTTCGTCGGGTGTGTATTTCTGCGAACTGAGAACTGACAGGGGATTGTTAACAAAGAAAATGTCGCTTCTGAAATAAGACTGCAATTAAACTGGAATAAATATGTATTTATCTGCCGGACAAAAAAAACCGAATAAGAAATTTTCAGACTACAAAACTGTTTTCGCTGTTGTGCTCTTCATGTCTCTGTGGCCGGTTCACAACAGTTTTGCCCAGATGCCGCCTCATCCTGATCTTCTGAAAAGAATGGTCTCAGATAAATTGTATCAGGAGGATTCTTATTACTACAGAAACAGGAAGAATTTCAAGAGCAGGGGTATCGACGCCCCGTGGAGTACACCTGTTAGTCAGCTCAGACGGCAGTCGGTTTCAGAAACGGGTGTATACCGCCAGTTTGGGCCCTCAACCAGTCCGGGTGGAACGTGGAATGCACTGGTACTTCTTGTTGAATTCCCTGATAAACCTGCACAGACAGATCCTGCGCATTTCGATAAGATACTGTTTTCAAAGGACTACAAATCTCTGACTGATTATTATTCCGCAGTCAGCTATGGCGCACTTGATATTGTTACCAGGGATCTGCCCAGCGTCACTAAATGGATTAAGGCACCCCAGAATTTTTCATACTACGTAAATAATGAAAACGGCACAGGCAGCTATCCGCATAATTGTCAGAAACTCGTTGAAGACATTATTGCTGTGGCAAATCCCCTCGTGGATTTTTCAAAGTATGACAATGATAAAGACGGTTATGTCGATGCGCTCATAGTAGTGCACGCCGGTGTCGGCGCTGAATTTTCGGGAAAAAACTCGGATATATGGTCGCACGCCTGGACTCTCAGCAGAACAATTACCGCCGACGGTGTGAAGCTCTCGAGATACTCTACAGATCCGGAATACTATAAGAAACCCGGTGATATGACTATGGGTGTTTTTGCCCATGAGCTGGGCCATGCTGCTTTTGGTGTACCGGATCTCTATGACACTGATAACAGTTCTGAAGGATTGGGTGACTGGAGCCTGATGGCCGGAGGCAGCTGGAACGGTACTGGCGTCGGCGGCAACTCACCGGCCTATCCGGATGCATGGACCCGCATGCAGATGGGATATCTCACGCCTGTCACTATTGGTTCTGAAACAGATAAGCTGGAAATTCCCAGAATTGATTCAGTTGCCCAGGCATACCGTATATGGAAAAATAAAACCAGCTGGGAATATTTTCTGCTGGAAAACAGACAGCTTACCGGATATGACAAATACCTGCCCGGGAAAGGCCTGCTGATCTATCATATAGACGAGAGCAAGGAGGGGGTAGATAACGATGAGGAATGGTACCCCGGTAAAGACAGCACAAAACACTACCGGGTTGCCCTGGAACAGGCAGATGCATCCTGGGAACTTGAAAAAGGTCAGAACCAGGGTAATGCGGGTGACCCGTTTCCGGGAACTGGCGGTAAGAAATTCTTCAGCAATCTGTCAGTGCCTTCTTCACGCGATTATATGAATAATCCGACATGGGTGAGCCTGTACAATATCGGGGATAATAATTCTGTAATCAGTCTCAATGTCAGTTTCCAGCAGGAACTTGCCGCTCCGGCAGTGTTCCGGGGAAATCTGAATGCTGTTACAGGTAAGGTTAGATTAGAATGGAATTTTTCGGGCAATAACGGAAACGGTATTGTATTTAGTCATTTCAATGTCTATAGGGATGGTACGCTCATAGCCTCGCCCATTCAGCCTGAATTTTCCGAGTTTCTTTATGAATCGGGTTCGTATCAATACACAGTCAGTGCAGTCTATAACCTGGGTGAATCTGAAAAAACCGGACCTGTGATTCTGAAGAAAACAAATTTCGATATTACCTGGTCTGCCTCGCTGGCTATAAGTGACAGGCAGAACATCAGTTCGGCAGAACTTACATTCGGACAGGCCGTTACTGCTTCCGACGGCATCGATACAGGGCTCGATGAGAATCTTGTTCCGTCTGTTCCCGATGATTCAGCAGCTTTGAACGCCAGATTCATACTGCCTGTAACTCCTGAAAAATATTCGATGAAAGATTTTCGCAAGGAAGGAAAGGATACGCTCCTGACGTGGCGTATCAGCCTGAATCCCGCAGCTCCTGTTGAAGTTAAATGGGATAAGTCGAGACTGCCTGCAGGAAAATTCACTCTTATTTATTACTGCAGCGGAACTGCATCAGAACTGGAAATGAAGATGCATGACAGCTGCTCGGTTGCAGCCGGTATGGACAGCCTGAAGATTGTCTATAATAATCTTGTTCCGGCCAGCGTTACCGTTGCTGCCGGCTGGAACATGGTCAGTATTCCTGTGGGCATTTCCGAACAGACAGAAAAATACCTGATCAGGGACCTTACTGCTCCGGTATATACCTATTCTGACGGTTATCAGCAGGTGACTGATCTTGAAGAAGGCCGGGGATACTGGTTAAAGAGTGCGGCTTCAAGAGTTTTTCCCCTGACAGGTAGCAATATAGGCGTCCAGACGATTCCGGTTAAAACCGGCTGGAATATGATAGGACTCTACAATTCGGAATCTTCAGTTGAAAATATTTCGTCTACACCCGATGGCATAATTGTTTCACAGTATTACGAATATGGAAGCGATTATAATATTTCTTCAGTACTTCAGCCGGGAAAAGGCTACTGGGTAAAGGTTAACGCCGACGGTTATCTGGTAGTTCCTGCAAACACATCACCGCGTATATGGCGATTGAATAATAACAGAAGACTCGATGAAGTGTTTTCGCTTGTGATCAACGATGCTACCGGGAAAAGCCGCACACTTACCATGGCCTCTAATATCAGCGACGTTACACGCTACGATATGCCGCCTGTGCCGCCCGGAGGTGTTTTTGATGTCAGGTGGGCTAGTAACAGGAGAATCGAGACTCCTGAGGACGGCGAAAATATTATTGTTCTGAACAGTGCTCAATATCCGGTCACAATTACTGCCGGTGGTAATGCCGTCAGAATCACTGATATTGCAGGAGGAACAATCGTAAATAAGACACTGCAGAAAGGTGAACAGCTTAAGATCAATGACAGCTCTGTTGAAAAGCTGATTGTAACTGCTGTTGATGTGCCTGCAGTATTTTCTCTGGACCAGAATTATCCGAATCCCTTCAACCCTTCAACAACTATTAGGTTCGGAATTCCTGAAGACGGACTGGTCCGGCTTACGGTCTATGATATTCTTGGTCAGAAAGTCTCAGATCTCGTAAACACTTGGATGAGCGCTGGATACCATAAAGTCGACTGGAACGGCGCTGATATTGCCTCCGGTATATATTATTATGAACTGCAATGCGGACAGTTCAGTGCGTTCAGAAAAATGCTGCTGCTGAAATAAACTCTCCAATTATTAGCCGGACTTTCTCAGGCGGGAAACCTGCACTTTCCCGCCACACCTAAAGCCCTGTACAATTATTTCCCGGGACACTGCGTATTAAATTACTCGGGTTATATTGACTATAAATGAGTAATAACATATCTTACACCTCTGTTTGAAACTGTATATTGTTCCCTGATGTTTTCTTAAATCACTGAACCCCTTTTTACTTTTACGACTTTCAGCAGAAATTAAATGTCAGAAAAAAGTAAATATACTATTGCCGGCAAACGTGAGATTACTATACTGGCTGTTGCTTTGAGTCTTCTCATAATTGCAGCCGGGTATGCTTATCTGGACAATGAGGAAGACTATGTACGCCGGCAAAAGCAGACCGAACTGAAAGCCATCGCGCAGCTGAAAATCAATCAGATATCCGGTTGGTTCAGGGATGAACTGGTAGATGCCAGTATTATAGCCCGCGATAATTACCTTATAAAGAATACAAAAGAATTTCTCGGGAATCCGTCGGAGAAAAGCAGAACAGAACTTCAGAATATACTTCTCCAGATAAGTCTGGAACACGATTACGCGGATGTTTCCATAGCTTCTAGAAATGGCGAAATCCTTGTCTCTTCACAAAAGAATGTTATTTATACTGATTCGCTGCTCAAAGCCGGAATCCGCCAGTCGTCAATGCGTGATACGACTGCAGCTTCTGATCTGTACAGGTCGGAGGCAAGCGGACACAAGATTATACTTAGCATTGCCTCACCAGTAAGGTATCAGTCCCGAAGTATAGCCATTATTGTATACCACATTGATGCTGAAAGATATATTTTCCCGCTTGTCCGCTTCTGGCCCGGCTCCAGCTGGTCCGCTGAGACGTTTATAGTCAGGCGCGAAAACAATTCAGTGCTTTATCTCAATAACCTCAGAAACCGCAAGGTTACAGCTCTTTCATTCAGACTCCCTCTAAACAGACCAGACCTACCGGCGGTGAAGGCTGTGACTGGATACAGGGGAATATTTGAAGGCTTCGATTACAGAAATAAAGAAATCTTTGCATACCTGAGTTCAGTACCGGGAACACCGTGGTTCCTGGTTGCGAAAATAGATAAGGATGAAATGCTAGCCGGCCTGTACGCAAAGATCAGCGTCGTAGTTATTGTATGCATGCTTATAATCATGGTGTCGGCAGCTGTCCTGTTCGTATTCTATAATTTCAGTCAGAAACAGACTTACAAGGAACTGTACAATAAAGAAAAAGAACTCTGGCAGTCACAGGAGAAATTTAAGGTTACTATCGACTGTCTGGGTGAAGGGGTAATTATTGCAGATGTAAACGGGAAAATACAATACATCAACAGGATCGCCGAAGAGATAACCGGCTGGAGCATGGAACAGGCAAAAGATAAACTGCTTGATGAAGTATATCTTATTAAAAATGAAATGACAGGCGACATTGAGCAGAATATTAAGTCAAAGGTCCTGTCACACGGTGTGATAAAAGAACTGGCAGATCATGCCGTACTCGTTTCAAAAACAGGCCGCGAAATACCCGTCGTGGACTCCGGAGCTCCATTATATGACAACGACGGCACAATAACAGGATTGGTGCTGACGATAAGAGATGAAACGGAAAGAAAAAGAATAATGACCGATCTTATTGCTGCCAAGGAAAAAGCCGAAGAGATCAACAAGGTGAAATCATTTTTCTTTGCGACTATGAGTCACGAGCTCAGAACTCCTTTCGTGGGAATTCTGGGATATGCAGAACTGCTCGACAGCACTCTTACGGATCCCGAAGCCAGGGAAATGGTACAGGGTATACTGAATACCTCAAGACGCATGAAGGATACGCTTACAAAAATACTGAGCCTGTCCAAAATGGAGTTTGACGGACTGGAACTCAATACGAGAAATACCGATGTAAGAGAGATAATTGAACTGGTGCTGAAAGAGTTTTCTGCCGCAGCTGAAAAAAAGGACCTTGAGCTGATCACCGATATCTCTTCCGAGGAACTCATAATGAGAACCGACCCCACACTGCTGACAGAGGTGCTGAATAACCTGGTCAGCAATGCCATAATATATACCGACAAGGGACACGTTTGCATCTCTGCACATAAGTCTGACAACCCGGAAGAGAATCTTCTGATACTGAAGGTGTCTGATACGGGAATTGGTATAGAAAAACAAAAGCAGGAACTTATCTGGGAAGAGTTCAGACAGGCAAGCGAAGGATATACCAGAAGCTATCAGGGTACCGGACTCGGGCTGGCTATAGTAAAAAAATATATAGACCTCATCGACGGAAAAGTCACACTTGAAAGCAAACCCGGAGAGGGATCTACTTTCATACTCCGGCTGCCTCTGGCTGGTCATATTCCTTAATGATTCGATTGCGCGTTGTATATGTATGTAAAAAGTCATCTCTGATACGTGCTTATTTCTGCATGGGAATTAAAGTCCTGAATACTTGATACTAAAACGATAATTATTATTATTGTATTTATATCGTTTTTCGCGAATTCGTTTTAGGATATGCGTAAAACCGTTACGGTGGTAACTAACCACTTCGGTCTTTGTATCTCGTGCCAGCAATAATTTGGGGAACAGAAATGAATAACGGTCCATTTGGCTCTATTAGTAAGAAATATCTGCTTTTACTTCTAACAGCATTCAGCCTTTTTATTGCAACAGCGGTACTCCTTTATTATTTCAGGGAAAGATCTGACATCAGGCAGCAGAAACATAATGAACTGAAAGCGATCGCCGAACTGAAAATAAGACAGATCACCGGATGGATAGAAAACGAAAAGACTAATGCAGGTATAATCGCAAATGACCGTGACATTGCCGACTACCTCCGCTTTGACCCGGATAAATTTACTGATGCAAGAAAAACCTCACTCGAATCCCACCTCGAAAAGATCAGACATGATTATCATTACGACAATGTCGGTATAATTCTGCCATCCGGCAAAATTGTTGCCTCTACGCTCCCCGGAATTACCAAGACCGGGATGTCAAAAATAATTACTAATAACCATCCGGCAAATAAAGATACTATTGTCATGTCGGAACTTTATATGATTCCCGAGGATTCGGATAAAATTTATCTGGATATAATTGCTCCCCTGAAATCCGCAAGAAATAACGGAATCGCTCTCGTATTCAGAATAGATGCAAAAAAAACAATCTTTCCACTGATAGATTACTGGCCGGTAATGACCAGGAGTTCGGAGACATTTGTAATCAGAAAAGAGGAGAATTCAGTATTGTACCTGAATAATCTGCGGTATCAGAAAAATACCGCTCTCAAATTTCGCCTTCCTATGACAAGAACTGACCTGCCTGCTGTAAAAGCGGTCAGCGGTTACGTCGGAATTTTTGAGGGTAAGGATTACAGGGGAATCGATGTACTTGCATATCTCGACAGAATTCCCGGAACCCGATGTTACATGGTCGCAAAAATTGATAAAAGCGAATTGCTGGAGGGATTGTACTTTAAGACAATCGTTGCTATAATACTTGCCTCATTGCTGATCATTGTGACTGCAGTGAGCCTGTCATATTATTATAACCACAGGCAGAATCAGATCTACAAACTGTTGTTTTCAAAAGAAAGGGAACTCTGGCAGTCGCAGCAGCAGTTCAAAACTACAATTGACAGCCTGGGAGAAGGTGTCATAATTACAGACCTCCTAAGCAGAATCGTATACCTCAATAAGTTCGCAGAAGAACTTACCGGCTGGAAGCTCTATGAGGCCGAGGGCAAACTTCTGGAAGAAGTTTATTGTGTCAAAGATGAAGAAACGGGTGAGGCAAAAAATAACATAATCGATCAAGTACTTATTGAGGGAAATGCAAAGAATCTTTCTAATCGCGCGGTGCTGACTGCCAGGGATGGCCGGGCAATTTCCGTGGCGGATATTGCATCTCCCATTCTGGATAACGATATGAGGATTACCGGCCTGGTACTCACGTTTATGGATGAAACCGAGAAACGTAACAATAACCGCCAGCTGCAGGAGAGCGAAAGCCGGTTCAGGTCCAGTCTGGATACTATGATGGAAGGCTGCCAGATGATGGGGTTTGACTGGAGTTATCTTTATCTGAATGAAACTGCAGAGAAGCACAACCGAAAACCCAATACGGAACTTATCGGCAGAAAATATGCAGACATGTGGCCGGGTATAGAAAAAACCAGGGTCTACGGGTTAATCAAAGATTGTCTCGAAAACAGGAATTCTTATACTATCGAAAATGAATTTACTTTCCCTGATGGACAGTCAGGCTGGTTTGAGCTCAAGATACAACCCATTCCTGAGGGGGTACAGATCCTTTCGAATGATATAACTGAAAGAAAAATAATAATGAATGATCTGATAGAAGCGAAAAATAAAGCCGAAGAGATCAACCGGATCAAATCATTTTTCTTTGCAAATATGAGTCATGAACTGCGTACTCCCTTTGTCGGCATTCTGGGCTACGCTGAATTGCTTTATGATACCATTACTGATACTGCTGCCCGGGAAATGCTGCGCGGACTGCTGATGACCTCCAGAAGAATTAAAAACACACTCACGAAAATACTCAGCTTATCCGAACTGGAATTTTCACAGAGGGAATACAAAAAGGAGAAAACAGATATCCGGGAAATTATCGAAAATGTCAGCAGGGAATTCGAAATCCAGGCGATGCAGAAAAACCTGTTACTGAAAACATATACGGGAAATGAACCCCTCGTCATCGAAACTGAAGCGACACTGCTGCGAGAGATACTGTCAAATCTGATCAGTAATGCCATAATCTACACGGACAGAGGCAAAGTCGAGGTATTAGCCTGCAAAATTGTGCGTGATAATAAACCGGCTATTCAGCTCAGAGTCGCCGATACTGGCATAGGCATTCCGGGAAATAAACAAAAAATCATATGGGAGGATTTCAGACAGGCCAGCGAAGGATATACACGGAGTTATCAGGGAACCGGACTGGGACTCTCAATAGTAAAAAAATGTGCGGAATTTCTGGACGGATATTTATCTCTTGAAAGCAGAGAAGGAGAGGGTTCTACATTTATCCTGGAATTACCATTGGAGCAAACAGGGCTGGAACCCGCAAAAATCGATCGGGAAAACCGGCATCGGGCGGTTTCTGCAGCTGCATTAAAGGAACCCCGCATACTGTATGTTGAGGATGACCAAATGACAGTAGACGTTGTCAACCGTTCACTTTCGCCACACTTCGATATAGAATTTGCATCCGACGCCGAAACGGTACTTAATTATGTGCACCAAAAACAGTACAATATAATTTTCATGGACATAAATCTCGGAGGCAGACTGAACGGAACCGACCTGGTACGCATAATACGCGGAAGTACAGAATATAAGGATGTTCCAATAATTGCAGTTACAGCTTATGCCAGTGAAACCGACAGACAGAACCTTCTTGCCGCGGGAATGTCGGACTATATTGCCAAACCTTTTATGATGAAAGATCTCCAGGATGCAATTGAGCGGCTCATTATTCCCGGAAGGTAACTTATTGTGAATTCCGGCAGTCTATTCGCGCGCTATACTGCCGGATTGTTTATCATCCTGATCACTTTTCCTGAACAGATATTCAGCAGTAATATAATAACTGAGGGGTGTCCATAAATATCATGAGAATTAAAGCTGATACTGGTATTTCCGGTGGTTAACACACCTCCCGTACCGACAAGCCGGGCCGTACCCCTCTCTGAAAGAGGGGACTAATCCCAGTGCGTATTGCTATTAAATCCCCTCCCGAGAGGGGGGCTCCCCGTCCGTAATCGGAGGGGGGCGGGGTGTGTTCAAATAAGTATATCTTTACTTATGCACATCCCTCAATATAATAAATAAGAATATCATACTACAGGTTTGCCTTTTCATTTCATGTACTGTATTTTTATACCTAACAACATGGAATTTATTATGTCTGATGCGAAAATACTAGGACAAAAAATACAGTCACTCTGCGAAACTAAAAAAATTACGCTCGATGAACTGGCCGAAAGATGCTCTATTACACCACAAATGATCGGAAAAATACTGGAGGGTCAATACATACCTTCTATAGGCATGCTTGTGCGCATATCACGCTGCCTCGGCGAAAGACTGGGCTCACTTATGGATGATCAGGTCCATCTCGGACCGGTTGTACACAGGAAAAATGAATCTGATCAGGCTTTGGGCTTTACCGATAAGGAAAAGCCTGTTCACAGCGATATGGATGCCTTCCCGATAGCTGCCAGCAAATCCGGCAGACACATGGAGCCGTTTATTATAGAGATGAAACCATCCTCTGGCGAAGAAATAAGGCTCTCTAACCATGAAGGCGAGGAATTTATTTATGTATTGAGCGGGGCTGTGGAGATATTTTACGGAAGCGATACATACGTCATTACGGAAGGCGACAGTATCTACTATGACTCTATTATCGACCATAATGTCCATAGCCTGGGTGAAAAAGAAGCCAGGGTGCTAGCAGTTCTTTATGCTCCATACTGATGAGGAATAAGAGATGGAAGATTTTAACACTATAAATAAGACACTGGGACAGATACTCAGCGAGAATGCGGTAACCCATTCCGATACGGAATTTATTGTATATGCCGACAGGGATTTAAGGTTTACATATAAGGAGTTCAACGAACGCGTTGACAATCTGGCTCTGGGACTACATTCAATAGGAATACGAAAAGGGGATCATGTCGGTATATGGGCAACTAATGTCCCTGACTGGACCACTTTTATGTTTGCAACGGCCAAACTGGGTGCGATACTGGTTACTGTAAACACCAACTATAAAAGCTATGAACTGGAATATCTGGTAAAACAGTCCGATCTGAAGGCTCTGGCAATCGTTGAGGGCTGGCGCGACTCGGATTACATTTCTATAGTCAATGAACTGATTCCGGAACTCAGGGAATGCCAGCGCGGACACCTGAAGTCTGAGAAGTTTCCGTGCCTTGAAACACTTATATTTATCGGTCAGCAGAAACACCGCGGAATGTTCAATACTGCTGAACTTATACTCGTGGGCAGTTATTCGGACAGAGCCGTGCTCGGGGAAATTGCAGGAGAACTGGATCCGCATGATGTGGTCAACATGCAGTATACATCCGGGACGACAGGCTTTCCCAAAGGTGTCATGCTTACACACTTTAATATAGTAAATAACGGTTTTGCCATTGGAGAATGCCAGAAACTTTCTGATAAAGACAGAATTTTGCTGCCTGTGCCTTTGTTCCACTGCTTCGGCTGTGTCCTGGGCGTAATGGCTGCTATAACACACCAGTCAACACTGGTTATAATGGAATGCTTTGACCCTCTGCTTACACTTGCATCTGTTCAGAAAGAAAGGTGTACTGCGCTCTACGGCGTTCCGACCATGTTCATAGCAGAACTCCACCATCCGATGTTCAGGATGTTTGATCTTTCTTCGCTCAGAACCGGAATCATGTCCGGTTCGCCGTGTCCCATGGAAACAATGAAACAGGTTATGACAGAAATGCACTGTCCGGAGATAACGATTCCATACGGACTTACTGAGGCTTCTCCCGTAATGACGCAGACAAAGACGGATGACCCGATAGAGGTCAGGGTCAATTCTGTAGGCAGAAACCTTCCGGGTATCGAGGTTGCCGTGTTTGATCCGGAAACAGGAAGCGAGTGTCAGACCGATGAAATCGGGGAGATATGCTGCCGCGGCTACAATGTCATGAAAGGTTACTATAAAATGCCTGAAGCTACAGCACAGGCTATAGATAAGAATGGCTGGCTGCATTCGGGAGATCTGGGTAAAAAAGATGAGAACGGGTTTTTCAGTATTACCGGGCGCATAAAGGATATGATAATCAGAGGCGGTGAAAATGTATATCCGCGCGAGATTGAAAACCTGCTTCTTACTATGCCCGGAATTAAAGATGTACAGGTCGTCGGCGTACCCAGTAAAAAATACGGCGAACAGGTGGGGGCATTCATAAAACTGAAAGACGCTGCTGTTATTACTGAAGAAGATGTTACTGACTACTGCCGGAATAAGGTCGCCAGATTCAAGATACCTAAGTATATATTTTTCATAGATGAATACCCGATGACTGCCAGCGGAAAAATACAGAAATATAAACTGCGCGAAATGTCCCTGGAACTGCTTAAGACCAGAGGGGTAGAGGTAATTTAAGGAATTATGATTTCAGAGAACAATGAAGTGATTACATATACAACAGAGCGGCTGGAACTTATTGCCTCTACACTTGAAATGCTTGAGGCTGAAATAGAATCGCATGAGAAGCTTTCGAAATTACTGAATGTGGAAATAACATCCGAATGGCCTCCGGGAGAGTATGACGGTGATGCCAGGGAGTATTTCCGTATTAAAATGTCTGAGGGCGGCAGAGAGGCGCTCGGATGGTTTAACTGGTATGCTGTCCTCAATGCCGATGGACAAAGCGGCCGAATACTCGCCGCTGCCGGGGGTTTCATCGGCCCTCCTTCTGAGAGCGGGGAGATTGAAATCGGTTTTTCCGTGATCCCTTCCTTAAGAAATCAGGGATATGCTACCGAAATGGCCAGGGCCCTGGTCGCAATTGCCAGCCGCGACAAGCAGCTGGTAAGCATAATTGCACGAACACACATTGATAATGCAGCATCGGGTGCCGTACTCAGGAAGGTTGGATTCACAGATACGGGTCTGACTGACGCCGAGAAGAATATTATTTTCAAACTGTCTGTACAAAATAACTGTTGACTGTGATGACTCTAAGTATATTTGCTGAACACCACATATAGTATCAGATCTTCTCAAGCAATACTGTCAGACTTTCCGGATCCTGCGGCACATCGGCTCTTTTAAATCCTGCCTTTACAGCAAAGTAAATAGATTCCTCGAAATCCTTCATGGATACATGTCCCTTGGGTTCAGAAAACAAGAGTAACCCCTGAGGTCTGAGCATGCATGCTAATTCTCTGAAAAGTCTTTTCCGGTCCGGTACTTCGTGTGCTACAGCAAAGAGCAATGCGAAATCAGCAGGAGGATTAAGCCCTTCCTGTTCAATTATGCCCGGCAATATCAGCCTGGGTTCGATAATGTTTCCCAGTCCTGCCCTGGCTGCTCTTTGGGCCAGATGCTCCAGCATTTTTACCTGTATGTCGAAACAGTATACCTTGCCGCTGCTGCCGACCATCCTGGCCATGGGCAGACTAAAATAACCCATACCGCTGCCATAATCGACAACTCTCATGCCAGGTTTTAGATACTTCCCGAGCATCTTCTCGGGATTATTGATCAGTTTTCTTATAGGACTGGCAAGCAAATATCCCAGCCACCACGGACATACACTACTGTTTCCCAAAGTCATCTCCACAATTTTATTGAGCTAAAATACGGTACAGAGTTTTAGAATGTTATTCTTTTTCGGTAAGAGACAGAAATTTACCGGTATATGTTGGAAATAAAATAGTAAACATACCTCATATGCGGCACCCATAGATATGGGTGCCGTATAACTCCTTCTCATTTTCCGCTTCCTGCCGAAATAACGCTGCAGAAAGTTAGTAAGCGGACGTTTCTGCAGGAACAGGTATATCGGATGAACGGGGCATGACCCCCTGACGCGAGCCGGTTTTGTCCGATACCCTGAATCTATGCACCATTTCCTCGAGATTGACTGTCAGGCGGCTCAGGTCTTCAGCAGCGCGAGCGATCTGGGAGATGCCGGCTGCGGATTCCTGTGTGACAGAACTTATACCGTCTATATTTTTGCTGATCTGCTCGGCGGTAGCTGACTGCTGTTCACTGGCAGCAGAAACCTGATTAACTACATCAGTTACTTTTAAGGTATCTTTCAGTATATCACCGAGTACCGCGGCTACATCATTAGTCAGCATGCGTCCCTCGTCGACTGCTTTACCGGCACCTTTCATGGAAGTATCTGCTTCGCGTACTTCTTTTTGAATTGCCCGGATTGTATCGGCAATTTCCTTTGTCGCCTTTGTAGTGCGTTCGGCAAGTTTTCTTACCTCATCGGCAACTACTGCAAATCCGCGCCCCTGTTCGCCGGCCCTGGCAGCTTCTATCGCGGCATTGAGTGCGAGCAGATTGGTCTGATCTGCAATGTCTTCAATTACCTGTGTGATTTCTCCGATCTGATCTGCTTTTGAAGTGAGAGCCGTAATTATGCTGCTCGTGAATTCAGCCGATTCCACTATCCTGTCCATGCCCTTTATGGTATCGCTTACTTTTTCCTTTCCCCTTACAGCCGAATCGCTTGCCATCCTGGACAGACGGGCAGCTTCAAGTATGTTTTCTGTAGTCGAGTATATTGTCTTAGTCATCTCTTCTACTGCACCTGCTATTTCGGTTGTCTGCAGTGACTGTTCCTGCGAGCCGCTGGACATTTCTTCTGAGCTGGAGGATATCTGGCCTGCAGCGCTTGCGGTTGCATGTACTGCTCCTGATACTTCCATCATTGCTTTTTCGGTTGATGCTGCGCATTCATTGATGCTGTTTTTTATCAGAAGGAAATCTCCTTTATAATCACCGTTCATTCTGACCGTAAGGTCACCAGAGGCCATCTGTGCCAACACCTTTGCGCTTTCATCTATCGGTTTAATAACGGCATCCAGAGTAGAGTTGACACCTGAAATTATGTCCCTGAAACCGCCCCTGAATTTTTCTGCATTCCCGCGTGTAGCCAGTTTGCCTTCCACTGCAGATTTCGTCAGCTGTTCAGCTTCATTGATAAGACCGGTTAGTGTTTCACCAATTGAGTTCAGCGCAGGCGCAAGCATATCTTCCGCATCATATGACGGAACCCTGATTGAGACATCACCCTCGATGGCTATCTTGTGCATTGCTCCGGCAAACTGCTCGAGCTGTGTCGCAAACACGTCGAGCACTGAAGCCATTTTTCCAATTTCATCCTCCGTGTCAATATTAGTCCTTACCTTTACATGTCCTCTCTGCAGTTCGCGTGCAAATTCGAGGAGTTTGTTTACAGAATTTTTTAAGTTTCTGGCTATGAAAGTGCCCAGCAGTATGGCTGCAATTACGGCAATGACAGATAGGACCGAAGTGGCTATAATGCTCGAAGAGGCAGATGAATTGCTCTGCGATTTAACTTCATCGGCAAGTTTAATGTTGTAATCTATAAGGCTCTGAAGAACTTTCCTGTATTCTCTCCTGGATTTCAGCATTCCGTTGTTCAGCAGATCCAGGCAGGCTGCAGTATTTCCGGAAAAAGCATAGTTGTCAAATTCTTCCAGTTTCTCCCCGAACTCTTTTTTTTCAGGCAGAAACTTTGTGAATATATCCCGTTCTTCCTGAGTCGTTATACTTTTTTCATATTCCTGCAAAAGTATACCTATCTCTTTTTCCAGATCGTGCCAGTCCCTGGATCTTCCCTGTATGGCAGACTGATCACTTGTCAAGGCTTCATCGCGCATAATGGCATTTACTCTTTCAAATTTAGAGGAGATCAGTCCCAGGTCACGCAGTGATACTACACTGTTTTCGTATAAATAGGTAGTACTGTCTGCCAGTGAATTCATCTGAATGATTCCGTAAAAGGAGGTGGCACTCATTAAAAGTGAAATAAAAAGGAAAGCATAGAGAAGTTTCTTCCCGATCTCAAGATTGTTATACCATTTCATATTCCCGCCTGTTATTATTCGACAAAATCATAAAACATTTGCTGTATTATCGTAATAAAAAAGAAATCGTTTATACGCTGAGACCGAAACGGGGAAAAGGATACAGGGGACTTCAGCACTGCCGAAGTCTCCTTCTGGTAAATTCTATTTTTTTGCCGGTTTGGCGACTACAGGTGCAGCAGGAGAGAGAGTGATATTGAGTGAACCGGGATACAGGTTATATAATGATCCGTTAAGATAATCGATTGCAAAGCCCGGGATGAAGCCGTTCAATACGTTGCTCCAGACCCACTTTGACATCCTGCGTGTAATCTGGATTTCGTATGGTTCATAACCAGACAGCTCGAGCTTTACTACATGATCATCTCCGCGCGAAATATTCACTGTCTGAGGAGTAGTTCCGTATTTTTTACCGTCTATTATAAGTTTTGCATTGGGAGGTTCGGATTTTATCTGGATCTCCTGGCTGGTGGTGTTCATCATTGTAGAACATGAACACAGCAGAAGGGGCAGGCATAAAAGCCATATGTAATAAATCTTTTTCATTTCTATAAATTCAGTTTTATTCTTGTTTATTATCGGAATGAAAAAGAAAAGTTTTAGCGGAAATAATACTTTTGCCGAAATTAAAAACCCCGCAGCATTTTATGCGGGGTTTACAAAACAGGCTTCTACTTATTGACCACACTCATACTGAGCTGATCGTATCTGGGGCCTACATCGGGATATTTCTTCAGAAGCGAGCTGATGTTATCCATATCTTCCTGATTGAGGACGGCTTCGACTGCTGCGGCATTTTCTTCCAGATATTTCACCCGTTTAGTGCCCGGAATCGGGATAATATCTTTACCCTGTGCAAGCACCCACGCCAGGGCCAGTTGTGCGGGAGTAAGATTTCTGGAACCCGCAATTGCAGCAAATTCGGCCGCAAGTTTCCGGTTGTTATCAAAGTGGGATCCCGAAAATCTGGGCAGAACTCTCCTGTAGTCATCAGCAGCAAAATTCTCCGGATTTTCTATTGTACCTGTTACCAAACCTCTCGAAAGCGGACTGAATGGAATAAAGGCAATTCCAAGTTCCCTGCAGGTATCCAGTATTTCTCCTTCTGCATCGCGCGTCAGTATGGAATATTCTGTTTCGAGGGCTGCAATTTTGTGCACCTTGTGTGCCCGGCGGATCGTTCCGGCCGAAGCCTCCGATAATCCCAGATACCTTACTTTGCCCTCACTGACCAGCTGCGACATCGCACCTACGGTATCTTCTATCGGAACATTGGGATCTATACGGTGCAGGTAGTACAGGTCTATAACATCGGTTTTAAGACGCTTCAGGCTGTTTTCTGCGGCCGTCTTTACATACGCAGGTGAACCGTCAATGTAGGTATTGTATGTTACCGTATGTGCTTCAGCACTGTCACGCTCCCTGAAACCGAATTTCGTTGCTATGAAAATTTTTTGTCTGTTAGGAACCAGAACATTTGATATCAGTTCTTCGTTGTGTCCGTAGCCATATCGGTCGGCTGTGTCCCAGAAATTAATCTCCAGCTCGAGTGCTCTATGCAGTGTACGGATAGATTCCTTATCATCCTTTGGTCCGTATGCATAGCTCATACCCATGCACCCGAGTCCAATTGCCGATAATTTTTCGCCGGTATTGCCGAGTTCTCTGAATTTCATTTTTCCCTCTCATATTGTTGAATTACAATGAGAAAACTACTCAGAAATCACAAGTATATTTAATGCAAATCAAACAGAAAGTTATACAATTCAAACAATTGTCCTTTCCGGAGGAGGCTTCCGCACTTCAGAGCGCGGTCAGTCCCTCAGCGACCTGGGAGTGACATTTGTCTGCTTTCTGAAAAAGTTATCAAAATATGACGGATAGTCAAATCCCAGGCAGTATGCAATTTCGGAAATATTCCAGTCAGTATGAATGAGCAGTTTTTTTGCTTCGGCAGCTATTCTAAAAGCTATCAGCTCGCTCGTGGTTTTACCGGTAGTTTTCTTTACAGCCCTGTTTAAGTGATTTACATGTATAAGGAGTCTGCCTGCATAATCTCCGGGTGTCTTCAGTTTCAGTATCTGTCCCGGAGAATCCACGGGAAATTGTCTTTCCAGCAATTCCATGAAAAGAGAAGTGATGCGCGAGGATGCATTTACAGGTCTTGTGAATGCATCGGCCGGGCTCAGTTTCAGGGCGGTATGAATTATCAGATCCATGTAAGTACGGAGCAGATCGTGCCTGTATAAATAATCACGCTGCGCTTCTTCCAGCATTTTTTCAAAAATATCGCTCAATTGCCGCGTCAGCGGTTCATCGAGAAAATATACCGGAGTGCCGTCCTGCCTGTACATCGGCAATTCCTTGTAATTCAGTATCTTCTTCTCGGATATAAATTCTTCTGTGAATATACAGAAATATCCGTCCTGCTTTTCAGAAACCGGTTCCCAGCAGTAGGGGATCTGCGGATCTGAAAACATGAGTGCATTCTGATTAATCTCGAATGTCTTCCGGGCAAAGTGGATCTTTCCAGTTCCTATGAGCAGAGTGATCTTATAGAAATCACGCCTGCTGTATGCGACAGGACGGTTGCAGAACTGTTTGCGCGAAAAGACATTGAAGTGTCCCAGTTCTTTTTTTGTAAATGTTCTGACCGGATTATCCAGTTCAAGGTGATGACTGTAAAACTCCTCCAGCGAAACGTTCCGTACCATTTTATTCCTGACAGATAATTCAATTGTAATTATACAAACTTAAATCCTGAATGACATTCTGAACTTCAGAATATGCAAATATAGCCTGCATTGTTCTATTTGGCAAACCGGATAGACTTTCGCAACAGCAGCGGAATTGGAAAATAGGGGGCAAAATCATATTTTTGTTTTCTTAAATAAACTATCCGGAGCCTATGGACAGCGGAATCATTTATCCTGTGAATCCTGTGCTTAACAGCTATGTCGATTATTACTGGTACCTGCGTACGGGAAATAAAGAGAAATGCGGACAGACGATACTGCCTCCTGAACCATGCTCAGACATATTGCTCAGCTTTGCGGGACCAACCAGTTTTGAAACCAGCGACAAAAGAGAAGTAAGGCTGAACAGCAGCTTCCTGCTGACTATACGCAAACAACGCTATCTGGTTACTTCGAGAGAACGAATAGACTATCTTGCTATCAGATTTAAACCGCACGCGCTGTACAATTTTATCCATTTTCCCGTTTCAGAACTCGCATCTACGTGTACACTTGAGATGAATCTTCTGGATAAATCTTTCTGGAATGATGTTACTGAAAAGATATCGGCCATAGATGAAATGAATCAGAGAATAATACTGCTCGAATCAGAACTTGTAAAGCAGCTGAGGCCCCTTACCAATCCAGATGATGAAAGGATAATGAAGTACTTCATACAAAAGATAAATGCATCATCGGGCAGGCTGAATATCTCTTCACTTGCAGAACAATCGGGTGTCGGTGAAAAAAAACTCGAACGCATGTTCAAAAAATACGTGGGAACTGCACCAAAACTGTACAGCCGGATAGTGCGATTTACAAATCTCTTCAATTACCTTAATACCAGGCCTGCCAGTGTAGACTGGGCAGATGTGGTCAATAACTACGGATATTTCGACCAGTCACACATGATAAAGGAATTTTCGGGATATACCGGGTATTCTCCGGAAAATTATCTCAGAGTGATCGATGACCTATGCAGCTGACTGAATAAGCTGTCGGATTTTTACAATACTTTCATTTCCTCAATCTTTAAGTTTCACTCCTGTTTTTAATAATCACAACGAGGAGTAAGAATGAATACAAATCAGAATACTAAACCAAACTGTCTGGCAACCGATATCAGTAAAGATCTTCAGACACTCTGTATGAAGATACCAAACAGGCATCCTGGCAGTGTCGGCAATGCTGAAGCGGCAGAATACTTCAGCCGTATGACCGCGCGGGCGGGGCTTCAGGTTCAGTCTGACTGGTTCGGGTGTATGGACTGGGAATGCGGAAGTGTTATTCTGGAGGCGGGACTGGAGAAATTCGAATCCTTCACGGGTCCCTATTCGCTGCCTTATTCGGGAGTGAGCGAACTGACTGAAGTCTCCACTCTGAATGAACTAAAAGAAAAACACCTTACCGGAAAAATTGTTCTGATCCATGGAGAGCTTGCAAAAGGACAGCTTGTACCTAAAAACTATCCGTTCTACTGTGTAGACGAGCACAAGGAGATTATAGCCATACTGGAAGAAGCCAGGCCTGCAGCCATAATAGCTGCAACCGGGAAAAATCCATACGGTACCGCCGCGCTTTCTCCGTTTCCGTTGATAGAGGATGGAGCTTTTGATATTCCGTCGGTCTATATGACAGTGGAGGAGGGGCGAAGACTCAGATCATACGCGGGAATGAATGTAATGCTCAAATTTGAATCTGCAAGAATACCTGCACGAGCCTGCAACGTAATAGCAAGAAAAAATACCGGCGCAGAAAAAAAGATAGTAATATGCGCTCATATAGATGCCAAGAAAACTACTCCCGGGGCTTTGGATAATGCTGCCGGAATTTCAGTATTGTTGGGACTTGCCCGGCTGCTCGAGAACTATTCAGGAAACTACCAGGTGGAACTGCTCGCAATTAACGGCGAGGATTACTATGCCGGAAGCGGGGAAGTGGATTACCTGCAAAGATACAGCAGCGATATGAAAAATATAGAGCTTGCCATTAACATTGATGCGGCCGGATACAAAGATGGCGATACTCACTATTCGTTCTATGAGTGCAGTGAAAAATCAAGCAGCAGGCTAAGGGAGATTTTCTCTTCATACGAAGGGATATCGGAAGGGGAGTCATGGCCAATGAGTGATCATATGGTTTTTGCAATGAACGGTGTACCTGCAGTGGCTATTACATCTGAGAAGTTCATGCATATCTGCAGCACGATTAATCATACCGAAAAGGATGTTCCTGAAGAAGTGGATGCCGGAAAACTGGCTGCACTCTCGTGTGCGATCATGGACTTGCTCGAAAAATACTGATATCAGCAGCAATGAAAGAATCAGCAGAAAGAGCAAGTCTGGTGTAAGAAATCAGGAAGAATAACCGGTATGATCTGAATACTTGTAAACCAGAATTATTGAAAACATGAGTATGATCCCGGAGTCGTTATGACACACGGGATCATAGCGCAAATAATCAGCTAAGTGTACTATGATTATTCATCCGCAATGGTAGCAATTTCCATACTGCCTGCAATTGAATCGATAATAGATGCAATTGCATTTTCAAGTCGCTGCCAGCCTTTAGGGGAATTAAGATCGATACCGGTGTAGACATCTGCAGTCTTCGATCTGATCGCCAGGTACGACACAGCTGCACTGATTATGGAAATTATTGCTTCGGCATCTGCTTCTCCGAAGTTAAACTTCTTTTTCATTCCGGCGATGAGTTTCAGAGAACTTTCTTCGCGCTTTCTGGCTATAGCGCGTGCAACAGGATTGTCCGTGCTAAGTTCCCACAGCATTATTTCACGCAGCACTGCATTTTGAGACATTTCCCTGAGCTGTGAGGCAAACAGCCCGCGGATTGCCCTGAGCAGGTCTGCGCTCGTATTTATCTGTCCTGCCTGCGCAAATTTGCCGTCTATGTTCGCAAAAAAATCGGTCTGAGATATGAAATCAGAAAGCAGTCCTTCTATACCTCCGAAGTACCTGTAGATGAGTACCTTGTCTACTCCGGCTTCGGCAGCTACAGAATTTACTCCCACTGAGTTCATACCGCCTGATTGTATAACTCGGCCCACTGCCTTCAGCAGTTTATTTTTTGTCTCTTCCTTGTTGCGCATGTCAGAAATACCATCCTATTTTAACTGACGCTTCGGGTAATAAAGAATTACTTCGGTAAGATTTTCCGCCTATCATCTTGTCGCTGCCACCTGCTTTTATATGGACCGCTGCCCAGGGATTAAAATAGAAATTTTTCCAGACCTTCCACGTGTATCCGCCGCCGAATGTAAGCTGAATGCTGCTGAAATGTCCTGCAACTCCGTTATCCGAGTTCTTTACACTGCTCTTCCAGTATTCAGTGCCTGCTGCAATCCAGAATCCGGAAAAATCCTCGCTGAAAAAATAATCGGCGATCAGTGCATAGGCAGCGGTATGCAGGTCTTTAAAACCATCACGGATTACCATCTGCGGCAGGTTGCTTTCTGCAGCTACCCCCCTCAGCCTGATGTGTCCCGCTCCAGCCCACAGGGAAGCGTAGTACCCGCCCGTTAGATAAGGGAAAAAATCGAGTTCGCTGCCTAAGTGTATAGCAGTGCAGCTGACGCCGTCAGCCTCTGCACAAAAAGCCGAACCCTGCTGTGCTGCGGCCGGAAAAGAAAACAGACAGACAAATATAACTAAAATACAAATTATCACCTTCATATACTCTCCTGAATAAATGTCACTAAATAGTGACATAAATATAAGTCACTGCAAGGTGACAAGCAAGGAAAATCTGCAGCATTTGATATTTCCCGTATAATTTACAATTTTTGTATTGAATTTCAGACAGAACAAAGAAGAAAATGGGTATAAGCAAAAATGGATATTGAAGAACTTATAGAGAAACGGTACTCTGTCCGCAACTACAAGACATCTCCGGTTGAGGAAGAAAAAATAATGCGCATACTGCAGTCCGGTCGCATGGCGCCTTCTGCGAAAAACAGGCAGCCCAGGCACTTTGTGGTGGTAACGGATATGCAGCAGCGCAAAAGGCTGAACGGGGCATTCAATAAGCCGGGTTTTCATGATGCCCCGGTGGTAATTGCAGTTTGCGGTGACCGGAATGAAGGCTGGCACCGCGAATCAGACGGGCGCGATCATCTCGGTATAGATGTGGCAATCGCGGCTGACCACATGATACTGACTGCTTCAGAACTTGGACTGGGCAGCTGCTGGGTATGTAATTTTGATATCTCTCTGGTGCGCGATGTGCTGGAACTGCCTGAAAATATCGAACCGGTGGTATTGATACCGCTGGGTTACACATCTGATGAAAACCCGCCGCTGAAAGTACGCAAGTCATTGGCTGAAATCGTACACTGGAACAAATACTGACGGAATGTGTGTGCTATTAAATGAAATAACTGTACGCTGTTTAATCTTATCAGGGAGAGTCAGAGCATGAAAATACTGGCGGTAGAACGGGAAACGGGAAATACCGAGCTGCAGAATGAAAGCCGGGTGCTTGCAGATGAAGCAAGTGCAGTGTATGCGATGTATCTGAATGGAAATATAAGAGAAATATATTTTACTGAAATGAATACGGCTGTATTGATACTCGAGTGCCGGGATACCTCAGAGGCATCCGGACTGCTTGGAAAGCTGCCGCTTGTACAGAATGGGCTGATTTCATTTGAGATTAGTGAACTCAGACCCTATACCGGATTTT
Organism: Bacteroidota bacterium; assembly: GCA_050258935.1. GTDB lineage: Bacteria > Bacteroidota > Ignavibacteria > Ignavibacteriales > SURF-24 > JBLMZS01. The sequence goes on from JBLMZS010000037.1 coordinate 38,539, forward strand.
CACGGCTGATGCAGCAATAGCTACACAATCAGTCGGCAATAATCAAATATCGAGGTAAGGAGGTAAACAAGATGCTTGGAAAGCTAATAGCCGATTATGTAAATGAATCATGCAAAGCCCCTGGAAATGCATTTACTCCATCATTCTATTCGGATCATATTCTGGTAGTCAGCAGATATGCAGACACACTCGCCGGCATTTTGGGAGCGGACAGGGAAATTGTCCTGTATGCCTCATATCTGCACGACATCTCTGCTGTTCATGACATTTCCACACTTCCGGTGCATAATGTCAGGAGTGCAGAAATGGCCACGGAGCTTCTTGCCTCACATGGCTATGACATCGACAGGACAAAGATGGTATCCGGGTGCATAAAGAACCATATGACGCCTCTTCCCATAGGAAGTGCCACTCCGGAAGAGATATGCCTGTCGAATGCAGATGCAATTTCGCAGATAGTTGTGCCATCCTTCTGGCTGTATTTCATGTATTCCGTGCGGAAACAGAGCTATCAGGATGGAAAAATCTGGCTGCAAAAAAAGATCGATTCAAACTGGAACTCTCTGATTGAACCTGCCCGCGAGCTGATAGAGGAAAAATACAATATTATAAGCCGCGCGCTTTCCGACGAGATATACATGCTTTGACCGGAAGCATTCTGTTTGATCCGCTAATACCGGATGAATAAAGCAATTTTGTATAGCAGAATAAAAGAAAAAACTCAAAAATTTTATTAAAAACTGGAGAAATACATATTATGAATATTTATCTGTATGTTCTGGACACACTTGCCGATTGGGAGATCGGGCATATTACTGCCGAGCTGAATTCGGGAAGGTTTTTTAAGGAGAAGGGGAAAAATGTTTCTTTTATAAAAATATCCGATTCATTGAAACCGGTGAAAACCATGGGCGGAATCGATATTACTCCCGATGAGTCAATTCGGAACATCAGTTTCAGAAAGGGTGATATTCTTATATTGCCCGGTGCTGATACATGGCTTGAAGAACGGAATAAAGAAGTAATGGGTATAGTGAAGGATCTGCTGAATAAGGAGATTCCTGTTTGTGCTATATGCGGAGCCACAATAGGACTGGCGGAATCAGGCGTACTCAATGACCGCAGACATACCAGCAATGATAAGGAATATCTGAAAATGGTATGCATGAATTATAAGGGCAGTGACAATTACGTCGAAGAACCGGTTGTTGCTGATGGAAATCTGATAACCGCATCCGGCATAGATCCTCTTGGATTCAGTTATGAAGTTCTGCGGCTGACAGGGCTATTCAGTGAGAATACATTAATAGCCTGGTTCAATTTATACAGGACGAAAGAACCCAGGTATTTTTACGAATTGATGAATTCGCTGAACTGACACTTACAAAACTGATGCTGCGGCCGGGATGCTTTTTATTTCGCTCTGTATAAGGTACAGAAATGTGATAAGGCTGAAGATGCCCGGATAGTGACACCCATTGAAACACGGTCAAAAAGGGCTTTCAGGGCAGGAAATTTAATTATAATTTACATTGTTAAAACTGAGAAAATGTGCTATAATTGTAACAGAAAAATCCGATAATTACGTGCAGCAGCTGGCTTTCTGAAGGACTCTGAAGATCTTATGAAGTGTATTTGTTCAGCAGCTGGTAATCAGGTATCTCCTTTAATTCACTTGTATGTTATATCAGCATTATGCAGGTCATAAGTGATTCAGAAAATCAAAACTGTCTGTGCACAAGTCGCCCGTTTTGCAGGGCACCTGAAAAACAGATTCCTGTCCTACTGGGACCGGCATACGGTCGGAATATCGCTGGGAGTGTTTATCTTTGTTCTGCTGATCGCGCTGTTCTGGAAAAATATTTTTATTTCAGTGGATTCCGGCCAGCAGGGAATAAGGTGGTCAAGGTTCAGCGGCACTGTCCTGGATGCGGTCTACGGTGAAGGTCTTCATATTATCTGGCCTTGGGACAGGATGTATATATATCAGACTCGTCTCCAGAGCAGAACGGACACACTCCAGATACTCACATCTGAGGGACTGACCGTCAAGGTAGAATATTCTTACAGGTATTATCTCATTCGTGATTCAATTCCAACTATACACAAGAATCTTGGTACCACATACTCCACTTCGTATGTGAAACCAGAAGTTCAGGCAGCTTCTATGGCTATTATTGGCAACTTTGCTCCTGAACAGCTATACAAAATGTCATCGCTTGTAATACAGTCCACTATAAAGTACTATCTGAGCAAACAGCTTCTTGAGCAGAATATTGTGATGGATGATTACCTGATCAGGAAAATATCGCTGCCTGATGTTGTCTCAAATTCTATTGAGAAAAAGATGGTGGCTGAACAGCTGGCCTATGAGTTTGACTATAAGTTAAAGATCGAGGAGAAGGAGAAACAGAGGAAAATTATTGAAGCAGAGGGAATACGGCAGTTTGAACAGCTGTCAAACATACCGATACTCAAGTGGAAAGGTCTGGAAGTCACTTCCGAATTTGCGAAATCCAGTAACAGCAAAATTATCATAATGGGTAATGGTAAGAACGATCTGCCGTTATTGCTAAATTCAGACGATAAAAAGTAACCGGGTATTAAGATGTGCAAGTTCTGCCATATTAAAATCCTTATATTGATGCTTATCATTGCAGCAGGGTTTCCGTTTTTTTCATCTTCTGCTCAGAATCTGCCGCTTCAAAACAAGCAGCTCAGGAAAGTAACGTTTCTGCCTCTTTGGGTTCCTCAGCCTCAGTTTGCCGGTTACTATATGGCAAAGGAGAAGGGGATATACCGTAAGTATGGAATTGATGCTGATATAATTCCCGGCGGATACAACCATAACGTTGTTTCCTCTCTGAAAAATGGCAGCGTTGATTTCGGTATACTGTTCCTGTTTACCGGAATGATAGAGAGAGCAAAGGGCACGAGGCTGGTAAATATCGGTCAGGTATTCCAGCGCAGCGGCATTATGTTCATTGCCAAAAAGAAATCGGGAATAAAATCACTAAAGGATTTTAACGGGAAAACAATAGGAGTCTGGAGGACAGCAGCCAGTGAGCTGACAGAAGGATTTCTGAAAAAACACAATATCAAAGCAAATGTAATTAAATTTGACAGAGGCATTAACATCTTCCTGAAAGACGCAGTAGATATAACCGTGATGATGTCTTACAATGAATATAAGCGTCTGATTAATTCCGGAGTGAACCAGGATGAAGTAGTCAGGTTCAATTTCTCTGATTATGAAATGAACTTTCCGGAAGACGGAATTTACTGCATGGAAAGCACACTGAAGAAGGATCCTTCCCTGTGCAGAAAATTTGTTGAGGCATCCATGGAAGGATGGGATTATGCTCTGTCACACAAAGAAGAAACGATACAGGTAATGAACAAGTACGAAAGAATGGCTATGGTTTTTTCGAACCGTTCTCATTCATGGTGGATGTTGAATTCGATGAAGGATATGCTGGACTGCTCCGGTAAGAGCGGCAGACCGGGGAATCTGCTCCAGTCGGATTTTGATATTCTGTCAGAGTTCCTCTATAGCAATGGATTTATCATGCGTAAACCATTATATGATGAATTTTATAAGGGAGGCCGGTAAAATATGACTTCCGGTATCAAAAAGGCTCTGAAATATGTTTTCATTGTAATGTCAGCTGCAGTACTGATCGTTGCGGCTTTCAGGTTTTGGGAGAAGTATACAGAGCGCAAATGGGAGAAAGTTACAGAACGTCTGGCGGCAGAAAAGCTGAAGGGAGAGGTCAACAGAATACAGAAGTTTATACTTTCAATCGAACAGATCCCTAAAAACCTGGGATATGTACTTGAATTTTCCAGAGTACAGAAAGATCATATGAAATTGCTGCTGAATGCAATAGTGCAGAATAATGAAGAAGTGTTCGGAGTATCAATCGCTTTCGAGCCCAATACCTTCTACAAGGATTCTGTGTATTATGCTCCTTACGCCTATAAGAGAGACGGAAAACTTAATTACGCGAATCCGACTGATTCTAATTATCATTATTTTAGTATGGACTGGTATCTTATCCCTAAAAGGCTGAACCGTGCGGTATGGATAGAACCGTATTTCGATGAAGGCTCCGGCGGGGGCAATATAGTTATGTCGACATACTCGGTTCCGTTCTTCAGGTTTGACGGCCAGAAGGAGACCATGCGGGGAATAATATCCGTGGATATATCGCTGGAATGGCTTGCTAAAATGGTAACGTCGGTCAAACTGACTCCAGGCAGTTATGCACTTCTTATATCCGAAAACGGCAATCTGGTATGTTCTCCGGGCGGATCTATCTCGTATAACGAATCAATATTCAGTATTGCCGAAGAAGAACACCTGCCAGTACTCAGGGAGATAGGCCGCGATCTGCAGAAAAAAAATTCCGGATTCATGAAGGTCGGTACGATCAGGGGAGTACCCGACTGCTGGATAGCGTACAGACCAATTCCGGCCAATAACTGGGGACTACTGCTCGTAATACCGGAAAGAAAATAGTACGGCAGTGTTTATGGGGAAATTATAGAAACGGATTAGTTTTTGTAAACCAATATATTTTTATTTATTACAATAATATAAGAGGTTCATGATGCTTAATGAAGAAAAAGCTCAGGAAGAAATTGTACAGGAAGAGATCACTGCTGAAGATACTGCAACTGAAAGCGGTGCAGTTGCTCAGGATATTGAACAGGAAAAGCTGGACGCTGCAAATGCAGTTGTAAAGAAGTATATGTGGTGGTCGATGGGAGCAGGCCTGCTGCCGTTACCATTAGTTGATGTAGCCACCGTTTCTGGAGTTCAGCTGAAAATGCTGAGTGAACTTTCCAAAATATACGATATTAAGTTTTCAAAGAATGCAGGAAAGTCTGTTATCAGCGCCCTTGTCGGCGGGATATCTGCAGAAGCTCTTTCCAAAAGTTACTTGACCAGTATTGTTAAAGCCATTCCGATAATTGGTGTGGTTGGTTCTGTTTCCATGCCCGTTTTTTCCGGTGCTACTACCTGGGCGGTAGGGAGAGTTTTCATACAGCATTTTGCGAGCGGCGGCACTTTCCTGAATTTTGATCCCAGAAAAGTAAAGGAATATTTTTCGGATCTATACAAACAGGGACAGACAATTGCGACGAATCTGAAGGCTGCAAACGCTTAAATCTTTTAATTTGGAAGGCGGAAAGTTGCTGTTACTTTCCGCCTTGCAGCCCGGACAGTTAAAAAACAAAATCTTTAGGGATTATTATGACTTTACTCATATTATTGAATTTTTTATTAAGCCTTGTAGTTGGTATACTCGGCAGAAAAACACTTCTGGGTTTCTGGGGTAATTTTATATTTTCATTGTTCCTGACCCCGCTAATTCCGCTGGTCTATATTCTGATAGCCGTCAATATGGGGAAAAAAACGCAGCTTCCGATGTCTAAATAGATATGACCTTTTGTATACCTTCGGGTTCAGCGTTCCTGTCTGAAGCAATACAGCAGACAATTCTTCCTCCGAAGGAATAATGATTGTAAAACCACCGCGTGTCATCATCATCGATATTCAAAAAGCCGGTATTTAGCTTTATGCTTCGGCCTGAAATTGATGAAAGTCCGCGTCCGTCTGCTTTTGCAGCGCTTTCTGTCAGTGTCCAGTATCGGTAGAATCTTTCGTTCGGATCCTGCGCCGAGTATATATCTGACCACTGTTCTGCGGAAAAGAAATCCGAAAAATCGGAAAAGTCAGTTTCTTTTATCGTTTCCAGATCAATTCCGACTCTGCAATCATCCGAGACAACAACCGCTGCGCAGTTTCCGGAGTGAGAAATGCTGAAGTCACTTTTTCCGCCGCAGAGATATGGCCTTCCGTTATCAGTATATCTGATGTCATTTAGACTCCATCGGTCTGACAGGTTTTCAGTAAATGCCTTCAGTAAAATTATTCTCGACAGCAGCAGTAACTGCCTGTCTTCCTTTTTCCTCATGCGTGTCAGCCTGCCTGAAACATCCGGGGGTAACTGGTCGGTAATTGCACCTATATTTGCTGAATTCAGAATATCCGTAAATGCATAATATACCTTTATCATATACTTACCTCTGCTGTATTCTGGAAATTATCAGTCTGCAGATTTCCGGAATATGATCATATATGAAAAAATGTCCTCCGCTGAAACGGTGAACCGAGACACCTCCGCTCGTCTCATCCCGCCATGCCAATGCCTCATCATCAGTAGTATCCTCTTCGCTGCCCAGAAGTATGTCAATCGGAATATTCAGCGGTACAGGCTGCGAACGGTAACGGAATTCAGCGACTGACCTGAAATCCGCCCTTATGACCGGCAGGAAATAATCCAGGAAATCTCCATCATTCAGGAGTTCCTCAGGTGTACCGTTCATTTCTCTGAGCACTTTAACCAGCATGTCATTAGGCAATTCGTGTTTATTATCAGAGCTTATCAAAGCAGGGGCAGTCTGCCCTGACGAAAACAGAGTGACCGGCAGTTTCATTTTCCTTTCCGCAAGCAGTCTGCACAGAGTATAACCCAGTAGCGCACCCAGACTGTGCCCGAAGATAGCATATCTGTCATCTGTAAAACCTTCGATCTGAGCGAATAGATCTTCGGTCATCGACTCAGTCCTTACAAGCAGAGGTTCTGAAATTCTCTTTCCCCGACCGGGCAGTTCAAGGTTGTGGAAAACTACATTATCAGGAAGGTATTTCCTGAATCCGGAGTATGAATATGCATTCCCTCCGGAGAACGGAATAAAAAAAAGCCTGAGTCTTTCTCGATTCATTAGATAACAATATTTAAAAATAAGTGCACAAATATAACGCTTAAACATTTAATATTGAACAGTTTATATTATTGCAGCTGACAAGAAAAACTTGTATGAAAAGTTTGACTTGTTTATTATTATCTATACGGGTGACAGGACTTCATGCTGCATCTGTATCCATTTCATAAATTAGACCAGGAGTTACGTAATGTCAGAACAAACCAGATGTGTATTATATATAGCAATGTCACTTGACGGTTATATAGCTGAAAGCAACGGTGACGTCAAATGGCTCGAAGAAGCAAAGGGTGACGGAGGCGATAACGGGTACAGCGAATTCTACAATACAGTCGACGCCCTTATCATGGGCAGAAAAACATATGAACAGGTGCTTACGTTCGGGGAATGGATGTATAGCGGCAAACCCTGTTATGTGTTTTCAAGAACACGGAAGGGGAAGGATGAATATGCTGAATTTATCGATACTGATGCAGTTGGCTTCATGGAAAGAATCAGACAGCAGCCCGATATAAGAAGTATCTGGCTTGTGGGGGGAGCGGAAATTATTGATCCGTTCCTGAGGAACAACCTGATAGACGAATATATAGTGACAATTATACCTGTTATACTCGGCAAGGGAATACCTATGTTTTATCCGGATACCCCTAAAATCAGACTGACACTGATTGAGAAAAAACAGATGGGTGACATGGTACAGGTAAGATATGTGCCGGAGGAATTACCTCTGGGATAATGTGACGGTTATTAAAGGTGCATGTGGAAAGCACATGCACCCTGAACTATAAGTGCAAGTGTTATTATCAAGTGCAAGTGTTATTAACAAGTGCAAGTGTTATTATCAGCGCATTTCGTGTTCGGAAACGCCTGCAGTCTGGTAATTTTTGCACGCATCGGCGCATTTCCTGCACGCATCTGCACATACTGCACAATGCTCGTGCATGTTGCGGTGCTTGTTGCATTCCTCATAGCACATGGTACAGACTTTTTCGCATACGCTCATGAACTGTTGTGTGATTTCAGAATTCCGCTGTATGAGTCTTGCAGCCTCATAGCAAATTTCCGCACAATCCTGGTCCAGCTTTATACATCTCGCGAGCATTTTTACATCCTGTTCGTTCAGGCATGCATCTGCACACATGTCACATGCCCGGGCGCACTCGATGAGTGTCTGAATTAAGGCATCGTTTCTCTGCATAGTTCCTCCTTTCGTTTTTATATGTGATAATACTATTCAATGAACCCGAAAAACTGAAATATGCAAGGATATACGCAGTACAACTTTCTGGTGACGGGGTAAAATCTTAATAGGTTTACTGCAGCTATCGCCAACAAATTGTATATTAGTAGTTGATAAATTTCTGCATATTATGTCAGTCAAAGCTGTCATATTTGCAGATCTTGAAATGCAGAAAACATATCAGAGGAATTTAATGGACAAAAAGAAAATAAAGCAGTACCTCGATAACCTGCAGGCGGAACTGGACAGTTCTTCTCTGTACCGTTCTATGGCAGAAAATGAGAATAAGGCCGAACTTCGTACCGTATATCTGAGGATGGCCGAAGTAGAGGAAAAGCATGCAGCTTTCTGGGTAAATAAGCTCAGGGAAGCAGGCGTAAGTAAGATTCCTTCCGGACCTTCATGGCGTTCGCGCGTGCTGTCGTTACTGTCGAGGAAATTCGGCAGCAGATTTGTATTGCCCACGGTAGTTGAAATGGAAAACGGAGGCGGCAGCAGTTATGCCAGTCAGCCCGAATCGCGTAATACTGCAATGCCTGGCGAAGAGCAGCAGCACAGCCGCATATTCCAGGCAATCATGAACAATGACGGCAGCGGTGTCGACGGAGCTCAGATAGCCAAATTTGAAGGCAGGCATAAAGGTGTCGGCGGCAATGCACTGCGGGCAGCGGTGCTTGGAGCTAACGACGGACTGCTGTCGAATATGAACCTGGTTATGGGTGTTGCCGGTGCAGCCGCAGGCGCTTCATCAATAAATAACCATTCCATTCTTATTACCGGATTTGCCGGACTGCTGGCGGGTGCACTGTCAATGGCAATAGGTGAATGGCTCTCTGTACAGAGTTCGCGCGAATTGTATCAGAAACAGATCGGTATCGAAGAAAGTGAGCTGAATGCCAATCCTGAAGAGGAAATGGAGGAATTAGCGCTGATTTACCTGGCCAAGGGTCTTCCGGAAGATAAGGCAAAAGAACTGGCTTCTCACATAATTTCCAACAGGAGCACTGCACTGGATACTCTGGCTCGCGAAGAACTTGGTATTGACCCGGAGGAGCTCGGCGGCTCTGCCTGGGAAGCTGCAGCCACTTCATTTCTGCTGTTTGCAGTAGGTGCATTTGTACCGGTGTTTCCATTTCTTATTATTAAAACCTACGCTGCTGTGCCTGTAAGTATGGGACTCAGTATGCTGGGACTCTTCGGTATGGGAGCTGCCATAACCGTAATGACAGGAAAGAATCTGTTTGCCTCTGGCATGCGACAGCTGCTGCTGGGATTTGTATCTTCGGGACTGACTTTTCTTGTAGGCTGGATACTGGGGGCATCGGTGTTATAGAGCTGAGGCGGCGGGGTATTGGTAGTTTCTGAAAATGTATCGAAATTCGGGCGGCATTATGCCGCCCGAATTCATGTCTATTTATCCTTAGAGACATCTCTGGTGATCAGATTATATGCGAGTGCCAGATCAAAGCTATTGTCAGTTGACTTTCTTATCTTTTCTTTCATCTGTTCGGCTTTCCTGGTGTTGCCTTTTTTATTATAGATAACAGACTGATAATACCAACTCATCGGGTCCCGGGAGCAGTCAGCTGAAAAGTGGACCATTGCCTTGTCATCTCTGTTTTCCTTCATGGCAGCAATTCCCGAAACCAGTTCGTATTCGCTTTTATCCCTGGGATTTTGTATGCCGCCTACCAGCTGCTCTATAGTTTCGAGTTCTGCATTCACTGCATATGTCTGGTCCGAAATGGCTTTGCTGTTTAACCTGTGGAGCTTTACCTGTCTGTTCATATCGTCTTTTATATTGCCGGCAAGCGCTGACTTTTCAATATCCTCATATGCCATGTCATAATGCTTCATGGCCTCATCTGCATTGCCCTTTGCAGCCAGTATCTGCGCAGCAATGGTGTGCGACAGTACAACGTCAGATACCGAACCGATAGTCTGCGCTGCCGAAACTCTTTTATCGAGTACTTTCAGTGCATTATCAAAATCTCCTTCGCGCACGAATGAAACCGCCTGATTATATAACCCGGTCAGGTTCATATATCCGTTCGGGTCAGCATCACACATTTTTTGATAATTCTCCCTGGCTTTAACAAAGTCCCCCTTAAAGAGGTAATTATTACCCAAACCAGTATAAGCTATAATAAATTTGGGGTCGAGGGACAGTGCCTTATTATATTCGGCTATTGATTCATCATACCTTCCGGCCTTCATGAGCATTTCTGCATATGAGTCATGTGCATTTGGAAAACCGGGCTGTAATGAAATGTACTTTTTAAAGGCAGTTTCAGCTTTTTTAAAATCTCCTTTGTCAATGTAAAGATATCCAAGATTGTTATAGGCAGCGGCAAAATCCGGATCCAGCTCTAATGCTTTATTGGTATGCCTCATAGAGGCTTCTGTGTTGGAATTAAAATAATTTTCAAAGAGTGCTGCATTCAGAAGTACGCGTTTGTCTTTTGGAAACATAGACAGCAGTGACTGAACTTCTGATTTCATGACGGGATAGACATTTTCATACATTGCTCTTGTTAAACGTATGAGGTGTCTTTCGCCCTCAGAAGCGTTTTTAGCCAGATCCTCTGCCTTGTCGAAATATGCCGTCTGGTCTGAAAATTTGTTGGAAGCGGTTGCCAGACCCATATATCCTAGCGCAAAATCCGGATCTGCATCAACGGCATTTTTGAAAGCTGCAGCTGCCTTTTGAGTCTGGAAATTTTCTCCTAAAAGCCTGCCTACAATATAATGTTGCCTGGCAGAAGCGGATGTGGTGGTAATTGGAATTTCTACTACAGTTGTAACAGTTTGTTTCGTCACAGGTCTAGTTTTGTCCTGTGAGTATATCTGTCCGGAGCTTAAAAACAGTGAAAACAGAATAATAACGGACACATGTAAACAGTCATACCTGACTTTCATTTGAACCTCTGGATTAGTTATTGCCATTGTGAGTTAGCAGAGTCGTGGTTCTATTATTCCGGATAAGAATACACAAAAAACTGAATCATAATAAACTATACATAAAATATTTTTTTGACATTGTGTTTCAAGTGTATAAATCTGTGACCAAATTGTCATATATTTTATCCATATTTCATCTTCAGATACATTAACTTTGAGGAGAGTCACAAATGGGACGGAGATAACGCGAAATACTGGAAAGAAATGAAACTAATATTATATTAAATTTGTTTGGATGCCATAAACGGAGTTTGGGAATTGATATTTAAAAATTTCAAGCTGTTTTTCACGCAGAATATCTGTAGAATTTGGTAAAACCGGGGAATAAAATGGAAATACACAAGGAGCCCGAAGAGGCAGAAAGAATACACAAAGAGACAGAAAGAATATCTGTCTCAGTTGAGCACATACACGTGCACGATCATACCTGTTCAATCTATGAAAACCAGACTGAACAGTTCTCGGTTATTGCCCCATTTATAAAATTCGGACTTGAAAAAGGGGACAAATGCCTGTATATCGCAGATGAAAATCCGGTCGATACTGTATTGTCGGCTCTGACTGAATTTATACCGGATCTGGAAAATCATATCTCTGCCGGGAGCTTTGCAATTGTGGAAAAGGAAAAAGCATATTTTGAGCCGGGGTATTTTTCGCCCGAACTTATGATTGAAGCGATACGAAAAAAAACAGAAGAAACCAGACAGCAGGGCTATACATCGCTTAGAATCGCTGCAGAAATGTCATGGGCGCTTCTGGGAGGTCCGGGCGTGGAGCGCCTGATGGAATATGAGTCAATAGTCAATCATCTGTATGAAGAACTGGATGTTTCGGCAATATGCCAGTACAACAAAACCCAGTTTTCTCCCGATATGATCCGCCATGTTATACTTACCCATCCAATAGTCATATACAAAGGAACTGTATGCCGTAATTTCAATTTCGTTACACCGGAATATTATACCGGCAGCGACAGGGAGGCCGCGGATATTAATCATACGCTCGAACAGATACTGGATGTGGAAAACAGAGAACAGATATTGAAAGATAAAAACCTCGAACTGCAGCATATGAATGAAAGACTCCGCGATGAAATCTCAATGCGCAAACAGACCGAAGAGATGCTGCTGAGAACCATGAAAGACCTGGAACGTTCGAATGAAGAACTTCAGCAGTTTGCCTATGTTGCCTCGCATGATCTGCAGGAACCAATACGCATGGTTTCGACTTATACAAAACTCCTGGAAAGGGAGCTGAATGATCAGCTGGATGAAAGGACGCGTGGATTTATGTTCTTTGTTACAGACGGAGCAAAAAGAATGCATGCACTCATACAGGACCTGCTCACTTTTTCCAGAGTAACATCACGCAAAGAAAGGTTTGAGAGAGTGGATTTGAATATTATACTGACCGAAATAATGCACGATTTTCAGGTCGCCATTGCCGATCACAAGGCTGAAATTCTCTACGGAGATCTGCCTGTTCTCAAAGCCGCTCCTTTTCAGATCAGGCAGCTGTTCCAGAATATTATTCAGAATGCTATCAAATTCAGCGGTGAAAATAATCCGATGATCAGGATTATCGTCGAAAAGAACGGGAAAGAATGGCTCTTCGGTATCAGTGATAATGGCATCGGTATAGATAAGGAATATCATGAAAAGATTTTTGTAATATTCCAGAGGCTCTATGAAAAAGAACGATATCCCGGCACCGGTATCGGACTTGCCGTATGCAAGAAAATCGTGGAACTGCACGGAGGACGAATCTGGGTCGATTCTGAACCTGGCAGGGGGGCGACGTTCTTTTTCACTATCCCGGCAGGAGAGTAAATTCTTTTCTCTGCCTGAAAGGTGCAGCCCGATGGTGATCCTGACAAATACCTGTCTGCCGTGTCAGGTAATAGCGGTCGCGTGTCGTTATTTCATTGAATTTATGTGCTTTGTCAGGTCATATACTCTTTTGCCGCTGTCATCGACAACGTATGGAAATTTCGAATACGTTTTGTCCGGATCCTGCTGCTGATTGCTGTCCTTGATCGCGTTCGTTTTTACTATCTTTATAGGCAGGTCATAGAGAAACCGTCCTATGCCCCATTTTACTGCAGCCCTCTTGAATGCATCGGACATCTGTCCTTTTTCTTTCTCTATATTGCTTTCCGTTCCTGTATCCCATTTCCATATCCACTGCGCCAGCTTCTCGTTGTATATTCCTATACCGGCAATGAGTTTTTTATCCAGTACCTTATAGTCATCCTGCCAGTTTTCCTCTCCGCATACATCATCCAGCAGGTTCTGGACATCACGGCTGTCTATGTATGCAACGCATTGTGCAGTAGGGAAATTCTGACTGAAGCTCTGCACTCTCCACTGGTATGGAATGTGTCGTTTCAACTCTTTTATATTCATACGGTCTCTTTTCTGTTAATCAGTATCTTCACATTAATCATCCATATATTCAGGATATAAAAGAGCAATAAAAGTTTAAAGTGACAAAATTATACACAGGACAGAATTACTGTCAGCTGGCAAAGAAAATACTTGCACCTTTGTCCCATCAGATTATCTTGAAGTAATACACCAGAAAATATGAAAGGAGTACAGATGGAGAATCCGATAGTAAATGAATATCTGAAAGAACTGGATGCCGAGGAAGAATCCACACGCAGATGCCTTGAGAGAATTCCCTCCGAACTCTCCGGTTGGAAGCCTCACGAGCGATCAATGGAAATGGGCTATCTGGCTCTGCTTGTAGCGGAAATACCGAGATGGATATCGGCATCGATAGAAGATTCAGAGATAGATCTTGCTACATTTATACATCTTAAGCCTGAAACGACACAGGAACTCGTAGACTACTTCAACAGCAATATGGAGCTGGCAAGGAATGCCCTCAGAAAAATAAATGACAATGATCTTGAGGATAGTTTCAGTCTGAAGAGAGACGGGCAGATCGTATTTACGTCAACAAAAAGAGAAAATATCAGTCAGTCGGTCAATCACCTGGTTCACCACCGAGGGCAGCTGACTGTCTATATGCGCCTCAACGATATTCCGGTTCCTTCAATCTATGGACCTTCGGCAGACGAACGGACATAACAGGATTTATTACCGGCAGTGTCTCATTTCTCTGTTTATGGAGAAATGAGACGCCGGAGAATCGGATTACTTTTCTTCCGTATTTATATCTGCGGTTTTTCTAACAGTGATTTTACGGGTTACACTGCCTTCCTTGTCAGAGGGTGAGTGATTACTAACTGCTCCGGCAGAACCTGTATTGCTGATGCTGATAGTCCCGGAATTGCCGGTCGCCTGTACCGCTGCCTCACCATTGTCTGCCTCTGTTACATCAGCTGAAAATTCGCGGATTGGTGTCTGAGATACTGAAAAGCTGATGCTGTCAACTTCTGAAAGCTGAAATTCCACAACGGATCCGTTATATTTGTGCAGACTCATGGTTTGTGACCAGGCTGCATGTGATAAAACAATGATTGCTGGGAACATATATATGATTTTCATATTTAATCTCCGTCGTTTTATTTCAGTAATAACATTTTCCGGGACAGAACCGAGCTTCCGTATAACACTCGGTAAATATAGACTCCGCTCGCAACAGGCGAGCTGCTGCTGCTTCTGCCGTCCCAAACTATACTGTATCTGCCGGCAGTCTGATGCGCATTTGTTAATGTCTTTACCAGCTCACCGTTTATATTGTAAATCTGAATTGATACTTTTCCTGTTCCGGGAATCTGATAGTCTATTTTTGTAGACGGATTAAACGGGTTAGGGTAGTTCTGAAAGACTTCAAAATTTTTGATTACAAATTCAGCATTTCTGGAATCCTCAACACCGGTTACACCGTAGAAGGTGATCCTTTTTATATCTTTCACAGGTATGGTGGTGACTTTTCCTTTAGACCATACATTCAAATTATAGGACTGCGGATATATGCTGGCAGTAAACATTATCAGCAGGAGTATCTCAATTTTTTTCATATCAATTCCTTTAATAGTTATACCAGGTTAATTATCGTCCAGTATACTTGCCGATTCAGTGTCAGAATGTAACGCTGGTGACCTTGCCTGAAATAGTAAAGCTTTTCTTCAGTGTTCCGTCGGAGTAAACGCCGCCGGTATATAACCCGTTCGCATAAGTGCCTGTGGAAGTCCCTCCTGTATATATACTGTAGGCTGAACCTGACTTCAGCTCAGGCGAGGAGAAGACGAAATAGTAAGCGCTTCTCATGGGTTTGAATGTTACCAGGCTTGTGCCTGCTGAATTCTGTATATTAAATATGGTTGATGACGGTATTATCGAACTTGATACAGCCTTGACTGTATACTGTGCCGAGCCGGTGCTGGTCGCCTGTATCATATTTCCCGAATTTGGACCGGATGCAATGAATAATCCGCCTGAGATGCTGAATGTGCCATTGTAGTCGAATGCTACTTCAGGAGCAGAAGAGGGACCGTTCACCACCACTGTACCACCGGTCATTACTATGTTGCCGTTACTGTCCAGTCCGTCACCTTTTGTGGCGCTTACTGCTATGTTTCCGCCATTGATATAGATGCAGCTTCCGTCGCTGAATTCACCTCCGCTGCCTTTTGTTGAATTGATTCCGTCATCAGATGCAGTAATATTAACACTTCCGCCGTTTACAGTTATATACTGTGCTTCAATACCTTCTACGGATTTTGTTATAGTAATATTTCCGTTATTGATAGTGACAGAAGTATCTGATTTTATGCCATCGTCGGCAGATGAAATCTGTATAGTGCCGCTGTTAATTATTATTATGCCGTCCGAACTGATAGCCTTGGCTTCGTCATATTCCGCATTTTCACCACTGCCCGAGATGTATATACGGGTGCCCGTAGTAGTGACACTGATGCCTGGTGAACTGACAGAGTCACCTATGAAAAGCCGTCCGTCTGATGTAATGCCGCGGCCGGCAGTACCTGAACTTGCAGTGGTAATGATACCTCCGAGTATGCTGATATTACCGTCTGCTCCAATGCAGGTTGAATGATATGTATCCGTAACACCACTGGAGTTTTTATATGCGGCACCTGCACCTGAGGAAGTAACATCAACTTTGCCGCCGGCCATTATGATATTGTAGTCAGATGAAATACCTTTTCCGCCCTTGCCTGTGCACTCTATAGTCACTTCTGCGCCATCAATGAAAATGGATGTATCACTTTTTACCGCAGCAGCGTATGACGGATCATAACCTGAACCCGATGTTTCAAGTATGGTATTGCCGGCAGACTTGATGTTTATTACCCCTGTTCCGAGCGTAATAACTCCTTTGGATTTAATACCCTTTGATTTGTCTCCTGTCACGGTGATATTGACCTCTGCATTTGAAATATTTGCTGACAGGCACGATAGTCCGTTTCCGCCAGAAGCTGATGAACTCACCGCTACTTTGCCGCCGGAAATAATTATTGAACCGTTGTCAGCGTCTATCGCGTCGCTGTTTGATACAACATTCACATATCCGCTGTCGACAGTAAAGCCGTCCTTGGGATGAATTCCATCTTTGTCAGCATTACTGATTATTATGGAGGCACCTGAGACACGTATATCATCCTTGCTGTACAATCCGTGTTTCTCAAGACCCCTGCCTGTAATGTTCAGTGTGCCGGTGCCGTTAAATACTAGTGAACCCTTGCTGAAAAATGCAGCGTTCTGGTCTTCCGTTTTTCCTGCATCACTTACGCAGGTATCCGCATAGGTTGCCCCGTCGGAAAGGGTGCTTACTGAACCATAAGGGAGTACGATAGTTGCCTTGCTGCCCGATTGATTATTTACGGCCGGTCCTGAGGAATTCATAAGATTCAGGTTATCCATTATCAGGGTGAATTTTGAAGAACTGTATATTTTCAGCGAACCGTCGGCAGAACTGCCGGAAATTTTATAAATGATATTTTTGACCCCGGACGAAGATGATATTATTACATTCGCCTTATCTGTACTGACTGTTACATTCTCAAATGCCAGGGGATTGACTACAGAAACGGAGTTACCGTTATAGTTGATAAACACAGTATCAGAAATTCCGTTGAATGAAATACTATCGATAGCTGATATCGGAAACTCAGAACTGCCGGTGCCGGTGCGGATGAAAAGTGAGGTGCTGCCTCCATGCAGCGATATACTGTCGATGGCTGAAAGCGGGACTCCAAGAGTTGTATTGTCCGAATTATGAATAAACATCCTGCTTTGTGCGTGCAGCTGAGTACAACACACAATACAGATCATTAAATAAATTTGCTTCATAGATTAGTGTCCTATGTTGTAAAAATTTCTGCCGCACTTTATTCATCCATTGGACAAATCAAATCTACAGTATATTCCATTGCTGATGCAGAAATGTGGAACGTAAATACTATATGCACAAAAAATAATTTCCAGGAATACTTGACAATAGGGAGATGGTTCTTTATATTTCGGTGTATAACGAAATGAAATATTATGATAGAAGAAAAAGCCAAATTATTCAAAGCGTTGTCTGATCCGAACCGCCTGCGCATACTGAAGATGCTTCAGGCAAAAAAGCTGTGCGTCTGTGAGATCACTTATGTACTGGATCTTGCTCCTTCGACAGTGTCTGAACATTTGAGTATACTGAAGAGGTCGGAATTTATACTGGAAGAAAAAGACGGGAAGTGGGTAAACTATATGATTAATCCCCGTCCTTCCGATCCGGTGGTCGGATCAATTCTGTCGATGCTGCCTTTCTGGATAAATGACACTGCAGCGGCAGATTCAGGACTCGAACGCATCAACTCGGCTGACCGCAATGAAATATGCTGCAGATAAAAAAATGCCTTATATTTCGGTAAATAACGAAATAAGACTGAATATCTGTAATTCCGGAGTGGAATCTAAATATCTGTAAACGGAATATGGTATTGATTCAAAATATATAAATCAGGGAGTAAAGATGCTGAACATAAAAATACTTGGACCCGGCTGTGCTAACTGCAGAAATCTCGAAGAGCTTTGCCGCGAAGTGATAGCGGAAAATGCACTTGAGGCGGAGATAGAGAAGATTACTGATTTCAGGGAGATTATGGCAGCCGGAATAATGAGTACACCCGGATTGATAATAAACGACAGAATAGTCTCAAGCGGAAAACTGCCGGTCAAGTCAACTTTGACGCACTGGATAATGGATGCATTAGCTGAATCGGATAAATAATTATACGATTGAATTAAATAATAGTTGTTTGAAATAGTATCGATCAAACGCTGAAGGATTAAATAAATATGAGTACACTTACAAGGAAGCTGTCATTCCTGGATCGTTATCTTACATTCTGGATCTTTCTTGCCATGTTTACCGGAGTATTTTCAGGGTATCTGTTTCCCGGGATAGTAGGATTCTGGGAAAGTTTTCAGAGTGGTACTACAAATATTCCAATTGCAATTGGACTTATACTGATGATGTATCCGCCTCTTGCAAAGGTGAAATATGAAGAACTGCCTGATGTGTTCAAAAATGTAAGGGTATTAGTCCTTTCGCTGGTACAGAACTGGATAGTCGGACCCGTACTGATGTCAGTCCTGGCCGTAATATTTCTGCATGATTACCCGGAATATATGGCGGGGCTTATTCTTATTGGGCTTGCAAGATGCATTGCAATGGTAATAGTGTGGAATGAACTGGCCAAAGGTGATACAGAATATGCCGCCGGACTCGTAGCTTTTAATTCAATATTTCAGGTACTGTTCTTTTCAGTCTACGCATATGTATTTCTGACAGTTATTCCATCTCTGCTGGGCCTGAGAACTTTTAGTGTGGATATAACCATCGGGCAGATAGCCGAAAGTGTACTGATCTACCTGGGGATACCGTTTTTCGGAGGTATGCTGACGAGGTTTGTATTACTTAAGGCGAAAGGCAGGCAATGGTACGAAGTCAAATTTATTCCCAGGATAAGTCCTATAACTCTTGCTGCGCTGCTGTTTACAATTTTCGTAATGTTCTCTCTAAAGGGTGAATATATTGTCAGGATACCGCTTGATGTAATAAGAATAGCTATACCTCTTGTATTCTACTTTATAATAATGTTTGTCGTCTCGTTCTACCTGAGCAAGCGGGCAGGAGCTGATTACCCGAAGGCAGCCACACTGTCATTCACTGCTGCCAGCAACAACTTTGAACTGGCTATCGCAGTTGCAATAGCAGTATTTGGTATCAATTCGGGAGAAGCATTTGCAGCGGTAATAGGACCGCTTGTTGAAGTGCCGGTACTGATAAGTCTGGTAAATGTTGCTCTTAGATTTCAGAAAAAATATTTCGTCAATACAGTAACTAACTGACACAACAATAAAATGGTGTGAAAAGGAGAATAAAATGAACGGTGAAAAAGAGTTAAAAGAGATAGTAAAAGAAAAATACGGCCAGATAGCTTTGCAGTCCGGATCGTGCTGCGGTTCATCAGATGAAAAGACATCGGTATCCTGCTGCTGCGGATCACCTGATGATGTCAACTACACCGTAATGAGTGATGAATACACACATATGCAGGGATATGTAGCAGAGGCGGATCTCAATCTCGGCTGCGGGCTGCCTACTGAATTTGCAGATATAAAACAGGGTGATACTGTAGTTGATCTGGGATCGGGTGCCGGTAATGATGTGTTTATTGCCAGGTCGGTTACAGGTGAAAGCGGCAGGGTCATTGGTATAGATATGACTCCGGAGATGATCGCAAAAGCACAGAAGAACAAGGAAAAAACAGGCTACCAGAATGTCGAGTTTTATCTGGGTGAGATCGAGAATATGCCGCTTGAGAACAATACCGCAGATGTAGTGGTCAGCAATTGTGTCCTGAATCTTGTGCCGGATAAAAAGAAAGCATTCTCTGAGATGTACAGGATAATAAAATCCGGAGGACATTTCTGCGTATCTGATATAGTAATAAAGGGAACACTCCCCGAATCTCTGAGAAAGTCGGCTGAAATGTATGCCGGATGCGTTTCAGGAGCCCTCGCTCAGGAGGAATATTTGAAGCTGATTGCCGAAGCAGGATTTACCGGAGTTGAAATCAGAAAGTCCAAATCAATTAAGCTTCCGGCAGAGACACTGAAAAAATATATGCCCGAAGAGGAAGTGAAATCATTCGCTACTGGCGAAAGTGGCATATTCAGCATCACAGTAGTCGGATATAAAAATTAAAGATACAAGAGTTAAAGAACCCGAAGTCGGGGCTGCTGCCCACTTCATTGCTTAAATTTTATTAGTTGTAAAACAACCCGGGAGAATAGTTCTGTGAATACTACAGAGACTGCCGTTTCAGCGCAGACATTGAGAATCAAAATCCTGCTTCAATATCTCCTTCTGCTGTTTGTCTGGGTCGCGCTATATTTTAATCTTAACCAGATAACTGACTTTATTATATATTCTCTGTTTTCAATGAACAGGGGATCTGCAATTACTGAAGCAGTCTGGTTCTTCATCTTTGAGGTTCCAAAGGTGCTTCTGCTGCTGGTACTGATAGTGTTTGTTGTGGGTATAATCAGAACTTACTTCTCTCCGGTGAAAACCAGAAAAATGCTCGAGGGCAGATCGCTGTTTACCGGAAATGTTATGGCCAGCCTGCTCGGAATAGTAACTCCATTCTGTTCGTGTTCTGCCATTCCATTGTTTCTTGGCTTCGTTGAATCCGGTGTCCCTCTCGGCGTTACCTTTTCTTTTCTCATTGCAGCTCCTATGATAAATGAAGTTGCACTCGTACTTTTGTTCGGGCTTTTCGGATGGCAGACTGCAGTACTGTATATGTCAACCGGACTTGGTATTGCGATGATCTCCGGATATATCATCGGACGCCTGAAACTGGAAAAGTACGTTGAAGACTGGGTATATCAGGTAAAAGCTGCACACAGTGATCTGGCCGAGAATACTCTGTCACTGCCAGAGCGTATAGGTGCCGGCCGGGATGCAGTTAAGGAAATTGTTTCAAAAGTATGGCTGTACATAGTGATCGGTATTGCTGTCGGATCGGGGATACACGGATATGTACCTGAGAACTTTATGGCGAGTCTTATGGGCAGGAGCGCGTGGTGGTCTGTTCCGCTATCGGTACTGCTGGGTGTGCCTATGTATTCAAATGCCGCCGGCATAATTCCTATAGTGCAGGCGCTTCTGGAAAAAGGAGCTTCACTCGGTACGGTGCTTGCCTTCATGATGTCTGTGATCGGATTGTCACTTCCCGAAGTAATAATACTCAGAAAGGTGTTGAAGCTTCCTCTGATCT
>JBLMZS010000038.1:0-15252 GCA_050258935.1 Bacteroidota bacterium
AGCGTCATCATTATCAGTATGGCATTCTTTCAGAGTTATCCGCTTATTGGCGCCCTGTTAAGCATACTATCTATTATTGCATTGGTCATCATCGGAGGATACGAAAGTTTTTCAAACTACAACATGAATACCGATTTATACTGCAGCATCTATGAAGTAAAGAGAAATAAATGGAATAAGTGGCTGCCCATGGTGGTCATTCCTGTTTTCTTTTTAAATGGATATTTCCTTGAGCATATTACAGCTACTGAAATATTGACGCTATACATTATTTTACTCGTGGTTCTTAATATTAGTTTCTTTGTGTCGCTCAAAAGAAAATATAAATTACTGGAGTACTGACATGAAACCACTAACTCTGACCGGATTAAAGAAAAAAATGAATGACGGCTTCTCTCTCGATATTCCCTCTTTTACTTTTGCCGAAAATGTTTCATCAGTAGTGGGTAATAACGGAGCAGGTAAAACCACACTGCTTTCCCTTATCTGCGGTATAAGAAGAAAGGACGACGGGGAAATTTACTATGACGGCATTCCGCTGAATGAAAAGAACAGCGAATGGTGGAAGCTCAGAATGGCGGCATACCTCGATGAGAGTTTCATGTTCGATTACTATACGGTCATTGAACATTTTGAACTTGTTGCCGGAGCCTGGAGAATCACCGGTGATATACTGAAGGAAAAAATGGAGACCTATGCCCCGTACTTCAACATTGAAAGCTATATGAACACAAGAATTGCAGCACTTTCATACGGCAACAAAAAGAAAGCCGGCATGATGGCTACACTGATCCCCGACGTGGAAGTGATTATCTGGGACGAACCGTTCAGCGGACTGGATGTAAAAAGTCAGGAACTGATGAAGAGACTTATTGATGAGACTAAGGACAAGCGCAAGATCATACTCAGCAGCAACGATATATTCAACACAGCAGAGATTAGTGAAGAGACAATGATACTTGAAAACGGAAGGCTGAAAGATCATATAAAAGAAAAGCCAACATACATGCACCTGAAAACACAACTGACGCAATGATAACAGGAAAATAATTTTAGTCCGATGGTATGAATAAAGACGGGTCTGAAATAATCGTTAAGATAAATCCACGGGTTTCACCCGTGGTAATTCATAGCCGACTCCTTCAGAGTCGTCGGAATGGTTTTTCTTTTCCGGCACCGCGGGTTTCACCCGCGGCTATCCATAGCAAACGCCTCCGGCGTTTTAACACTTATTCAAAACATGTAGAACCAATACACCGACAAAGGTTATCGCAGCCATTCAAATTCCGATCCGAATACGGATTGGCTGTGAATTAGTGCTGACATATATTTTCCCTTTCAGAGAAAATGAGAAAACCCGAAATATCAACAGAATATCAAAGATTGTTTATTTTTACGTATCAATATATCCTTTACTCTGTAAGAATACATTTTCGCACCACAGAAACAAATGCTGTAAGTGCACAAAAACGTATAACCAATCCCAGAGGAACACTGAGAACTGAGAACTGAAAACTCATAACTCAGAACTCAGAACTCTAAATCCCTCCCATTCTTCTTATCGCTGCGTGCTTTGCAGCTGCAAGGGTTTCGCGGTTCACCTTTTCTGTTATCCGGCCGCGCGTAATATCTTCTACCATCAGGTATCCGCTTATTACCAGTATCTGCAGTATCATATTGTTTATTATCGTATCCTCACTGTAGCCTTCAGCAATGTACAATTTCTCAGAATCCTCGTAGAATTCATCTGCAAGATCCGGGTTGCTCGGCAGACTCATCAGCTGCTCATACGTTTCGCTGAATGAATTCAGTTCAACGTTGATATTCGGAGTTACCAGAAGCGGGCTGAATTCTTTCTCCGGCGCCACTCTCTGGAATCCCTTTATACCGCTTAAGTCCACTTCTGTCTGCTGGTCATCTATGCGTACAAACCTGGCTTTCTTCATCTCTTCGAGCTGGAAGAGCATAAAGTTATAACGGCATACTTCGCTGTTATGTTTGTGATCATTGAATATGTGCGCATATTTTTCGTAGACAAGCTTCTGTATATAGTTCTTGTTATCGTTTATATCATTGCGGAATATTCTTACTTCCTGTATCATCGTCTTCATATCTTCTGCTGCAGCCTGGGGCCCGGTAATTTCCTTGCCTTTCCGGCCCAGATCCGTCGACAGTAATCCGAGTCTGATATGTCTGCCCTTGCCCTTGCCTTCCCTGCCGCCTTTGAGTATTTCGATCAGATGCTTTCTTGCTTCTATCTGTCCTTCTTCGGCAACAAACGGCTGGCCGGCAGGAGTGCTGGCGAGCGAGTTGAACATGCTGCTGAATATTTCCCTGTCCAGAATGAAATTCTGTGTATCTTCAGCTTCACCTTCCTGAACCTGTTCAGCGTCAGCCGGAACAGTCGTGGCAATGAACCTGTTCTTTATTATGTCAAAGTTGACTTCAGTGATCCTGAATCGTTCATTTTTCAGCTTGAATTTCTTGCCCGCAAAGATCTTGTTCACTATGTCTTCGATGTCAATTTTATCGA
Source organism: Bacteroidota bacterium (assembly GCA_050258935.1). Taxonomy (GTDB): domain Bacteria; phylum Bacteroidota; class Ignavibacteria; order Ignavibacteriales; family SURF-24; genus JBLMZS01. The sequence continues at coordinate 2,534 of JBLMZS010000038.1, forward strand.
TCATTTTATACGAAGCGCAGAGATAATATTTGTTAGTGTCTTCGTCCTTTTCCCAGTCGAGTACATCGTCGATATAATTTCCGTGCTTATCCATCATCTCGACTATATCCTTGTCACCCGTATAGCGCAGTAGTGTTCTCTGCAGGTGCGGGTTATCCGAACTGGTAGCCTTCTCTTTTCTTTCACCGTGTGAATCCCTGTAGAGCAGGAAGTTCTCCGGATTTTCGTAGCGTGTAATTCCGGCCTCGGCCCTCGCATAGTTGCTGGCAGTGAGCATGATATCAATCCTGAACGGCATCGAAATGTCGCACAGACCACTAATGGTGCTGCGCGAGTTCAGGTCCTCGGCATTGCTGTCAGCTGCTTTTGCAAACAGAGTATAGTAGTATTTTATAAAGTCAGGATCGAAATCAGTTACGCGCGAGAAGTCGCCTTCCTCTGTTCCGACACCGTAGAGATTTCCATTTTCATCCGGGAACAGGAAGAACATATCGCCTGCTATCATCTTGATCGAGCGGATTCCCTGCAGATCCTTCCTGAGCCATTTTAATATCATAGCCGCAAGCATCTCAGACTTTCCAACACCGCTGTCACCGTCGACCTGAACGACAAACAGACTGCCGTCGTCCTCCTCGACTGCAAACAGTGATCCGTGTACCGGAATGCCGCCCATCTCTTTGACCTTTTCGTTCAGCATCGTCAGCCACGGCTTTTTGATATCGCCGAAATAGTCCACTTCTTTTTTGAGCGGAGTTACAAGCGTCTTGATATTTCCATTCGGTCCCTTAAGGTCGAAGTATCCGATCTGAGGGAATGAAATCACTTTTTCCGGAGCTCCGTAGAACAGCACCACATCAGGCACGAACTTCTTTACATCCTCCACGCTTACTTCATCACCGGGAATGAGCCGGAAGTTATCCGTGAGATACTTCATATAGCACTTCTGGAATACATACAGCACTTTAACGAGTCCGTGTTTTATGATCTTGCAGCGGTAGTCGTTTTCATCCATGTTCTCTATGAATTTCTCCATCCTTCTGGCGAAGAATGCCGAACCCGGTTTGATATCCATACTCTTTATATATTCATGCGGTTCGGAATAATCGCGTTCCTGAGCACCAGGCTCCATCCTGTCGGCCTTATGGAACGGATATATTCTTTTCTTCGCGTCCGTCACAATACGAGTATGCATCTGTACAGTCTGTTCGAGTCCTATTACACCGCACTTGGTCATAACCCTGTTGATCCATCCGATAGATTCCTCCTGGAGTGCTTCCATTTCGAAATCCTTGTGCAGTGTAATTCCGTGCTGAATCATCTCGTTGATGCTAGAGTTTTGTTTTCTGAACTTAGTCTCAACAAATTTGATGAGCGTATAGTTATAACGGTTATAGTACTCTGTGGATTTGGTCCTGTTCATCAGTTCGACAAACATCAGTACAACTGCGCGGACCTCATCGTGCAGCGCATCCTGCGTTATTTTATAATCTTTTTCTTTTAATATATTTGCCGTAATCTCTTCCAGTTCCGGCTTCAGTATACCGTAGATAAAGTTCTCGGAGAACAGCTGCACTTCTGCATCATCATTTTCACCGAGCTGCTTTTCAAACAGTGCAATTCTGGCAGTCAGCTGTTTCTCAAATGCATCACCTTTTCTTATGAGATAAAGCCTGAGAAGTTTTTCCTCTACCGACAATCCGCCTGAAAGAACTGATTCTTTCAGTATCCCGCTAACAAACCCGTCCAGTTTGACTGCAAACTTTCCGGCAGCAGAAGTCTTCTCAGCAATACCGGCGATATAAGTCTCAAGGGCGTTGACGAGGTTGAATTCTTTTACTTCTTTTCCTGTCACTTCTCCGAATGAGGATGCTGCAGCATCTACAATCTCTTTTACTGTAGGTTCATATCCTTCCTGTGAGAACGGCAGGTTAAAATGCAGCAGCAGTTCTTCAATGTTTTTCCTAAGTATCCTGTTGATGCCTTCCAGTCTGGCCTTATCACCAGCCAGATCCTGCGAGGCATTCAGTGCGTATATTTTCACTTTCGAATCGGAGAACAGTATTCTCTCCATTCCGATAAGTATTTCCTTCATGATATTTTTTTCATCCGGATCGTCGAGCACATAACTGTTCGGCTGGAAGTCCAACTTGTTGCTGATGTATTTCAGCAATGTAGCTTTACCGTATTTCGCAATGACGGTATTCAGATCCAGATTTTTTATCAGAGGAATATCTTTATATATCTGCGGCAGCAGGTTCTCATATATCTTTGTAAACGCCTTGCTGGCAATAAAGCTTCTTAGATCCGAGCAGCTGCCGATATTCTCATAGAATTCAAATACTGAATTCTTAGATTCCCTGATCGTATTTATTGTCACACCTGAATCTTTCGGGAATGCATGATACAGTGTGGTAATATTGCTGATCGTCAGGCTGTTATTGGAGACTATGTTCAGGTTTTTTATGACGTCGTAGTCTTCTAGTACGCTGTTCATAAACTCTACATCTGATGAGGTCCTGAATATTTTATTCAGTATTTCGTCTGTACGTTTCTCCTTGTTATCCGGATTGGTCTTTTCGCTGTGGAATTTCTTCCAGTACTTCAGTACAATGCGCAGCGAGTTCTCAAACACTCTGTTGAATATCTCATAGCTCTGCTGTGACCCCTGAATATAATCGCCTATAGCGAACCGCAGGAATCCGGTCTGGTAAGGTATGATGGCGATACCTCTCTGCTCAGCCAGTTTCTTTGTAAACTTCTCCAGATCCTGGTAGGAGAAGAATTCAGACAACAGCAGGTTGAACAGGTATGAACCGTCAGAGTCCAGCACATCCACATAACTTTCCGCATTCTCCTTTTCTATAACTGCATTTGCCGCAGCCTTGACTATCTGGAGGCGTTTGTTGCATTCCATTCTGAACAGTTTGTTCACGCGGAATTTGTTTATAGCCTTTACCAGATGGTCCTGATAATATTTGAAGAACGGTTCTCCCTTATACTTAAAGTCATCCGGAAGTCCCAGCACATCCAGCTTATCGAGCGAGCTGAGCTCTTCGAGCAGGAATATGTGCAGCGGGCTGCCCTCGAAAGGTGAAAATCTCTTTATCGATTTATCCTTCCTGTCGCCTTTCCTGCGTTCCTCAAAGCTGATCAGTTCATCAATTATATACCGTTCAATGAGTGATTTGATCTTGAAGCGCGATGCATCCTTTGGAAGTTCGCTTTCCATGCGGTCCTTTATTTTCTTGGACAGCTGCGCCGCTTCAATAGTATTTACCAGCATATAAAGGGAATTTGTATTTCCCTTCTCGATACTGTTCTGTTTCTTAGCAAATGTTATTACGTCTTTTCTCGCCGGAGATGCTATTAGTGAACCGAGCCTGTTGCCGGTTGCACCCAGGTTCTTTGTAGTCGACAGCGATGAAACCATACTGATATTCGGCAGTGAACTGATATTGTTCATTATATACCGCGATATGGTTCTCCACTTCGGTTCATCCGGATCGTCGACCTTGATAGTATCGCTGTATGCCTCGTCGAGCAGCAGCGTTATCTTGTTGTTATTCAGGAACTTCAGGAATCTGATCAGCGCCGCATTGTTGAAGTCCGTATAGCCCGATGGATTGGACGGATCGTTGATAATGATCGTCAGATTTTCGCAGAACCTGTCCCACAGGTTTCCTGTATCGTCGAACAGCTGGAATGTACTCTTCATGCGGTTCAGACGGTGGTGCAGGCGTTCGAAATCCAGACGCTTGTCTTCAGTAAGTCCTATTTCCAGGTCGAAGGGATTTATATCGAACCGGTCTACCGGGAAGAGGTCTTTGTATTCCCATGAAGCTTCAATATTGAACAGTATATACGGCTTCAGTACCGCATCGAACAATATATCGCGAATGATCATCTGTACGTCATCGGCTATTGAAGTAAGGTCCAGGTTAGCCAGGTTGCTGATGAATTCCTTTATTGTCTGCTGTTCTTCGGGAGATTTTTTCTGGTACTCCTCATTTATACCGATATCGATCAGGAAGTTTGTAAAGCGTCCCTTGTTGTTGGCTTCATTTTCAACCTTCGTTATATATTTCTGGTATTTCTCCAGGAACAGGTTGATACCGAAATTCTTGTGGAAGTGGTTTTTCAGAGTACGCTGATAATTGTTCGGAATGATATCAATTATAGTTTTGCACTTCTGGACAATTTTCGGATCAACAGATTTCAGATTTCTCTGAAGCAGATATTCGCCATACGCACGCAGCTGGCTTCTTCCGCCGCCTTCTACTATAGTAGCGATATTGATCTGTTCAATGTTGGAATAGAAATAAGCTTTTGTACGCGCCTCGAATTCGTATATGAGTTCCTTATTCTGCTTCTGCTGTTTCTTAGGATCCTTGCAGTTTTGAATTAGTACTATATAGTCGTGCAGTTTGGTAATTGCGTATTTATCCTTTATGATCTGCTTTGCATAATCATTGAACTTGAACAAAGTAATATCCTTGTTCAGGTTGCCGGTTTCGCCGAGCTGTTCTTTCTTAAACTCGTTCAGTTCCTCCTCATAGTCAGCGATCTTCCTTTCGGCGCATATCCTGAATTTCTCGAGGTTCTCGTCGTTCACCTTATCAATTATAAGGCGCAGGTTCAGCTGAGTATTGGCAAGCGAGCCAAGTTTTTTGGTATGGACCTTATTCAGCGTATTGATGATCTTGTTATGGAATCCGAATACCAGCGATGTATTTGTGCTGCGCGATTCGGGTGAATCGTCCACTATTACGATACGGCTCAGGAACGGGAACCATCTGATGTTATTGAATACGTTCTTGCGCATCGACTGTACCTTGACGACAAATATGCTTGTCTTATCGTCCCTGATCGACCCGTACAGTGTTTCCGCGTCAGTAAATTCTATAACCCTGACGTCGCGCGAGTTGAACACTTCGCTCGAGAGCAGTTCGATCACGGTATTTGCGCCTCCGCCAACGACTGTGCGTATAAATCCGTTCAGGCCGTTAAAGTTCACGGTAAGTTTTGTGCGCGAGAGAAAATCTTTTTTCTCGGCATCAGTAGTATAATGAGTACCCTGAATTATCATCTGCTGAAGCACGTCCATAAAATAATTCCACTGTGCCTCCTCTATATCGCCGTTCACCCCAATAACGTCGCGGAATTTTCTGAGTTCTTTAACGTCGTCGCCCAGCACGAGTTTATACATCAGGTCGATCTGTTCCTGAGTGACAGGCGGTGTGCCCACCGAGTAATCGTGCGCCTTCAGTATGCTGGCGGACTGTTTTTTAGTTTTCTCGTCGACCAGCTCATTATCAATGAGAGCCGTCAGGCGTTCTGCAAATTTTTGTTTTTTAGCGCGGTACTGGAATGCTTTCGAATCCTCGTGAGGAAACAGCATCAGTGACACGTCTGTATATCCAGGAATCAGTTCCTTCAGCTCGAGTATATACCTGTCGATCTCCATCCTTTGGCGGGCGGGATCGTCTGGTTCTTCGCAGCACAGTCTGACAAAATTGCGCAGGCTGTCCACTATATATTTCGGTAAAAAATTATCAGCTCTTTCACCGAGTGAGCTGTAAAGATTTATAAAATCCTTTGCATCTGACTGCAGGCCGGTTATTGGTTTTCCTGGTAATTGCATATAGTTGTTCTAATTTATTTAGTAATATTATATTTTGTGTATAAATATTTAACGAGCGGGCGTGTGCTGGCGGAAATAATTAAAGTATAGAAGCCAAATTGAGAAATTTATTAAAGCCACCGGGCACAATTGACTAATTTATTAAATCTAAACTGCAATTTATACAAAAAAAAGTATTTTTTGTAGTTAATAATTGGTATAGGGATAAAAATTTGGGAAGGGGTGCCCTTGTTCTGGCAAATTATGAGTTCTGTCCCGCCTTTGGCGGGATCCCGCCCGAGGCGTGAAGTTATGAGTTATGAGTTGAGGATTATCCATAAGTAAAGTGATTACGATATACCCATATGAACACACCCCGTCTCCCCGTCCGTAATCGGATTTCATAATCCGTTATCGGACGGGGGGTGTGTTAACCACCAGAAATGACAATATCGGCTTTAATTCTGAATTCTGAATCGCAGAAATATCCACAATTCGGAATTCAGAATTATTATTCGTATTTGCCTTTAATTCAAAATTCAGAATTAAAAATTCAGAATTATTATTACTTCACGAGCATCATCCGGCGCACCTGGCTTTTCTCCGGAGTCTGCAGCTTGTAGAAGTAGATTCCGCTTGTAAGGCTGCTGCCGTTAAACTCTACAGAATACATTTTTGAAGCCTCTGCCTGTCCGTTGAACAACACCGCAACCTGGCGGCCGAGCTGATCGTATACAGTCAGAGAAGCATCTGTCGGTTTATCGAATCCGAAACGGATAGTAGTCGCAGGATTGAAAGGATTCGGATAGTTCTGCTCAACTACAAATCCTTCAGGCATAGTGTTGGCATTGACTTCAACGGTCTGGCTGTATTTGAATTTGCCGTCTGTATCGGTCTGTTTCAGGCGGTAGGAATACTTTCCGTTCAGCGCATTTTTATCAGTATAAGAATAGTTATGGACAGAATTAGAGCTGCCGGCTCCATCAACGAATGCTATTTTTGTCCAGGCACCTTCACCATTTTTTCTTTCCACATCAAATCCGAGGTTATTCTGCTCGGTTGCAGTAGTCCAGTTAAGTCTTACAGAACCCTTTTCATTGATAGCGGTGAAGGATGAGAGTTCGACTGGAAGAGCTGCTATTGTGAATGTTCCCATATAACCTGAAACCGCCGCAGAATATCCTGTAGCCTGCCCTCCTGGGATCATAGAGTTCCATTCTCCGCCGCTGTAGAACTGAATTTTTGACATAGCTACTTCCAGTGTATACGTACCGGACGAGTTGCCTGCCAATGCCATGATATCAATATTCGCACCGCTTTTATCATAGATTCTGTTATTTCCGATACTATACGCAAGAAAATCTAAATTCATAGTATTCCATTCCCCGGGTGTATTTCCGACTGCATATACACGATAATAGAGTTTGAACGATGCAGCGGTATATCCCGGACTATCATCCGTCCATGCATTTCCCGCTGCTCCCTGGAGCACCAGTGACGTAACCGTTCCGAAATTTATATCGCCAAAAGAAGTATTGCTCCCCCAGTCACCATTTGTCCACCCCTCATTATTTAGCTTGTAGTTATAAGTGGAAGCTCCATTCACTGAAATACGAACCGCGGAAGTAGCCCATCCCCCTCCAGCAAATACTGATGACTGCACAAGCAAAGTGATCATAAGTAGTATAAGTTTCCTCATTTTCTCTTCCCTGAATAATAAATGGTTAAATATCTCATAATGGTTTATAAGAACACCTATAGAGAATGGTTATCTTTTAATTAGTAGCAGGATGGATATTTCATAAAAACCATTCTGTTTGCCAAAAGAAATATGTTAGTGTTGTGATTTTCAGCACAGTGATATTAAGGATGTTTAATATCAAAATCAATGGGACCTTACAAAATATTTTCAAGACCGGGCAGCAATCTCAGGGTACGGATTATTACCCAAAATATCTATTTTGCACCTATTGATTACATAGCGGAAAATTTTAGATTATGGGAAGTAACTGATAGTCATTGGGGGAGGACGTCAGCGAAAAGCAGCAGTCTTAGCGGCTTGATGTACAAGTCATACCGCCCTGACTGCTTTTTTATTGTATATGGTTATTCCGACAGGGATAGAAAGTTTTTTTGGCCGGGAGAAATTGAGGTATTATTGGTATCTTTGTAGAAATAATCCGGGGATTTCTGATGAAGAAAATGATTCTGTTTGTATTCGCTTTGTTGTCGTGTACATTGTATTCACAGGTTGTGTTTGAAGACCGCACCAGTGATGTCTATTCTTTCCTGCGCCAGCTGAGTGTTAAAGGCATAATTGAATTTGACGATAACATTACGCCTGTTCCGCGCATATACATAGCTGAAAAATTAAAAGAAGCGGTTTCGAAGCAGACACGCATGACACATATTGAACAGCAGGAACTTTCTTTCTATCTGAAAGACTATATGAACGAACTGAATTTTATAACTGATTCCAGTGAGGCTCACTTCAACTACATCAGTCGTGACCCCTCCGGCAGGTACCGCCTGCTTTCCTATTCAGATACGCTTTTCAAGATCAACGCCAGTCCCATACTGGGCTACGAAACGGGATCTCGCGACGGGAAGAAGCTTACCCATTCGTGGAACGGACTTGATTTTTACGGATATCTGTCGGATTATATAGGTTTCAGTTTCAATTTCAGGGATAATAATGAAAGCGGCGACAGAGCTGACAGACATAAACTGTTCACTCCCGAGACGGGTGTGATAGTTGCAAAGAGCGAAGGCAATTCTTTTCAGTACAGTGAAATTCATGCAAACATTTCTGCTAACTGGAGCTGGGGCAGTCTTACAGTAGGAAAGGATTTTCTGGGATGGGGACAGGCCAGAAGCGGCAACATAGTATTATCGGACAAGGCTCCTTCATTCCCGTTCATCAGACTCGATGTGCGTCCTGCAAAATGGCTGAGCTTCAACTATATACACGCCTGGCTGGCATCTGACATCACCGATTCCGCTGCAACATATCCGTCATACAGACAAAGCCCTGTATATGACCGCACTGTTGATCGCAGCAAATATCTCGCAGCACATACCATTACCTTTTACCCGTACCGCGGACTGAGTATTGCCTTGGGTGAATCAATAGTGTATGCCGATAAGCTGGAAATCTCCTACATGATGCCGCTCATGTTCTTCCGTCTGGCGGATCATTATTTAAGTCAGGGCAGCAATAACAAAGGTGCAAATGTACAGTTCTTTGCGAATGTAAGTTCAAAAAATCACATTAAAAACACGCATCTGTACGGCACTATATTTATAGACGAGATAACGATTGAGGGATTATTTGACAAGCAGAAGCAGCGGAACCAGTTCGGGTTTACTCTGGGCACTTCAGTGACCGATCTGCCTCTGGAGAATCTGACGCTGACGGCAGAGTTCACAAAGATCTATCCTTTTGTCTACAGGCATTATATACCCACCTTGACATATGAGAGTTCATCATACGGAATGGGGCACTGGATGGGACACAATTCAGATCTTATATACGTATCGGCGGATTATAAAATTTTGAGAGGCCTGAAGGCCACGGCATGGGCGGAATTTGTGAGGAAAGGAGAGGACGGGAAAGTTGACTGGCAGTATGAACAGCCCCAGCCGGTATTTCTGTTCGGACTGAACAGAGAGTATGCATATGCAGGTCTGGAGTTGAAGTATCAGATAACCCATGAGCTGTTTGCAAGGGCCGGTTACCGTTACAATCAGATAAAAAATGAAGTAAAGGCGGGAGACTTTGTAAAAGACAGCTACAACGATATTTCCTTTGCGCTGTACTACGGAATGTGAAGGGAGTTCTCTGCCGCCGGAGGCGGGAAGTTCTCAGTTTTCAGTTCAGAACCATTCTGTACGAACTACCGTTAACGGGTATGATCACTAGTGTTTGGGATAAGCTACAAGTCTGCAATAGTGAAAACAATTATACATAGAGATACAATATGGGCATTCATCCTGGTTACACTAAAGCATTTATTAAATAAACTGGCTATATTTACACTGGTCTTTTTAGAGAGCTACTAAAGCAATCATATAATTCTGATTAGGTTGTAGCATTTAAAACAAAAAAGTATTAAATTTTAGTAGATTTTGATAACAGTAAGATACCTAGTAACTATATGAGAATTAAGAATAAGAAAAAAATATACTTACCTTTAATTGATTTCGTTGTTATTATATTTGCCTATATTAGTTCCATCTTTCTTGCCCAGCCTCTTGAGGTTTTGTGGGATAAAAAATATATGCTTGTTTTTATAATCCCCAACAGCATCTTTTGGTTTATATCCGCAATTTTATACAAGATATACTCCTTCGATCCCACTATTAGTTTATTGGATTCGTTTAAAAAAAGGGTGAAACTGATAATTTATCAATTGATTATTTCGATTATTCTAATTTTCCTTATTAAAGAGGATTTTTATACTCGTTATTTTATTCTTTTTTTAGGTATGTTTCTTTTTATTTGTAATGTTTTCATAACTTTAATATTCTATAAAAATTCCCACTATAAAAGTGAATATGAAAATTTTCTAAACAATATTTGATTTTTGGAGTCTAATATGCATGTGGGTCTCCTTTAATCATACGCCAAATTGTTAAGAATATAATTTGAATATCAAGCCAGATTGACCAGTTCTCTATATACCACTTGTCATAGTCGATTCTTTTTTGAGTTCTTTTTCTATTTACTTCTTCATCTGTAACATCACCTCTTAACCCATTAATTTGCGCCCATCCGGTAATGCCTGGTTTAACAATGTGGCGTAATTTTATATCTTCAACGTATTCGCTATATTTTTTGTTATAGATTATCGCATGTGGTCTTGGCCCTACAATAGACATATCACCTTTTATAACATTAAAAAACTGTGGCAATTCATCTAAGTTTGTCTTTCGCAAAAACTTGCCGAATTCGGTCACCCTTTCATCATCCTTCTGAATTGCCCTAAATTCTGTTTTTGTATTTGACACAGCTGTATTCATTGTCCTGATTTTGTAACATTTGAACGGCTTATCTTTTTCTCCTATCCTTTCCTGAATAAATAAAACGGGCCCTGGTGATGTAAGTTTTTGTATGATAAATATTATTAGCAGAGGAATTGGAAGAATCAGAGTTATAATTATTAAAGAAATGATAATATCAAAGGATCGCTTTAGAATCCGCCAGTGGTATTCAGCCAGCGGCTCTTCTCTTATGGTTATTAAAGGGAATTTTCCAAAAATAGTCATTTTGTATTTAGGGCTCAAGAAGTTAAAGTAGTCCGGAATAATTCGTGTTCTTTTGGCATTTACTTCACAGCATCTGATTACTGTTTCAATTTTTTCATATTCGTTATTCGGCAGCGCCACTATAACGTCATCCAGAGCGACTGATTGAAATATCTTTTCAATTTCAGGTATTGCTCCCAAATATTCACCGGCCGGACATTTTGAATTATCATCATCTATATAACCAATAAATTCATATCCGAAAGCTTTATTATTTGATAGCATATTTTTAAATCTCTTTCCAACATCTCCCGCCCCTACTATAACAACCTTTCTTACATTATATCCCCTCGTCCTCAAGTAACTCAGAAGTCGCCTAAACAAATAGCCTTTCAAACTCATACTTAGAAAAGAGATCACGAAAAATAGTATTAGGATGCTACGATTAAACAAAAATATTTTAGTAAAGAATTGAACAAAAATAATACACAGTATGAAAATTATGTTCATTTTGAATATTTCTATAATCTCAAATGAAAAATTCCGAGAACGAAAATCATCATAAATATTCAATGCTTTTGATAATGAAAACCAGAGCACGGTAAGTATGAACATTGTAATAGAAATATATTTATCACTATAGTTTACTACTTTAGATTCACGTAATAATACCGCAAGGATAAAAGACATGTTTAGAAGTATGAGGTCTGAAATATTCTTAAAATACAAAATTGTTTTTTTATTGACCATTGTAGTATTAAAGTTGATAAATAGAATTTCTAAATAGTTATTTAACAGTATTTAGCAATGTGTGATCATTTATAAATACAATACAAATGATAAGTCTTCCGAAAGCTTAAAACCACGGTCTTTCGAACGTTACTTTAGAGAAATTTCGTATTTTCATCCTTGAAAAAATAAAAGTACACCTAAAATACATCAATATGGAAGATCAGAAGCAGTTTATGTGTGGCCTTAAGCCTATCCACAGTGCTGCCAATGCCGCCGAACCCGGCCTGATCAGGTTGGATCGTCTAGATAAGAAATAGGGTAAGGAATATGCAATCGTGCTGAAATCTTGGAGGAAAAGCCGGCCTAATTATCATTCCAGCATCCCGATAAGATTCGCCGTATTATTTACACGATCAATATCGTTGAAGTTCTGCCCCAATAATTCAGAAAAGCAACAAAAGCTAAAACTTAAATTCCCAATAACGAAGCACTGATTCAAATGCTGCTGTTAAGTTCTAAAGATACTTTATATAAATGGACAAGTTCCTTAAGAAACATCCCAGGTAGTGTAAAAAAAGTGTGTAAATGGGTGTGAAGTATTGTCTTTGCCGGCATTGCCGGAGAAAGTAAATAATCATATTTTTACAACTCGTTTACACAGAGGAGACACTACTCATGGTTAATATCAGTGATGAAGCACTGGAAAAGTTCAAGAAAAAACTATCTGAAGCCAAAACCTATTCAGACCTCATGGGAAAGAATGGGGCAATAAAAGACCTTCTAAAATCCTCGCTAGAACAGCTGCTTGAAGCAGAGATGACCGAGCATTTAGGTTATGACAAGCATAACCCCGAGGGCAATAACTCCGGTAACAGCCGGAACGGGAAAACAAATAAGACCTTAAAAACCGACGAAGGTGAAATAAATATATCTGTTCCCCGAGATCGTAACAGCGAATTTGAGCCGATTGCAGTGCCGAAACATCAAAGAAACCTTGGTGAATTTGAAGATAAAATAATATCGATGTACGCCAAGGGAATGTCTACGCGTGACATACAATCCCACATTGAGGATCTCTACGGATTAAAGCTCAGCCCTACAGCTGTATCGAATATTACAG
>JBLMZS010000039.1:0-69827 GCA_050258935.1 Bacteroidota bacterium
CAACTACCGCTATATTGCCGCAGGTGCCGTGCTGGCAGTGATCCCGGTGCTGGTGGTATTCCTCTTTGTGCAGAAGTATTTTGAACGGGGACTGTTTGCCGGAACGGGGAAATAATAGTTCTGAGTTCTGAATTATGAGTTCTGAGTTAACTCACAACTCAGAACTCAAAACTCAGAACTTCAGAACAGGTGCCACCAGTTTTTATTGATGATGTGAATGATGTCGAACACCATCAGACCGTCGGTTTTCTCAAGGCACATCAGCACTGCTTTTCTGAACTGTTCGGGGTGACCGTCATACTGCTCGACATATAATCCTCCGTAAACAGGTACCGCGCCTTTGGTTACATTCATTGCAAGTTCTGCAGAACCCTCCACCGAATACCAGTATTCCTTTCCTTTTCCCATGGCAGATTCGGTGCGCGTAGCCATCGCCTTCTTCATTTCTCTTTCGTTCAGTTCTTCGACTTCCTGTTTTGTAACTTCATAGAAATAGCAGCCGGTAGTGTACAAGTCTAGCAGCTCAGCGTAGCCGTAGTTCTTATAGTCCGGTGTGGCCCAGTCATATACTGCAGCAGGATCGTATTTATTGCTTGCCCAGTTAACGCCCAGTTCATAATATGTAGGGTACCATGCACCGGTATAATCTCCGAACGATATTTGCGGTTTTATTTTTTTTACTGCCATCCGGGCATCTCTGATGTAATTATATATTACCGAGGCCCGCCATTCCAGCCACTGCTTATAGTATTTGCCCTTGAAAATAAAGGGCTTCCCCGTGCTGTCTTTTTTCCATTCGAATATATCCTGCGGGAAATGATCGAGTTTAAGGCCGGAGGCATTTTCAAACAGCTGTTTTGAAAGTTCACTGAAATCACCTTCTATACAGTCATACCTCACGCGGTCCAGTATTATACCGTCCAGATCATAATTCCTGACGAGTTCTTCCAGTATGGAGATTTCGTACATCTGGACCTCTTTGTTTGCGGGGTTAGTCATTGCCGAATACTTGTGCTTCAGCCGGCTGATCGGCACCATACCAGTATCGGTATAATTGATCGACTGCCAGGCCGATTTGGATCCATAGACAGGACCGCGGTCAATATAGTTATGACCGGCAACAAATGTGTTCAGTGATGCGTGTATCCTCAATCCCCTTTTGTGAGATTCTTCTATGAATACCTTCAGGAATTCCGAATGATTTATTCTCTGAAATTTGTTCCACTCCTTCATCTCGGGAGCAATACTGCTGGGATAAAGAACTTCACCGGTTATGGGTTTTACATCCACCACCACATCAGTAAATCCCGCCTGCTTTGTTTTATCGAGATAATACCTGATTGAGTCGTTATAGCTGAACCGTTCGAAGTTAGCGGTTGCATCAAACCAGAGAAGCTTCCGCTTATCAGTCGCATGCAGGACCGAGCCGGCAATAATGATGCTGAGCAGCAAAGAGTTGAAGAAGTGTTTCATTATACAAGCCTTTAAGTTGAGAAAATTTATCCGATAAAACTACAAATATTAGTCTAATGAAGCAATAATGACGCAGAATAATACCAGTCCGTTATCTCATTGTATAATAACTTGACAAACAGCCGAAAGTAAGTATATTAATATCAGGAGAAGGGAAAGGAGGTACAGATGAAACCAATTGGTGAGTGCCAGAAAGCTATTGAATATCTTGAATCGCATTCGGCAGAAAGACAGCATAAGAAGACTGGGCCCTGCATAACTATCTCACGCCAGTCCGGTGCCGGCAGCGGGATCGTCAATCAGCGGCTGAAGGAACTGCTGGAAGCCAGACAGGATGATTCTTTCGGACAATGGGCCATATTCGACAAAAACCTTATCGAAAAAGTACTGGAAGATCATAACCTGCCCGACCGCATAGCAAAATTTATGACCAGGGAAAATTATTCTGCAATTAGTACAATGATCAACGAACTTCTGGGACTACATCCCTCCATGAGAAGCCTTTTTCACAAAACCACCGAAACCATACTGAGACTTGCGCATATCGGCAACGTAATAATCGTTGGACGCGGAGGCGCCATGGTTACCTCAATGCTGCCTAATGCCTTCCACGTCAGGCTGGTAGCTCCGCTCGAAAACAGGATACAGCGCATTCAGGATTATTATCAGCTGAACCGGAAACAGGCTGCCGAATTTATAAAAAACGAGGATGAGGGGAGAAAAGAACTCTTTACCAAGAACTTTCACCGCGACATCGAAGACCCGCTCCTCTACCATATAACACTGAATACCGGCACTCTTTCACACGATGAGACTGCACAGATTATTGCCGGTGCTGTATGTATGAAGTTTCCTCATATGTTCCCGAAACACGGGGAAAATGTCGTGGTAAATGAGTAACTATGCTAATGAACCATGCTAATTCTGAATTTTGAATGAAAAATTAGCCGAAGCTTTACAAATAAGGTCAGTGAGAAAGTACTGCCCGGACCCGGCCGATGTATTGGAGAAGTCTGAGGCAGGTGATATTACTAAATATGCCGCAATTATTCACCAATCATATCATTTACTCTTTGATTTATTTATTCGTATTTTTAGTGTTTGTAAATAAAGGAGTTAAATGAAAGGCGAAATATTCCTTCCGGGAGGAACTATACAGTTCAGACAGTTCCTCAGGGAAGTCCCCGTCGAAAACAAAAAGATACTGGTAATAGGCTCAAACAGCGAAAAAATTGCGGCAGAGCTTTCGGAACTGAGTCATGAAACCTGCGAACTGATCGTCGAAGAATACGATTCGTTTATGAATTCCAATATGCGTCTTAAGAATAATCCCGCCGTATCTCTGCGGCTGATGTCTTTTGAAAATACCGATTTCCATGATGACCAGTTCGATATTATTTACTCTCAGGCTACACTGTCTATGGAAAACAGAAACAGGATACTGAAGGAAATTATCAGGATACTAAAACCCGGGGGTATTCTCTGTACAGGTGAAATAGTCGCGCTGGAGAGAAGCGTCCCGGTATTTGTACGGAATGTGTGGGAGAATTCATCTCTTAAACCGCAGTATACGGAAGAATTCTCAAAATACTATGCCGGAAAAAACTTTCAGGTATTGTACGAAACAGATCTGAGCAGTACACTTAGGAGTTTCTATACCGATAACAGCCGCCGGCTTAAGGATGAAAGCAAAAATTTTACGGAAGAGGAAAAAAGCTATTATAAGAAACTGCTCAACCGCATCAGTCACGAAACTAATGTCTATCTGAAGCAGGGTGGTGATAAATTTATCGGATACAAGATGCTTGTATTGCAGAAACTGAAAACTGAGAACTGAAAACTGAGAACTGAAAACTGAAAACTGAGAACTGAAAAAGGGAGTGTTATTTGAAAAAAGGTGATGTTCTGGAACTGGATATAACCAGCTACGCTTTTGAAGGAAAGGGTATCGCAAAGATAAATGCCGACGGAGAAGACGGGAAAAATTTTGTGATATTTGTGGAAGGTGCATACCCCGGCGACCGCGTCGAGGCAAAAATAGTAAAGGTAAAAAAATCATACGCCGAGGCTAAAACCCTCGGTGTAATTACTCCTTCTGCCGAACGCATCACCGCAAGGTGTACTTATTTCGGTACCTGCGGCGGATGCAAGCAGCAGGATCTGGACTATAGTTCACAGCTGAATTATAAACACGGACAGGTTAAGGATATTTTCGAACGCATCGGCGGATTTAAGAGCTTTGAGTTCAATTCCATCGTTCCTTCTGAGAAGATTTACTTCTACAGAAATAAAATGGAGTATTCATTTTCTGACCGCCGGTGGCTTACTGCCGATGAAATTGCTTCGGGAACGGAATTCGACAGGAGCTTCTCACTTGGACTCCATATACCCGGCATGTTCGATAAAGTGCTCGATATTCATGAATGCTTCCTGCAGTCTGAACTGAGCAACAGTGTCCTCAACTTTACACGCGAATTTTTTGTAAATCAGGGAATAGATATATATTCTACCAAAACCCACACCGGATATCTGAGAAACCTGGTCATAAAAACAGCACACCACACCGATGATTTTATGGTCAATCTTGTTACATCAACCGATGATGAGCAGCTGATGAGTGCCTATACAACAGCGCTGATAGCTGCCATGCCTGCGGTGACGACAGTTGTAAATAATGTGAATACAAAAAAAGCCCAGATTGCTACAGGCGAATACGAAAAAGTTTATTACGGGCCCGGTTATATATATGACAGCATCGGCAGTTACCGGTTCAGAATAAGCGCGAACTCGTTTTTCCAGACCAATACACTGCAGGCCGAAAAACTGTATCAGACGGCAATGAATTTCGGGGCGTTTCAGAAAGACGAAGTGATATACGATCTGTATTCCGGTGCCGGTACTATTTCAATTTTTGCCAGCGGTCATGTGCGGGAAGTATATGCATTTGAAACCGTCGAAGCTGCAGTTGCAGATGCGGAGGAGAATAAGATACTGAACGGAATTGACAACGTCCATTTCATCACCGCCGATCTGAATAAATCATTTCTGGACAAAATAAAATTGAATTCAATTCCTTCACCCGATGCGGTAATTCTGGATCCGCCGAGGAGCGGTATGAATCCGGTTACTGTTGCCGATGTGGTGAAACTGGAGCCGGAAAAGATAGTCTACATCAGCTGCAACCCTGCTACTCAGGCTCGCGATATAAAGCTGTTCAATGCTGAGGGATACAGCCTTATGAAGGTAAAACCGGTGGATATGTTCCCGCATACTTATCATATCGAGAATGTTGCGCTGCTGGTGAAAGACTGAAAAATAGTTCTCAGTTCTCAGTTTTAAGTTCTCAGTTAGTGAGCAGAAGTTTTACAGCTATGGATAAAGTCCTTTTGCCGCTCTAACTGAGAACTGAGAACGGTTAACTATTTCATAACTCCGCTAACCGCATCCTTGTGAACCATGAAGTCCATTATCTTCAGTTTGACATAGTCTTCGTGATAAAAATAATATCCGCGGTTTTTGGCATTCTGAGCGCCTGCGCCCGAATCCTTTATCATAAACCAGGTCTTTCCATCCTTTTCAGTATAACCCACCATGTGCAGTCCGTGGTCATCCTCGGTGGTACCGTTGGTAAATCTGAACTGTCTTGCATAATCATCGATATATTCCGAAGGTATGTCGAATGAAGGCACAACTGCAGCTCCGGCAGAAAAATCATAACCCGGTTCCGATACGTCTCCGCCAATTGCAATAGTATAACCCTTTTTCACTGCATTCTTTATGGCTGACATAAATTCATCCAGAGGTACGTTATAATAATCAGCATCGTGCCACCAGTTGTCGGGTACCTTGTATTCGACCTTTTTGTGATATCCCGGTTCGAGAAGTGAGAGTATATCGACATAATCATCCAGCTTCAGTTTCAATACCTTGTCGAGGTATTCCTTAGGTGTCATTTTTACACCGTCGACAGTTATTTCTGCGGGCGGCTGGCCGATGTAGTGATTCAGTATGGACTTAATTGTCGCTACTGCTTCTTCTTCGTTCCAGTTGTTATTGACCTTCAGTGAGTTCAGATAGTTTTTCATTTCTTCGTACATCGCACCGTGATCGTTGTGCACCTGGCCGGCCATCAGTCCTGTATAATCGGCACGGGGTACGATTCCATACTGTTTCCATATTCTGCGCACTGCATTGGCTTCGGAACCTTCACCGAATACCGAGTTTCCCCTCTCCCGTACAAACCGGCGGGCTTTTTCTACGTACTCCCAGTATGCAGTGTAGATTTCAGAGAGTCTTACTTCTTTTTTCTGCAGACGGTAGACTTCTGATTCAAAGAATGATGTAGTGGAATATGACCAGCAGGTACCGGTAAGTCCCTGATTTATGGGCGGGTTGTGCCAGCTGTATTTGAACTCGTCAACAGACTGCGGTACGTTGTATCCGCTGAAGTCCATCTTGAATACTGGTTTTTTCGGCTCTTCTTTTGTGCGGAATGCAGATGCTTCTTTTTCAACTTTTTCGTAGAAGTCGTTTTTGCTTTCCTTAAAGATTCCTTTATCGTGCTTTTCCTGTGCGGTTATTGCTGTGCCGGCAATTAAAACGGCAGAGAGTATTAGTAGTGATTTTTTCATTTTCCGGTTCCTGAAATATAAATTTGTAGTGGCTAAATTATACCAGCCAAGCGAGAAAATCAAATGCAAAAGACATTATACCACAAGAGATTTGTACAGCTCCAGGTACCTGGAAGCAACGGCCTCGGGAGTGAATGAATTCAGCACTTTTTCTCTTGCATTTGCCGCGAAACTTGTGAGGCGCTGTCTGTCTGAGACGATCGAATAAATACCGCCGGCCAGGTCTGATGCGGAATATGGAGATGCCAGAAAACCGTTTGAATTATGTTCGATCATATCCGGCATGCCGCCTATATTGAATGCCGCAGCGGGAACGCCGCATGCGAGGGCTTCCATTACTGTGTTGGGCAGGTTGTCTTCCAGCGATGGTGCTACGAATATATCGGCGGCGTTATAGCACGCTGCTATCAGCTCGTCTCCGTATAACCTGCCGAGCGGGTTAACTCTGACAGGCAGATCGCTCAGAGTACCCGGGTCTGAGGTGCCGAGCACCATGAGTTCTGCTGAATCTTTTATCGCAGGATAGCGGTCTATCAGTATCTTCAGTGTTTCTTTCAGCTGCGGAAATCCTTTGCGCTCTTCAGATGCATTCAGCGCGGTAAAGAGTATCAGTGTTTTTTCCAGCGGCAGATTCAGTTTCTTTCTTGCAGCGGTTTTATCAGACGGTTTGTATACTCCGGTATTGATTGCATTTGGTATGGAGGTGATCCGGAGGTCACTCATAATGTAGCTTTTCCGGGCTTCTTCTCCGAGCCAGCGGCTGCATGTAACTACATACGGATTCAATCTTCCTATGAGCTTCCTTTTTCTGTTCTGCAGTTTAGCAGAAAAATCATTTTCGGATGGAGTTTTCAGGAACGGGCATTCGTGACATGTCTTCTGGTATTTCTTGCAGCCGGCGCTGTAGTGGCAGCCGCCTGTAAAAGTCCACATGTCGTGCAGTGTCCATACTACCGGCTTGTTAAGCAGTGCAATATATTCAAGACCCTTCAGCGATATATATCCTTCGTTGATCCAGTGCAGATGAATGACGTCGGATGAGCGGATGAGCGGATGCCTGGATATATCCGTGCCTATTGTGCCGAACGAAAAGCGCCCTTTATCTTCCCTTGTGTACAGTTTCATCTGAATAATGTCGGCGAGCATTCTGGCGTTTGTCATCTGTTGGCGCACAAAGCCGTCTGAAACCGAAGCTACAGAATCGTTATCACCGAACTTGCGCTGTACCAGCATGCGGGAGTCTTCACCCAGATCCCTGAGTGCATTACAGATGCCAAGGGCAGCTCTCGGCGCCCCGCCTCTTATATCCGAATTTATTATGTGTGTGATTTTCATGTATCGCTAAGGTCTGTATGCAAAAATATTCAGTAAAAGATCCAGATCAGGGAAGTTTTTGTCTGTCCGGTTTACTAACGGCTGATCACGGTGCTGCGCCTGCTTCATAAAGTACCTGAATCCGTTCTGCGACAGCAGCGAAAGTATTTCATCGAGGCGCTGCGGTCTTCCGGTAAAGGAATGATATTCAATGAATATGTTCTTTACTTTCGCCAGCTCCTGCCCGCAGTCGAGCAGTACCTCGCTTTCGGCGCCTTCAATATCCATCTTCAGCATATCAACCGCCGTTTCACTCTCGAGCAATTCTTTCAGACGCACTGACGGTACCCTTTCTTTCCGGAATTTGTCAGAATAGATCGAAGCCCCGTCAGCACCTTCAATGGCTATGTCTATCCCGTCATTATTGATCCAGACTGCCTTGCAGATAATTTCAGTGCCGGCTGCACCATTGTTTTTCAGGTTTTCTTCCAGGTATCCGGCAATTGTTTTGTCCGCTTCAAAAGCCCTGATCCTTGCTTTCGGATAGAGAGTGTGGAAGTACAGGCAGCTCAGTCCGACATTTGACCCGCAGTCGTAAATGACGGGGCTGTCGTTGTCAGTGGGAAATTTATAGCACTCATCGGCAAATATTTCCTTATACTGCCATACGAATGACAGGGCGTCAGGAACGTGGAACCGGAAGCCGGAAAAATTTATACGCACGGGTAAATACCGTGTGCTGTCACCGTACTTTGATACGAGCTTAAGGAATTCAATTGCTTTAGAGCCCTTTATAAGCCGGTACGGTTCCCTGAATATTATCTTAAATAGCAGTTTCATAATGAATCTATAATGTAAAAAAAATAACTCATAACTCAGAACTCATAACTCAGAACTCATAACTCATAACTCAGAACTAAGTTCTCCGCTCACTACCTCGTGCAGATATCCTGCCCGGTGTTTTATCGTGTGGCTCGAAAGCGTACGCTTCTGTCCCGCCGCTGCAATTTCTCTTCTTTCAGCAGGATGATCTACCAGCCACTTTACTTTTTCAATGCACTCTGCTGTTGAGCTGTAAGTTACAATTTCCTTATCCGGTTCGAACAGTTCATTTATATTGTTTTTGTGGTCTGTCACCAGGCAGCTGCCCGCACCGGTTACCTCGAACATTCTGATGTTCGCAGCATAGTCGCCAGCGACTTCACCGTGGTTATTGAACACTGTCTTCGACTTGTTCAGTGCCCTGAGCATATCGAGTCCGAACAGAGGCGGTTTTGCAATTTTTGTAATTACCGAATCAATATTCGAAGGCATACTCTCAAGATATAATGCTTTGCCGAGACCCGGAAGTTTCGACGCCAGTTTTTCGAGTCCCATTGCAGAAAAGGATTTCGCTGCAATATACATCGATCTGCGCATCCACAGGTCACGCGCGGTGAGCACGGGGATGTTTGCGTAAATTGAAATATCTATTCCGGCCCTGATCAGTTCCTCCAGAACACTGAGCCGTATGTCGTGAAATCCTCCGCCGGGAATTATCGAACCGGAGAACAGGAAATCAGTGTCAGGAAACGTATTACCAGTCTCCAGCAGTGGCAGCAGCGAGTCTTCAAAAGCATGATAGAACTGATAAACCCTTAGTCCGGCGTTTTCGAAATCCTGACGGAATTTGGGTGAACAGACAAAAGAAAAATCAAACGCCCGGAATTCGCTCAGCAGCCTTTCCGGAATGGGAGAGCAGCACCATCCGATTGCCAGCTTTACCGACGGCACTTTTTCTTTCAGCAGACTTATCCATTCGCCGTTGAAACTGATACTGTCCTGGAACATTACTACATCCGGTTTTAGTCTGGCGAGCTGTTCGAGCACAATGCCTTTGCCGGTCAGAGGACAGTTGTTTTCCTCTGCCCATTTCAGCTGCAGCGGCATGGCGTTGAAAACAATTTCAGATGCATCCACTCCGAGCTGATGCAGCCTTACTGCGAAAAAGTCTGACCAGCCGACCGCCTGCTTCATCAGTCCTGAAAGCTGTTCTGCATACGGTTTTGTTTTTTCTTCAGGATGCAGTGAATAATAGTCTTTCAGGAACTGACGGTAGAAGGAAGATACCTTTACAAATTTATATCCGTTCATTTTCTCCGTGGTCTCAGCTACGAACTTTTGATTTTATTATGACAGCATAAATATTTTTAATATTCCCATACCCTACGAGTCTCTGGAATAAAAACGCTATTGCAGCGGTGAGTATAGCCGCCTTCAGTACAATTATGCCGGGACTAATTTGTGAATAGTTATCAAACATAAATGACACGATGGTAAATATAATCACAAAAATGAAAACCTGGAAAATTTTTCCCCATGCGTGCGGCACCCGGAAAAATTTCTGGCTGAAGTACATATATGAGGAGAAAGAAAGTACGGCGCTTATCAGAGTGGCCAGTCCTGCTCCAATTATACCCAAATGCGGAATGAGCGTAAAGTTCAGTGCCGTGTTGATGACGGCAGCGGCGATATTGATTACTGCTATGATGGATGTCTTCTTTGCGATCTGCAGTCCGGGCGCAAAAATGTTCATCGACAGGAACAGTGCTGCAATGGATATCATGGGTATTACAGCCGAAGCACCGTAGTAAGACGGTGTTGTAAAGACAATCAGTACTTCACGTGCAAATATTGACAGTCCGAAAATTGCGCTCAGTACAAGCGCAAGAAAATATCTGAATATGCGCGCCAGTTCTGGCGGTGTATTTTCATCCCTGTAGTTCTGGTAGATCAGCGGGGCCAGGGCAGTCTGAAAACCCGAAAGCACCAGGCTTATGATGGCTGCAAACCGGTAGCTTACACCAAAGACCCCTACATCACCCAATGTCATCAGGTTTTTTATGGCAAACCGGTCTATATATAAAAGTATTACTGTCCCCACACTTGCAGGAACAAGGGGAACAGAGAAAGCCAGCATCTGCTTCAATTTTGAATAATTAAAACTAAAACGGTAATTTGAGTGTGAGTAATAATAGCTCAGCAGTCCCGCTACTATGTATCCGGCCAGGAGTCCCATGAACACGCCTTCGGCTTTCATACCGAAGATGGTCATCAGTATGACGGTGGTCGCGTATGAAACGAAAGTGAAAACTATTCCCGTGGTAGCAAAGTGTCTTGATTTGAGGTACCATCTGAGCTGATTCTGGAGGAATATGAATATGCTGCCTGCAAAAGTAGAGAACATTGCAATTCTGAACAGCGAAGAGGATGCTTCCCGTCCTATTATCAGATGATTCAGCGGTGCGGCAAACAGGAATACAAAAGCAAAGAAAACAGTGTATACGGCAATGATGAACCAGAATGCCGTTGATGAGTATTCTATCCTGTCCGATTCGGATGCGGACTCTGCATAATGTCTCCCGAATCCCTGGTTGATCTCGAGTGCTATAGTGACGTTTATAAAACTTGCTATGACTGTAAACAGATCGATAGTGCCGTAATCGGAAGTAGACAGCAGGCGCGTATATATGGGCACCATAATTATGGCTATGCCGCGCGTAAGGGCGGTACCTATGGTATAAACCGCACTGTCTTTAAAGAAGTTTTTGATCATCTGAGGGTTTGGGATAAACGTTTTTCCAGTTCAATAATATCGCGGTGTCTTTCCTTTATGAATTTTGCCGGTATGCCGGCATATACGGACCATTCAGGAATGTCCTTGTTTACCAGACTCATTGCTCCGGCTGCAGCACCTTCATGGAGTGTGATTCCTGGAAACACGATGCAGCCGGCGGCAACAATTGCATGTTTCTTCAGTGTCACCTGTCCGCCCGTAACATTGCTGAATCCTTCCGGCAGCATGGGGTTTGTCATAAACCGTCCGCTGTAGTCGTCGCTTTGGCTGTAAATCAGTACATTTCCCGATACAGTGACGTAATCTTCCAGCACTATTCCGAATTTTCCGTACAGCGCTGTATAGGCAGAGATGTGGACGAATGAACCTACGCTGATCTTTCCGGACAGTATGCAGAAGTCGTCTATGCGTACGTTGCTGCCGAGCGAAATTTCGCCGGGCGAATAGATACTGGCTTTTCTGCTGACCAGTACATTTTCACCGAAATTTCTGAAACCCAGTTCCTGCAGTTCGCTGCGCGATAAAAATGAGTCTGTCATTGCCGGTTTTATCCTGCTCTTTCTATTACAGTTTTAATTATGACTGCCTGTTTGTCTTCAGGAAGACTTTCAAATATAGGCAGGCACAGAATTCTTTTCGATATATCAGAGGATACCGGTACCAACTGTTTATCTCTCAGATACGGCAGCTCTTCGAGTGAAGGATAGAAATACCGCCTTGGAGTAATGTCCTGAACCTTCAGGCTGCCCGATACATCCAGCAGTATATCCTCTGACTTGAAGACCACCGGGAAGTACGAATAATTTCTTGTAGCGTCATTGTTGGTCTGCTGAAGCTGTACGGACGGTACACCGCTGAAGCCTTCTGTATATCTTTCGTAAACCCTTTTTCTGTTTTCGAGTATCTGTTCCATTTCGTCGAGCATGCACAGACCCATTGCAGCCTGAAATTCATTCATTTTGGCGTTGATGCCGAGCGCGATGATCCTGTCGGGTCCGGGTATTCCGAAGTTTATCAGCAGCTTGCATTTTTTGTAGAGTTCCTCGTCGTTCGTTGCAATTCCGCCGCCTTCTATGGTGTGGAATATTTTGGTGCTGTGAAAACTGAAAGTTGAAATGTCACCGAACTCTGCGATGCTCCTGTCTTTATATTTTACTCCGAACGCATGTGCGGCGTCATAGACAACACGGAGAGAATGCTTTTTTGCGATCCTGTCTATTTCCTCTACATCGCAGCAGTTGCCGAAAACGTGGACCGGCACAATAGCAGAAGTATTGTCCGTAATCTTTGATTCAATTTTCCCCGGGTCCATGTTATATGTATTGGGATCTATGTCGGTAAATACAGGGTTAAGTCCTTCCCATACCAGGCTGCTGGTAGTGGCGACGAATGAGAAGGGAGTGGTAATGGCGTCACCTGAAAGTCCCAGCGCCCTGAATGCAATCTGGAGTGCAAGTGTACCGTTTGAAACCAGTACGAGGTGTTTGACACCGAGGTACTGGGCAAGTCTTCTTTCAAGTTCCTGCACCAGCTGTCCGTTATTTGTCAGCCAGCCTGAATTATATATTCGGTTTACATAGTTTATATATTTTTCCCTGTTCGGCAGGTACGTTTTTGTTACATTGATCATCGTTATTATTCTGCCTCTGATAGTTCAGACTATATCTTTCCACATACTGATATAGCTTTCCGTAGAAAAATTCTTTTTAATTATATTATAATTTTCTTCTGCAGTTTTTTTGTCGAAGTAGAACAGTTCTTCTGCGTTGCCGAAGTCTGTCTGTGTTATATCAAAAAGCTTTATGCCGATAGAGTCAAAAAAACTAAAAGAAGTAACTTCTTTCCTAAGATAAACTTTTTTCCCGAGATAAAGAAGAGAAAGTACGTTTCCAAGTCCCTGCTGACGACGGTGGTTCATAAATGCCACATCTACATCCTCGAGCAGTCTTCCGTATTCTTCGGGCGTGAGCATATTTTTCAGCAATATGAACTTGTCGGAGAACAGCTGTTTCCCCCGGGTTTCCAGCATTTCAACGTATTCCCTTTCCGGCGGATAAGATACCGGGCAGATGATCCTAATGTCAGTGTCTGCAAGCGGAGCCAGCTTCTCCAGAATTTCCAAATGTCCGTTAGTTGGAGATGCGGAATTGCCGAGCAGTATGGTCTTCCCTTTTTTCTCCTGCGTTATACTTTTCCGCGAGCCGATTATTCCATCGAGATACCCGAAATCTACCGGAATCGGGTAACAAGCATAATGGTATTCGGCTCTGCCGCCATATACCTGACGGATGATTTCATAATCGCCTTTGATAAAGCAGGCGATCCGGGCAAACTTTCTGATCGTTCTGCGTCTGATGAATTCATATATTCCGGATGTGATACCAGGCTTTCGGTCTCTGAAGTAATACACATCTCCGCCCCACATCATCCAGGTCGTTTTGCTGAAAAGGAAACTGAACGGGTACCAGAAGAACAGTGAAGGGCCTATGGGGTAGTAGTGCATTATTATTTTTTCGGCCGAGATCAGTTTCTTTGCAAGCGTCAGCAGAAATTTTTTATAGTTCTCGATATATATTATGCGGCCGCGGAGTTTTGCGTCATAGGTATATGTGTTCCCCGCCCTGCTTCTGAATACAACGAGGGTATTTGACACATCAAAGTTTGCAGCGAAAAAATCCAGAAAGCTCTTGCTGTAGTTCCCCTCGCCGGTAAATATATGGATCGTCACCTGTCTGATTACTCCGCAGTTACCTCGGAGACAGTGCCGCCGGAGAATTTGTATTTTTTCTGAGACTTCGGGCAATAGGCAAAACCATTTTCGTCAAATCTGAGCCTGGTGCCGGCTTCGCTGACCCATCCGGCAATTTTTGCGGGATTGCCTATTACGAGCGCATAGTCCGGAACGTCGCGGGTGACGACCGATCCTGCTCCCACGAGTGCATGACGGCCTACTGTATGTCCGCATACTATAGTACAGTTTGCACCGAGCGATGCACCTTCCTTAACGAGTGTTTTTATATAGTATTTGGATTCGGCCTGTGGATATTTGCACTTGGGCGACAGTATATTGGTGAAGACCATAGAGGGTCCGCAGAATACATAATCTTCCAGTGTAACACCCTCATATACCGACACATTATTCTGTATCTTGCAGTTGTTGCCTATGACAACG
This sequence comes from Bacteroidota bacterium, assembly GCA_050258935.1. GTDB lineage: Bacteria > Bacteroidota > Ignavibacteria > Ignavibacteriales > SURF-24 > JBLMZS01. The sequence continues at coordinate 14,207 of JBLMZS010000039.1, forward strand.
TTGTTAGCGATGTTTACATTCTGACCCAGTACGCAGTTGCTGCCGATTCTGACGCCTTTCTGTATATGACTGAAGTGCCATATCTTTGTGCCTTCGCCGATCTCGCAGGGTTCGTCCACATACGCAGATTCGTGTTTGAAATAGTTCATTTCCCACCCATTATATATAATTATTGACTTATATGGTCCGGTGTTTAACAGATATAGTATTTTCAGCCTTTTGCAAGCATCGGATGCAGATACCCGGTGTTTCGGGATACCTCAGCGTGTCTGATGCCGTATACCAGTTCGATAGATGCCCGTGTGTCGGAGATCCCGAAACCGCGGCCGTTCAGTGTTTCCTCGTATACTCTGGTATGCAGGTCTGTGAACCCCTCTGTAAATTCAATTTCGCTTCCATCGACGGTGATAGACCTGAATGTGGTCTTTCCGTTTGAGACAACCTCCGGCGGCAGATCATTTTTGTCGATCGACAGATACCACCTTACATTTGCGTCCCTGAGCTCGAGCAGGCCTGCCATCTTGTTCTTATCCGACATATGCAGCTCGTTGCGTTCCACCGGACCGAAGAAATGTATCAGAAGATCGAAGAAGTGGACGCCGATATTAGTCGCAACTCCGCCGGATTTTTCAGGATTACCCTTCCATGAATAATTATACCACGGTCCCCGGGATGTTATGTATGTCATCACCACATCGCGCTTTGTTTTGTCTCCTTTCGAAGAAAGCCTTTCTGCCTCTAGCTTCTGTTTAAGTGCTATGAGTGCCGGATGGACGCGCAGCTGCAGTATTGTATAGACGCGTCTTCCTGTTTCGCTTTCCAGTTCTTCGAGCGCATCCAGGTTCCATGGATTCAGCACCAGCGGCTTTTCGCATATAGCATCTGCATTTACGCGCAGCGCGGTTCTGATATGGGCATCGTGCAGGAAATTCGGTGAACAGATGGAGACATAGTGCACTCTCTGGTCCTCTCCGGCACGGCGCAGTTTTTCGAGGTGACGGTCGAAGCGTTCATATTCTGTAAAAAAGCTGGTCTGCGGGAAAAACCGGTCGAGTATGCCGACTGAATCGTGCGGATCGACCGCAGCCAGCAGCCGGTTGCCGGTGTCTTTTATTGCCGTAAGGTGGCGCGGGGCTATATAACCGGCCGCGCCGGTCAGTGCAAAATTATACATTTGTTATGCCTTCACTCTTTTTGTTTTGACTTCGAGGAATATGCCGTAAGCAAGTGCCAGCAGGACGAGAGAGCTCAGTATAAGAGCGAGTTTCTGACTGATAAAGAAGCTCTCGGGAGCATAAACAAATTCAACTTTGTGCACACCTGCCGGAACTATAATTCCCCTGAAGTTATGGTTAGCTTTGTAAATTTTTGTCTCCTTTCCATCCACCATTGCCTTCCAGCCGTTGGGATAATAGGTGTCACCGAGGAACAGGAAGTTATTGCCCGTGGCTTTTGCCTGAAGCGTAATGTGTTCGTCCTGATAGCCTTCAATCTTTACGCTCGCGGTGGTATCCGGCTTGTCAACTTTCAGCTGTTCTGATCCTTCAACAAATGCTTTCTGTTTAGGATCGAACAGGTTGTTCTTGATCATATTCAGTCCGGCGATTGATTTCAGGTTCATCACACTGTCCACAAAATAGGCCCGTGGAAGTGCCGGTGTATATTCGTATACAGCACCCTGCTGAGTGACTGCAACTTCCTTAAATCCGGGGAATGCGACAGGTTTATCGGTGACAACATATTTCACATTGAGCATTCTCCACAGTGTGGGGTTTGCCGGGGTACCAACTACATCGAGTATGTCCTGATAAGCTCTGGGTTTTATGCCCGAGTATCCGTAAAGATCTTCGAGCAGGAAAAATGCGTGATAGTTTGAATTCTGGCCGATCGATCCGATGGATCCATCCTGTTTGAGGTTGATGATCCTGAATGGTGACTTATCATTCTGGTTTTTGATGGCGGTTACATATTCGGGAGTATTGAACATATAGTCCACATTCTGGTTTTCTGTATATTCCGCTCCGCGATTATCAACTCTCCAGAGGTCAAACAGTGCGATTACTATGAAGGCACCTGCAAGTATATCCCTGCTGAGTTTGGAGTTGATGTAGGCAAGTGCCAGCCAGAACGTTGCGGCAGTTAGAGCGAGTGCCAGATAAAGGTCACTCATAAACATATCAGCGGCATATTCTGATAATTGCTTGAAATAATCCGCCTGCTGTGAAGAGCGGGCTGCCTCGACCATGCGTGTGCTGAACCATTCAGCGAGCGATGAGTTCAGTACTACTGACAAAAGGAAGAGTGCGCTGAATCCGAAAGCAGCGTATTTGATTATTGAAACTGCGAGCCTGCTGCTCTGCTCCCTGAGTGATATGATCCTGACTATTCCAAGTCCTGCAAGTACCGGGAAGCTCATCTGCACCAGTACGAGCATCATCGATGGTACGCGGAACTTGCTGAAGAACGGGAAGTAATTATACATCAGATCGTATGCAACCGGGAAAGTGCTGCCGAAGGATATCAGCAGTGCTATAGCCGATAATATAGTCAGGAAGCGCACGAAAGGATCCTTCCACTGTGTTATCATTGTAAACAGAGCAAGGAAGAATACCACGACACCCATATACATGGCAACATCGACAAAATCCATTTGTCCGAAATAAGTATTGACGCGCATTTCCTGTTCATTGGTAAGCGGTCCTTTGTACGTCGAGTTTCCGAATCCGAAGTATGAGGGCACTATAAAGGTTGCAACTTCGCCCGGTGAGAATGACCAGCGCGTTGCATATTCGTAAAACATGGATTCACTCTTGCCCTGCGGTGCAGTTTCCTTTTCAACTATGCTCTGTGTACCTCTTGTGGAATACGGGTTGTAAGCATATATCTGAGTAAGATTATCCGCCTGTATCAGTATTGCAATGCCTGCGGCTCCGACGAATATGGCCGCAGATTTCATCAGCTGTTTGGTAAGGCGTGTATCCTTGCTGATCAGGGAATGCACAAAATAATACAGGAAATATATTCCAACGGCAAAGAATGTATAGAATATGATCTGTACGTGCCAGCCTTGCACGAATATCTGAAGTGCTATGGTCAGTATCGCTATGTCAAGCAGCTTTATTCGTTCCTGGAATTTCAGCAGCATCAGGAATATCAGGGGATACATGCATAGCGCGGTCAGTTTCGTGACGTGCCCGATGAACAGAAAGACTATCAGCCCCGTACTAAACGCCGTTACAAGCGCCGTGAAGAGGCTTGCCATTTTATTTTTCGTCTTGTATTGTACGAGGAAGTAGCTGGTAAAGGCCATGAGCAGCAGGTAGAATGTCCACGTCGCATACTCAACACCGAAAGGTGCCGAGAAAACTTTTCTGACGGCGGTAAACCCTACATAAATCAGGTTGAACCACTTGAAATCCACACCCAGCGCATAGGCCGGCATGCCGCAGAATATATAAGGGTTCCAAAGAGTATAGCCGTCTCTTTCCTTCTCGATGTAATTGGTCATGCTTTTGCTGGTGACTATATCACCCGACTGGAATGTCTTGCCGCCAAAATACATGGGAGAAAAATAGATCAGGAAGAGGACAAATATCAGTGCCAGCAGTGCCAGGGTCTGGTATTTGCCGGGTATGATTTTATCGAGGCTGAACTTGTTAAGGGCCGGTTCGTTTTTTTTGGCTGTTCTGGTCTTTGCCATTTTTTTGTTACTCCAAGCTAAAATAATTATGAATTCTCAATCATGAATTCTGAATTCAGCAAATTCATAATTCAAAATTCATAATTCAGAATTATTAAGGTTTTTGTGCAATGAAATTAATTCCGGAACCCTGTTTGTTGCTGCTGATGTAATCAATATACATCATTATCAGTGAGAACGGGAAAGTTACCAGGTAATAGAATGGCAGCAGAATAAAGAATGCTTTTGATATATTCAGCATCTGCATAGGATACTTGATAACAAAGCGCCAGCTCATATCACCCCAGGTTCCGTAGGTGTATCTGTATGAAGACACGCTGAAGCCCAGGGGCTCAAGTTTGTCCCGGAGATCTTCATAGGAATAACCGTCGCGTGCATGTTCTCCGATGAAACTCTCATCCTCGTCACCGTGAACGTCGCTGCCGCCGAAGATGGATGGAGTATTTATGAGCAGGTATCCGCCCTTTTTCAGAGCCCTGAAATAGTTGCTGAATACACGCACGTCATCGGGTATATGTTCCATCACATCGACGCATACTATCAGATCGAATTTGTTTTCGTGAGTAATCTGTGTCAGGTCCTCGACACCGAAGCTGACATTGCCGAATCCGCGGGAACCGAAGAAAGTGCGTGCGTCATTTATCCAGTCTTCCTTTATATCGACTGCATAGATGCTTTTGGGATTCAGTTTTCTGGCCATGAAATAGGAATACTGTCCGTATCCAGTTCCTGCATCGTAAACGGAGATATCCCTGCTGCCGAATAGCTTCCGGATTTTTTTAAGTTCGCGTCTAACGTACCACGACCTCAGGAATATAATGTCGAGTAATTTGTAAAACCCGACTCTCAGGACTGGAAACTTTTTTATTGCCGAAGCAAATGTGTTTTTTACCGGATCGTAATACATTTGTTTTAATTTTGAGTTATGAATTTCGAATTATGAATTTATGAGATATATCAATATAAACTCACCCCATCTGATATACAGCAGGCGATTATATCAAATTATCTGCAAATAAGACCTGTCTTAATTATGAATTTATAATTCAAAATTCATAATTGCACTGTACACCATATCTACACTGATAAGGTCCATACAGTTGGGCACAAAATCGCATTCAGGTTTATAGCAGACCAGGCATTCCATATCCGGAGCGACTTTTCTTATCTGACCGTAATCCTCTATTTCGTTCTGCGACGTAGGTCCGAACGTACAGACTATTTTTTTCTTTAGTGCTGTGGCAGCATGCAGCGCCATGGTATCGCCCGTTACTATTATATCTGAAAGATCCAGCAGTGCAAAAAATTCTCTCAGCGTATTGCCGGCGCCGGTATCAATCACGCACGGGAATTTCTCCCGTATAATTCTGTTTCTCTCTTCTTCTTCCGGCCCTCCGTAAAGGAGTATCCCGGTATCACTGTCCTGAAGCAGCCGGTCTATCAGTTCAATAAATCCGTCGAGCCGCCACTTCTTCAGCTGCCATCTTCTGCTGGCTCCGGTATTAAGTCCTATAATTTTCTTAAATCGTCCGAGCTGGTGTTTCTCGTAAAAGCTGTCCCTGAACTTTTTCTCATTATCGTCGAGGAACAGGAGTATGGGCGAATTCTTATATTCAAGTCCCGCGATCTCGTGCAGTATCTGCTGGTACGATTTTGTATTCTTTTTCTTGAGCTGATCGAAAGCACCCATCTGAAGCCATTCTTCAGCTTCAGGGGTGAACGGTACTACTCTGCCGAGACTGTTGAGTGTAAAGCCCCTTTTTTCATCAGCGTTTACGACTGCGGCAAAAGCAGCGCTTACTGGAGAAGCGTCCGGATGGATCAGCAGGCTAAAGTGTTCGGTATGCAGGCGTGCCAGCGTTGCCGGGTCTTCGTATGTCATAAGGTAATTTATATAGGGATTGTTCCTGAACAGGTCCCTGGCGCCCGCGCGGGTAAGCCAGCTGATATGCGAAGACGGATATTTTTCTTTTAGCGACGGCAGTATGGATGTGGTTCTGAGTACATCGCCCGGCGCGTCCAGTTTGATTATCAGTATCTTAAAGCCGGCCGGTTCATACTCGTTGCAGTTGTCGCACATTATTCCCCGTGTTTTATTGGGAATACATGGCCGGTCGCCGGGAAATTTTATGCAGTCGGTTTTTAATATCATATTACTTTCAAATCGTATTGTATCCAGATCACCGAGCCTACCGTTCAGCGTCTGTATCATCATTTAATATCCGGTCAAACAGTGCAGGCAGTTTTCCGAAACTGTTTTCATTGACCTTGTTTCTGATATTATCCTGAAATGGTGTAGTATCCTTCAGTTCAATGTACCGCTTTATACCATTTATTATCTGCTCCGGTGAATTCGGCTCGACGATTATACCCGTGCTGCCGTCTTCCACTGATTCGGTAAGTCCGCCAACGTTTGTTACCAGTACGGGTTTGCTGAACCCGTAGGCAATGTTCAGAATGCCGCTCTGAGTGGCGCTTCTGTAGGGCAGAACCACCAGGTCTGCCGGCTGATAATACCTGTGCACATCCTCATTGGGTACATAACTGTCAATTACTTGTACAACAGAAGCAAGCCCCAGGGTTTCAATTTTTTTGGCGTAAAAATTATAATCTTCGTAAAATTCACCCACTACCAGCAGTCTGAGTGACGGGTACTGATCTTTCAGCTGTGCAACTGCTTCAAACAGTATATCCAGTCCCTTGTATTTTCTTATATATCCGAAGAACAGCAGCAGCAGATCGTCTTTTTTGTATCCCAGACGTTCGCGTTCCCGGTCACGGTCAAAATCCTCTCTTTCCTTGTACCAGTCGTACACCGGCAGCTCGGAGCGGTATACGTTTTTTTTGCCGGAGTATTCTCTGATCGTATTGAACACATCCTGAGAAAGCACCAGAAATTTGTCGGCATTGAAAAGTCCGAGTCTGGTCAGTATTTTATCCGGCAGGTTTCCTTCGTGAGAGATAACATTTTCAGTAATAAAAAGTATTTTATTCCTGTACTTCTTTTTCAGCAGAGAAGAGATCGCAAAGAAGCACGGTGCAAAGAACGGATGCCACCAGTCGAATACAACCAGGTCTGCATTTTCTTTCTTTATCATGCCGGCAACACTGATCCAGTTCAGCGGTGATATGGAATTTACCAGTCTCTGGTTCGGTATTTTTTTTACCAGCGATTTGCTGGTGTCATACTGGGTCTTGCCGGGAAAGAGTATAGAAGGATACAGCAGTTTGTAGTTGTAAACTTTTACATCAAAATTTCCGGAAAGTGATTCGTAGAGATGGGAAACGAACAATGAATTTCCGCCTCTGTACGGGTAAGCCGGACCTATGATGATAATTTTTTTTCTGATAGTTATTCTCTCTTAAAAATTTTATATTTTCCCATTAAAACATTTTGTAAATATATAAAAAGTTATTGAGTTTATAAAGTTACTTCAGCGATTAAAGTATAAGCAGCTGCAGTATATGAAACTTACGAATTCTCACAAACGCAAAATTCAATCCACAGATGCATAAAGTCCTGTTCATATCCTTTTACTGGGTGCCTTCCGGCAAGGCTACGCTGCACTGGCCGTTGTATATCATCAGACACCTGCCATCGTTCGGCTGGCAGCCGTCTGTTCTGACGGTAAATGAGGATACTATTTCATCCCGCGACGACAGTCTTGCGCACAATGTGCCGGAGTCGGTGAAGGTAAGCAGGACGGATTATTTTGATCCGTTTGTATTCTACAGGAAATTTACCGGCAAGTCTGCCGATGCACCGCTGGTTTCGTCCGAGATGATATCGAAAGAGAACAAGGCCTTCAGGCACCGGCTTGCCGTGTGGATCAGAATGAACCTGTTCGTACCGGACGCCCGCGCCGGCTGGTATCCGTATGGTGTGAAGGAGGGCAGAAGACTGCTTTCCGAAGAGAAATTCGACGCCATCGTTACTATCGGTCCTCCGCACAGCACTCACCTGATAGGCAGAAAACTGGCGAAGCAGTTCAATGTTCCATTCTTTCCGGTGCTGATAGACCCATGGGTGGATATCGTGTATTACAAAGACTTCAGAAGAAGCCTGCCGGTAGTGAAGCTGGACAGGCATCTGGAACGGCTGGTAATGAAGGATGCATCTCATGCCGTGTTCGTAACTGAAAGTACACGGGCGGATTTTGTGCAGCGCTATCCATGGCTCGATAAAAAATCCAGTGTACTGTACTGGGGCTACAACGAGGAAAGTTTCATCGGGATTGAATCCCCTGCAGAAACCACTGCATCTTCTGTTGAAATATTTCTGCACGCGGGCAATATATTTGATTATCAGAATCCGCCGCTGCTGTGGAGCGCGATAAAACGGCAGATCGACCGAGGCAGAAAAATAAGGCTGAAGTTCACCGGCAGCGTCAGTCCCGGCATAAAACAGGCAGTTACTGCCGCGGGACTCGATCCGCACACTGAATATACGGGATTTCTTCCCTATGACCAGATGGTACGCGAAATATGCAGCGCATCATTCCTGCTGGTCTGTGCTACTGAAAAGCGGCACGTCCCTGGAAAACTGTTCGAATATATGCGCTCCGGAAGGCCCATACTTGCCTTCGGCGATGACAATGAAGAGGTCTCGGGGTTCCTTGAACGCACACGTGCAGGTATGCTGTTCCGGTATAGCGAGGATCCGTCGGAATTCTTTGACAGATCCGGGGAGTTTACATGCGACACAGCCGAGGTAAAAAAATACGACCGCAGACATCTGGCAGGCAGGCTGGCGGAAATTTTGAAAAATTATGAATTATGAATTCTGAATTATTAGCGGCAGAAGGGATTTGTGATTTAAGTATAAAATGTGAATAGTTCTGAACTGAAGGTGTGTATTGAAAGATATCAGGACTTATGGACACGCCGTAATTCAAGATTTCCCGCCTCCGGCGGGATCCCCGCCAAGGCGGGACAGAAGTAAAAACTCGGAATTATTAAAGGAGTTTGTTATGAAGAAACTACTGATAGTATTTACCGGCGGTACATTTTCGATGAAGATTGATACGGCTACCGGCGGTGCAGTGCCGCACTTCTCCGGCAGCGACCTGCTGGATATGATACCGGATATAAGAACACTGGCAGACATAGATATATATGACTTCGGTATGTACCCGGGTCCTCATATGACACCCGAAATGATGCTGGATCTTTCCAAAAAGGTCAACGGGTTTCTGGAAAAGGACCTGTACGACGGTATTATCATCACTCACGGTACCGATACTCTCGAGGAAACCGCATATCTGCTGGACCTTACGGTCAGCACTCCGGTACCGGTGGTCCTTATAGGATCTATGAAGAACAGCTCAGAACCCGACTGGGACGGGCCGCGCAACCTGCGCGATGCCATCTGCATCTGTCTTAATCCCAACAGCCGGGATATGGGCGTGCTTGTCTGCCTTAACGGCGAGATAAATGCGGCAAGCGAAGTGACCAAAACACATACGGATAACGTTGAAACATTTCACAGCCTCGACTTCGGTGCGCTGGGATTTGTAGATAAGGGTCGTGTCATCTTCAACCGTCTGCCAAGAAAACTCGAAACGCTGAGGGCCGAATGCATAAATACAAAAGTTGACCTGATAAAGGTATATGCGGGAATGGATGACAAGTTCTTCAGGTTTTCTGCCGACAGCGGAGCCGAAGGAATTGTAGTGGAGGCTATGGGCGTCGGGAACGTGCCGCCCCCGGCATTCGAGGGCATAAAATACGTTACTGAAAAAGGAATCCCGGTAGTACTGGTATCGCGCTGCCCGGCGGGCGAAACTCTGGATATATATTCCTATCCGGGTGCCGGGAAATGGCTGCATTCGTTGGGTGTAATGTTTGCAGATTATCTGAACGGGCAGAAAGCGCGCATAAAACTCATGCTCGCGCTGGGCATTACATGTGACCGGTCTGAACTGAGGAAACTGTTTGAAGAATAGGAACAGAAGGATAAAAACTGAAGAATAAAAAAACTCCGCTTAAAGCGGAGTTTTTTGTGTGATAACTATTTCTCAATTGAAAGAAGCTCTACTTCGAAAACCAGTGCAGCTCCCGGAGGAATAACCTGACCGCCGCCCTGCTCGCCGTATGCAAGCTGAGTGGGTATGTAGAGCATCCACTTGTCGCCGACTTTCATTTTCTGCAGTGCTTCTGTCCAGCCTGCAATAACACCCTTGACTTCGAATTCTACTGGTTCGCCTCTCTTGTATGAGTTGTCGAATTCTGTTCCGTTGATCAGTGTACCGCGGTAATGTGCCTTTACCTTATCTGTTTCTTTGGGGGAAGGACCGTTACCCGATTTTATAACTTTATACTGAAGCCCGCTCGGCAGAACTACAACACCTGCCTGTTTTGCGTTGTTGGCGAGGAAAGCTTCGCCTTCTTTTTTATTCTTTTCGAAATCGGCCTGCATTTTGTCATATTGTTTCTTCATCATCTGCTGCTGGAATGCCATGAGTGTTTTCTGCATATCTGCATCGCTGAGTATATAAGAACTGTCCTTTGCAAGCGCATCTTTGATTCCCTGCAGCATTATGGCGGGATTTATGTCGATATTATCTTTCTTCATGCCCTTGCCAATATTGATACCGATGGCATAGCTGACGCTGTCCTTGGAGGTTTTGATATCGCTTTTCTTTACTTCGCTCTGGCACGAACTGATAGAGAAGCTGGCAAATATGATTCCGATTAAAAGATAGAATTTCATGATTCTCCTGGTTTTTTAAAATTTTACGAGCATTAAAAATAAACTTTACTTCGTTTAATATCAAATGATAAGTTTCTACCGGTTTGATTCGGGCTTTTACCGTACGCTGACATTCGCCGGTATACAATATGGGTATCCGTAATGTTCCATTTGCAGCAGTGTCTCTTAATACTCACCGGGTACCCGTTTCCGCCATCGGGGCATCATCGTATATGAAGTCAGAATAGGCTCGCGGTCCGTAGTAAATATAATTCTGATTCTCATATTGTGTACCGGAGGCAATACTGTGTATGAAACCGTTGAGCTCTACCATGACTGTATGGAGAATTCTGCGCTCCGGGTTCTGCCTGAGTACCATAGTAATTTGTTTGTTGTGTGCAGTGTATTTCACAAACGCCGTGTCTTCGGAAACACTGAAGAGAAAGTGATCCTTCAGATACCTGAACATCAGCCTGCTGCGGTACCAGGTGCCTTCGGTCGGACCTACATCCGGCTTTCCATTATTCAGCGCCACGCTGTCATTATACGCGATATTGCTGAGAAAATGCTCGGGTGATGACGCGAGCCATGCAGCGATTTTCTTCCCGTGCAGTTCTTCCTCATATCCGTAATTGCTGTCCATAAATGCAATCCGTTCTACGTAATCGGGAATTGCACTGCAGCCATTGATATATCCGAATGTAAAGCTTCCGCCTCCGCTGTGGCCGGTAAGAGTAACGGTTGTTTTATAGCTGCTGAATAAATTCCTAAGTGAATCGACTATGCGGTGTATTAGTATTGCATTGTCCGGGTTTGCTCTTCTCCACGCCGGCCAGCTTTTTTGTTCTGTCTTAAGATATGCAATGACTATATTGCAGTCAGTCATCATATTCCGCAAGAATCTTGTCTGTGCAGCAATGTGCTGAATGTCATACCGCTTGTTATCACCCGTATGCAGTTTTTTGCCCATGGTAAGTTCAATGGTATTGGTATTGGGTATACCGAACAGCAGTAGTTTAACCGGTTTCTGCGGGTCAAATGCATCTGCAGCGGGTGCATTTATAACGGCGCGGACCCCCGGCTGAAAATTTAGTGTCATTTCCTGCTCTGCAAATTGGGGGCTGGCAGAAAACCCGGGCAGCCGGGTATTCTGTTTTGTCTGTGAATAAACACAGGCAGTAAACAGGATGGATATTGTTATGGCGGGGACAAGTGTAAGGTATTTCATGATGCGATACCAGGTTAATATTATACTGCTATGCCCCGCACAGAGGGACCGGCCGGGCATAGCAAAAAAGGAGAATTATTTCAGCTTGTGCGGAGCGAGCATTCTTTCGGGAGCCAGGAGTTCGTCCAGTTCTTCCTTTGAAAGAAGGTTCTTCTCGAGCACCAGTTCATATACACCGCGGTTTTTCTCGAGTGCCTCTTTGGCGAGCATAGTACATGTTTCGTAACCAAGTACCGGGTTCAGGGCGGTTACAAGTCCTATGCTGTTCTGAACGAGCTGCCTGCACCTTTCCTCGTTTGCAGTAATGCCCTCGACGCAGCGGTATTTAAGTGTAGCCATACCGTTCTTCAGCATTTCAATGGATTCGAAAATGCTCTGTGCAATTACCGGTTCCATTACGTTCAGTTCGAGCTGTCCGGCTTCAGCTGCAAGAGTGACTGTAAGATCGTTGCCGATTACCTTGAATGCAATCTGGTTGACCACTTCCGGGATGACAGGATTTACCTTGCCGGGCATTATGGATGAACCTGGCTGCATAGGCGGCAGGTTGATCTCGTTTAAGCCAGTTCGGGGCCCCGATGAGAGCAGCCGCAGATCGTTCGAGATCTTGGAGAGTTTCACTGCGAGACGCTTGAGCGCCGAGGAATACATCACGAAAGCACCCGTATCCTGTGTGGCCTCCACCAGGTTGGCCGCCAGTACTACATCGAGTCCCGTGATCTCTCTCAGGTGTGTGATTACCTTTGAGCTGTAGTCGGGATCGGCGTTTATGCCCGTGCCTATTGCCGTGCCGCCCATATTTACTTCGAGGAACAGTCTTGCATTCTGGCTGAGCCGTTCAATCTCCTCGCTGAGTGTGACCGCATAGGCTTCAAACGACTGTCCCAGTGTCATAGGTACTGCATCCTGGAGCTGTGTGCGGCCCATTTTTATGATATGAGAAAATTCCACTGCCTTTGTCCTGAAAGCCTCGATAAGGTCCTGCAGTACATCGATGAGTTTTTTATTGCTGTTGATGATGGCAATCTTCACACCCGTCGGATATGCATCGTTTGTCGACTGTGACAGGTTGACATGATTGTTGGGGTGACAGTACCTGTATTCACCGCGCTGGTATCCGAGTATTTCTATTGCGCGGTTAGCTATCACCTCGTTTGCGTTCATGTTCGTTGAAGTACCTGCACCGCCCTGTATCATATCGACCACGAAATGGTTATAGTGCTTACCGTTCAGTATCTCGGTTCCCGCCTGCACAATTGCATCTGCAATTGGTTTGGAGAGCAGTCCCAGGTCATAGTTGGCCTTGGCTGCGGCGATTTTCACCATAGCCATAGCATCTATAATTGCCGGATAAGCTGCGAGTGTAACGCCGGATATGTTGAAGTTTTCCATGGCCCTGAGTGTCTGTACACCATAGAGGTATTCGTGAGGCACTTCCCTGTCACCCAAGAGGTCGTGTTCATGGCGTGTGCGGCCCGACTCGTACTGAGCCGATACATTTACAATTCTGCTGTTGGTCTGGCGCATGCGTCTTGAAATGACTTTTGCCACGCGTGAGAGTATTTTAACGGCGGCTTCAGCGTGGTCTTTAAACAGCTCCAGGAATTTGGAGCGGCTTATGGTAAGCAGTGTGGAATTCAACAGTGCCCTTGCAGATGTGCTGTGGGGCGAGTCGTCCATGAGCGCACCTTCACCCAGAAAATCGTACTTGCTGAAAAGAGAAAGCCGTTTCTCTTCGCCGAAAGGCGTTTTTTTGAACAGTTCGACCTCTCCGTCGAATATAATGAAAAGAGACTTACGCGGATTGTTTTCAGTAAAAACCAGTGTATTTGCTTTGTAAGATTTCACCTCGACACTGGACGCGATGATGGACCTTTCCTCGTCATTCAGGTCCTTAAATAGTTCAATTTCCTTCAGGAAAATTTCGATTACGCCGGTATCCATAAAAGATCCTCCGTGCATTAAAATAAAATTTTGGCGTCTTACGACAATGAATTATTTAACGGTTAAAGTTACACAAATTCCCGAGTCTTAAAAAAAGAAATTTTGAACCAATAGTCACCGGTGAATTTGATACGTTTAATCATCATAAAGGGAGAAGGTTTTGAATGCAGGAAATAGCGGATAATTACGGGGCCGCTGTGACGGCCCCGTTGGTGCCGGGGGAGAATAATTGTTTTATACCCACATCGACAGTATCATGCCCATGAGCATGAAGCCGGTCAGGTGGTATCCGGTATCGGCCAGGCAGAACTTCAGTTCGCGGCCTACGATCATAAATGACATTCCTGTCGTGGAAGCCATTACAGCTAGTCCTGCCAGTGTTCCTATGCCCATACCTGCAACGGCAGTCTGAGCACCTGTTGCTTTTATAAAGAAAGCCAGTATTAGGGAAGCCAGTACGGTTGATAACAGTGCCATGGAAATGATCTTGTTTGTCGCTGCAGGATTGTCCGGGTTCATGAAATTGAACCGGATCCAGATGCGCCTGAAATTTTTCGGTGTGTACCAGAGAAGACTCAGAAGAAAGTAGACAAAACCAGCCAGAATAACAGCTGTATAATTCAAATTTAAAAATATTCCTGCAGTCATAATAAAAATCTTAAATGTTTGACATCACGACTATTCATAAAACAAATCCGGGGGCGTCTTACAGATGCGTTCCGCTATGGAATATATCTGTATACGCAGCGACGCGCCCCGAATAATTAACTCATGGCCTATTATCGGATAAAGTGTCAATTACTTTATGGTAATTATTATGGGTGCACGGCATTTGCCTGAATTTAATCTGAAATGTTTTTGCGAAAGGGAAATAAGGGAAATTCACAATTACAGAGGCCTGATTTCAGGAACCAGGCCTCTGATTGCAAACCGATTACGGCTGAACTGCTTTTACCAGGTTTTCTATGCCGCTGGTTATCATAAGTTCCGTCTGGCCTCTCGGGGTTTTTGCCTTTTTGATCATTTCCAGACTCTCGTCAACCCACTTGCTGTCAGCTTTTTTGTTCTGAGATATCATTTCAAGTGCCTGAAGTCCGATATCAGAAACTGCGGCCAGGTCTTCAGATATGGTTTCAATTTCCTTCAGTACCGGAGAAGCTGCAATTACGGGTTTCAGTTTTGTATGGTTTTCTTTCCATGTAAGCAGCATGATCCTCATCTCTTCCATGTCGCGGCTGTTCTTCGAACCATTGGCCAGATTGTTGAACTTGCGCGAGGTTTTCTGATCAGGAAGCGCGGCGTCTACAACCCTCGTATATGGTGAATGCTGTCTGTATTTCACGCCCTGGCTGTGACGGCTGTAAAGCTTCACCGGCTCGAGCACATCGACCAGCGTTTTTAATGCTGCGGTATTTTCGCCCTTCACCAGCCTTCTTAACATCATTTCCTGGTTTTTTATATGCATTATACCCAGTTCTTCCAGCTGAAGACTGATTATATCCATGCGTCTGTACATATCGGGAATATCCCTTACTGACTGATCGGACCAGAACCTTTCGGCAATAGCAGCCATGCGGGGCCATATCCTCGAATCGACATTTTCAGGGGTCACCAGCTCGGCCCACTGTGTGGCCTCGCCGCCGAGTATAAATTTCTGCTGCTCCGGTGTAAGCGGATTGTCTGCAGGAAGCGGGTCGTTCAGGTAGTGGAAATCAGTAGGCTGAATCAGATCGATATAATATCCATTTGACAGTAATGCCTGGTATCCTTTCTGAGCGGCTTCGTTCAGACCTTTTGGACCTCTCCATGACTGTATTACAATGGTCTTAGGCATATCAGGATGCAGTATCTCATCCCATCCGATCATCTTCTTGTTGTACTTTGTAAGGAGCTTCAGAAGACGGTTGTTGAAATATGCCTGAAGAGCATGGTTGTCGGCAATATTGTTCTTTTTCATGAATGATTTTATCTGCTCATTGGAGCTCCACTGCTTGCCGTTGTTTTCATCTCCGCCGATGTGGAAATATTCGTCATCGAACAATGCAGTCATTTCCTTCAGGAATTTGTCGAAGAACTCGTATGTCTTTTCAATAGTCGGATTGAAAGTCGGATCAAATACGCCCCAGTTGCGTTCGATGGTGTAGGGACCGGGTGCGCTTGCCAGTTCAGGATATGCTGTAAGCCAGCTGGTGGAATGACCAGGTACGTCAAATTCGGGTACTACCCTTATTCCCCTGTCGTGGGCATATGCTATCACCTGCTTTACCTGTTCCTGCGTATAATAAAGTCCGTCAGAGGCCTTCTGGTGCAGCAGGGGCAGCGATTTGCATTCAACCCTGAATCCCTGATCGTCGCTTAAATGCCAGTGAAATACATTCAGCTTTACTGCCGCCATGGCGTCCAGATTGCGGTATATTACTTCGAGGGGCATAAAATGGCGCGATACATCCATCATAAGTCCGCGCCACTTGAAACGCGGATAATCTTTTATGGATACTGCAGGGATGAAATAACCCTCGCTGTCCGAGTCCAGAAGCTGAAGCACTGTTTCGAGTGCCTTCATTGCACCCAGGTCCGTTTCGGCATTGACAAGTATTTTGGCAGGACTAACTTCGAGGCTGTAAGATTCATCCTCGCCCAGTTTGACCTGTCCTTTTCTTTTGCAGATGATTATCAGACTGGTAGTATCTGTATTGCTTGTGCCTGTAATATAATCCTGCACAAAGAAAAGTCCTGTGCGTCCGGAGAGTCTGCGCAGCATGCGTGTAGCGGCACCGTAGAGCCTGGCGTCCGGATCACCCTTTATTGACAGGGAAAATGATTTCATTACACGGAATTTGCCTTCTTTTGCAGAGATCTCGCGCGGGACCGGCATCATATTATTCTTAAAAGTCTGCGCGCTGATGTTAACTGTAGACAATAAAACGGATAACACAATGGATAAATACAAAAACCTCATAATTACTCCGTTAAAAATCGATTGGATGGTTGAAATGATAAGAGCACTACAAAAATATAATACTTTTCAAAATAATCAAACGTGATGAGGCGCGCCTCCGTACGGATGCATATTTCTGTGTAAAAAAGTCGGGATTATGTTACATTTAAAGGTGGAAATGAGACAAGTAATTGCCGGTGAACCAACTTAAATTCTGAATTTTTAATTCTGAATGGAAATTTTACCTATGGAACATTTCCTCAATTGTGTAAGGTGGTAATTGAACGAATTATTGAAAATAAAAAAATAAAGACGGGATCGCATGAAAAAAATCAGTTTAATAGTAGCAGCTCTGGCCCTTTATATAGGCGGCTGCACGGGACCTGCCAATACTGTAAAGCAGGGCGCATCTGTAAATGCGCTGAAACCTGATATCCCCGGGCGGATAAGAATGCTCGTGCCGTGGGAGAAAGGCAGAATTACCGTACAGTGCGCAGCGGTGGAAACAGACAGTGCCGGATACAAGCTGCAGAGCGTGGCGTTTTACAGCGATTCGGTCAGCAACTCCAGCCTGCTCTTCGTGCAGAAAGGCCGCGAATATCCGATCGCTATCTTCCCTATAAACGACGATGCCAGAAACCTGCTGACCGTCTGGGACGACAGCCGCGAATACAAGGTAAGAGTATACGGGTTCGACGGCAGCCGGGTGTCAATGTTGTTTGAGGATGACTCGAAAACATTCCCGGAACTGTTCTATGAAAAAAAGGAAATGAACAATATATCTATACTCATTACAAATACAGGACTGGTAAAAAATAAAAAAACCAGGACTAAAGATGAACTGCCGGTAAATGCATCGCTCTACAGGTGGAACGGCAGCATCTATTCGGTCATTACCGGAATTCCATGGGCAAAACGATTTGCCCCGGTAAAATAGATTTGTAACTGTTATGATTGAATCCTACATTTTATAATGTAACTATTAACATGGAGCAAACATTGAATATACCTGAACATGTTTATACCAGCGGCGACAAAAATAACCTCCCGGTTATATTTCTGCACGGGTTTCCCTACGACCATACCATGTGGGACAGGCAGGTGGAATTTCTTAAGTATAAATATTACTGCATCACTTATGATATACGGGGACTTGGAAAAAATGTGGTCCCGGATGTGCAGTATACTCTCGAGGACCTGGTCGACGACCTTATTAGCCTTACGGAAAATCTTGAAATACGCAAGCCGGTGATTTGCGGACTCTCTATGGGCGGATATATATGTCTCAGAGCGATCGAGAAAGCACAGGATAAGTTTTCGGGAGTTATACTCTGTGATACAAAGTCCGCAGATGACGATAATGCCGGCCGTCTGAAAAGGGCAGCTGCAATCAACGCTATAAACAGGGACGGATTGGAGAAATATGTCGCTGAAGCCGTTTCTGCAACATTTGCGGGAGAGACTATGGAGAATAACCGCGATATGTATGAGGATGTTCTCAGAAAAGCGCAGTCATCGGATGCGGCCGGTGTAAAAGCGTGCATACTGGCGATGATGGGCAGGACGGATACTACGGGGTTTTTGCCCGAAATAAAAATACCAACACTGCTGATAAGCGGTTCCTATGATAAGCTGACTCCCCCGCTGCTGATGCGCGGAATGTGTGAAAAGATACCTGAAGCAGAGCTGGCAGTGGCTCCGCGTGCGGCACACATGTCACCGCTGGAAAATCCGGAATTTGTAAACGATGTGATAAGCGGCTTTCTTGACCGGCGAATTGAGCTGTAATATTAGCTGTAAATGCCGCCCATGCACAGGCGGCATTTGTTCATATAATTGGTCTTTTCTGAGGAGGCCGCTATCCCGGAAACGAATAGAATGATACATCATAATCTATCAGCCTGCCAGAGTCGTAATTGAACTTGGCGCTGAAGAACTTGTCCTCCAGCAGCCATTTCAAAAATACTCTGTCGCCTTCCCACAGATTCAGATTCAGCAGCTCATCATCGGGTATCCATTTCAGTATGCCCTCATTCGAATCTATCAGGCTGCCTGAAAACCTGTCGGCCGAAAAAACAAACACATACCAGTCGTCATTGCCGTCGAATTCAGGGAAAGTAATGAATCCGTGCATTTGGGGTGACACTATCTCCAGGCCGGCTTCTTCTTTTACTTCGCGTATTACGCATTCCTCGGGTGATTCACCCGCTTCGAGTTTTCCGCCAAGTCCGTTCCACTTACCCTGATGCATGTCGTTTTCTTTCTTTACGCGGTGCAGCATCAGCGTGTGATCATTATTTCGTATATAACACAGCGTTGCTAATTTCATATTAAAATAACACCAAAAAATAATTTCTCATGTCTAAAAATCTGAAACATCATTAACTGAGAACTAAGAACTGAGAACTAAGAACTGAGCACTCATCCCGCCAGGTACTTGTCCTGAGCCAGGAAGTTTTTCACATAATCACATACACCATCCTCGAGTGAAGTGATCATGCTGGTATAGCCTACATTTCTTATCTTGTCGAGTTTTGCTTCAGTGAAGTACTGGTACTTATTCCTGATTTCTGCGGGCATATCGATATATTCTATATTTACCGGTTTGTTCATTGCGCCGAATATTGCGGCAGCCAGATCGTTCCAGCTTCTGGCTTTTCCGGTGCCAATGTTGTAAATGCCGCCGAGATTCTTGTGTTCGAGGAAGTAAAGCGTCATATCCACAGCGTCCTTCACATACACAAAATCGCGCAGCTGTTCACCGTCCTGGTATTCCGGTCTGTGCGACCTGAACAGTTTTATTTTTCCGGTTTCCTTTATCTGTCCGTAAGCCTTGTGCACCAGGCTTCTCATATCGCCCTTGTGGTATTCGTTCGGGCCGTATACGTTGAAGTATTTCAGGCCAACAATCTTGTCGAGAATTTCGTTCTTGCTCGCCCATATGTCGAACATGTGTTTTGAATAGCCGTACATGTTCAGCGGGCGCAGTTCAGGAAGGATGGTCTCGTCATCGTCATATCCGCGGAGGCCGTCACCGTAAGTAGCCGCTGAAGAAGCGTAGATGAACCTTGCTTTGCGGGGCAGGCAGTATTTAGCCAGCTCGAGAGTGTATCTGAAGTTGTTCTGCAGCAGATAGTCTGCGTCCTTCTCGGTGGTGGAAGAGCATGCGCCGAGGTGAATAACAGCTTCCACATCGAAGGGCACGTTTTCTTCCGTGATTCTCTTGTAGAACTCGTCCTTGTGGTAAATATCATTAAAGCTTAAACCAACCAGATTCTTCCATTTATCGTCTGTACCAAGTGAATCTACTATCATTATATTGTTTTCACCCATCTGATTCAGCCGGTATATAACGGCGCTGCCTATAAATCCTGCTCCACCTGTTACTACAATCATTTCTGCTCCTCTATTTTACAATTTCAAGTTGTTTCAAATTTAATTATATTATCGGCTCTTAAGCCTTGGACAAAAATAAGACTTATATTATTAAAAGAAAATTGTTTTTTAATGAGAAGGCCCTGTTAATACGGCCGTAGATAGCCTTCAGGCATTGGAACGGGAGAAAAATGAATAAATATGAATTGCTGAAAGACCTGTTAAATAAAAGGATACTGATACTCGACGGCGCAATGGGTACTATGATACAGCGCCATAGACTTCAGGAAGAGGATTACCGGGGTGAAAGATTCGCTTCACATCCGCACGATCTGAAGGGTAACAATGATCTGCTTACTCTTACCAGACCCGATATAATAAAGGGAGTACACTGCGAATATTTCGAGGCGGGTGCTGATATTGTTGAGACCAATACGTTTAACGCCAACTCTGTGTCGCAGGCTGACTATCAGACCCAAGAGTATGTGTATGAAATGAATCTGAAGGCAGCGCAGCTGGCAAGAGAGGCGGCGGATGAATTTACAGCAAAGGATCCCTCGAAGCCCAGATTTGTTGCAGGTTCTATCGGACCCACAAATAAAACCGCTTCACTTTCACCAGATGTAAATGATCCGGGCTACCGCGCTGTTACGTTTGACGAACTGGTAAGTGCCTATACCGAACAGATAAAGGGGCTTATAGACGGCGGGGCCGATATACTGCTCGTGGAAACCATATTTGATACGCTTAATGCAAAGGCTGCTATCTTTGCGATTGAACAGTATACTTCCGGCAAAAACATTCCTGTTATGATATCCGGAACTATAACAGACGCCAGCGGAAGAACTCTGTCAGGACAGACAACTGAGGCTTTCTATATATCACTCTCGCACTGCAGCAACCTGCTGAGCATAGGACTCAACTGCGCCCTGGGCTCAAAACAGATGAGACCCTTTGTCGAGGAACTGTCCCGGATTGCAAAGTGCTATATAAGTCTCTATCCCAATGCGGGCCTGCCTAATGCTTTCGGCGGGTATGATGAAACTTCCGCTCAGATGGCGGAAGTACTGAAGGAATATGCCGACGCCGGACTGCTGAATATTGTCGGCGGATGCTGCGGAACAACTCCCGATCACATCAGGTTTATCAGTGGTGCAGTAAAGGATCTGGAGCCCAGAAAGCTCGCGCCGGAAAATACCGAAGAGGATGGATATTCAAAATATCTCAAGCTCAGCGGACTCGAACCGCTTGTACTCAGGCCGGACAGTAACTTTGTCAATATAGGCGAAAGGACCAACGTCGCCGGTTCCAAGAAATTTGCACGCCTGATACGCGAAGGCGGGTATGAAGAGGCCCTTGAAATAGCACGCCAGCAGGTTGAAGGCGGCGCACAGGTGCTGGATATAAATATGGATGAGGGATTGCTGGATTCAGAAAAAGTAATGGTGCGATTCCTGAACCTCATGGCCTCAGAACCCGACATTGCCAAACTTCCCTTTATGATAGATTCTTCCAAGTGGAACGTGATAGAGGCAGGTTTGAAATGCGTGCAGGGAAAGGCCATCGTAAATTCCATCAGTCTTAAGGAAGGCGAAGATGTATTCACTGACCATGCACGCAAAGTGCTTGCATACGGTGCAGCCGTGGTGGTAATGGCATTCGATGAAAAAGGACAGGCCGATACACTGGAGAGAAAAAAGGAAATCTGCGCCAGAGCATACAAAATTCTTACTGAAAAAGTTGGCTTCCCGCCCCAGGATATCATTTTCGATCCTAACATACTGACTGTGGCAACCGGTATCGAGGAACATAATAATTATGCGGTGAACTTCATCGAAACAGTGAAATGGATAAAGGAGAATCTGCCGTATGCAAAAGTAAGCGGCGGCATCAGCAATCTTTCATTTTCATTCAGGGGCAATGACCGTGTGCGCGAAGTGATGCATGCAGCTTTCCTGTATCACGCCGTAAAGGCAGGACTCGATATGGGAATTGTAAACGCCGGACAGCTCGAAGTATACGAGGATATTCCGCACGAACTGCTTCAGCTGGTAGAAGACGTGATATTCAACCGGCGCAAAGATGCAACCGAGCGCCTTGTTGAGTATGCCGAAGGACTGAAAAATCAGAAAGAAAAAACAACTGAAAAAGCAGAACAGTGGAGACAGCTCGATGTCGATGAGCGCCTGAAATATTCACTCATCAAGGGCATACTCACACACATAGAAGAAGACACAGAGGAAGCCCGCATAAAATACGGCAGCCCTCTGAAAGTAATTGAGATCGCACTGATGAACGGTATGAATGCCGTGGGCGATCTGTTCGGCTCGGGAAAGATGTTCCTGCCTCAGGTCGTGAAAAGTGCAAGGGTAATGAAAAAATCAGTAGCATTCCTGATACCGTTTATTGAAGCCGAAAAGCAGGAAGCTCTCAAAAACGGAACGGCAGTGTCTTCTAATGCGGGAAAAGTAGTGATGGCTACGGTCAAAGGTGACGTACATGATATCGGTAAGAACATTGTGGGTGTGGTTCTGGGCTGCAACAACTACGAAGTAGTAGATCTGGGTGTCATGATTCCAGCTGCAAAAATTATTGAAGCTGCAATCGCCGAAAAAGCGGATGTTGTGGGACTGAGCGGACTGATTACCCCGTCGCTGGACGAAATGGTAACGGTCGCAAAGGAAATGGAGCGCGCCGGACTGAAGATTCCGCTGCTTATAGGCGGTGCAACTACTTCGAAGATGCATACCGCTGTGAAGATCGATCCGGTTTACAGCGCCCCGGTCATCCATGTGCTCGATGCATCGCGCAGCGTGCCGGTGGTCTCAAATCTGCTTAAAAAAGATGATTCAGGGGAATATGCTGCTGGTATAAAGCAGGAATATAACGCTCTCAGGGAGGAGCATCTGAAGAGAACGTCTGAAAAATCATACATTTCTATTCAGCAAGCACGCCGGAACAGTATGAAAACAGACTGGACGGCTGCGTGTGTGAAAAAACCTAAGAAGACAGGAGTCTTTGCGTTCTCCGACTATGACCTGAATGAGCTGCGCGGTTATATAGACTGGACGCCTTTCTTCATGGCGTGGGAAATGAAAGGAAAATACCCGGCAATATTTGAAGATGAAAAATACGGAACCGAGGCCAGAAAACTTTTTGATGACGCCAACAGACTGCTCGATGAAGTCATTGCGGGTAAGCAGCTGAAGGCCAGCGGAGTAGCAGGCCTGTTTCCTGCCAACAGTACTGCATCAGATGACATTGAAGTTTATACTGATGAATCACGCAACGGGCTGCTCGCGGTATTCCATACTCTCAGACAGCAGGCTTCAAAGGCTAAATCGGTACCCAACCTCGCGCTGTCCGATTTCATCGCTCCGGCTGACAGCGGGGTGCAGGATTATATAGGCGCCTTTGCTGTTACTACGGGAACAGGTATTGAAGAACTGATCAGGAAATACGCGGCCGAACACGATGACTATAAGATAATCATGATAAAGGCTCTGGCCGACAGGCTTGCAGAGGCATTCGCCGAAAAACTGCACCAGCTCGTCAGGAAAGAATACTGGGGTTATGCAGAAGATGAGTCGCTCGGAAATGACGAACTGATAAAAGAATCCTATCAGGGCATACGCCCGGCTCCGGGTTACCCGGCTCAGCCGGATCATACGGAAAAGGATGTGTTGTTCGGACTGCTCGATGTTGAAAATAACACGGGCATTAAGCTTACGGAAAACTATGCAATGTATCCGGCGGCAAGCGTGTGCGGAATATATTTCGCTCATCCGGAAGCAAGATACTTTACAATCGGCAAGATAAGTAAGGATCAGGTAGATGATTACAGGAAACGCAAAGGTATGAGTCTGAATGAGGCCGAAAAATGGCTGATGCCGGTATTGAATTATGAAGCAAAGGATTAAGTAAATATTTAGTGCAAGTAAAAGAGTTAAAAACACCTTCGATGTTTGGGGGAGTTGATAGAACTATAAAGTGGGGAAATTATTCAATTTGTGTGAAACTAAAAACGGCCGTCCCGGCAGTATAAAACAATATATTCCGGATCCTGAGCTCGCATCTGCAATCAGGCTTATGGAGATGTTTGAGAGTTCTAATGATTTTGTAATATTTTATGACGAGGAACTGAATATTGTCTATGCGAGCTCTTTTGCTGTCCGGGTTTTCAGGTTCGAATGTACAACTAAAGCAGATGGCATTTATATCTATAACCATTCTGACTGGAACTGCCGGGCGGAATGGGAAGATATTGTCAGGTCAGTTTTTGAAACCGGTTCTACTGCCAAATTCAGGCTACAGATGCAGGATTGCAACTGGTATGCCTGGACTGTGATCCTTAAACAGGATAAAATCCGAAAGGGAAAATATGTCCTGTGTCACGGGATTAACTGCACTGAGGAGATGGACAGGAAAAATGAACTGAAAACTTCTCTTAAACACGAGAAGGAGTTCAAAACTATGATTTCCCGTTTTGTCTCTTCGGTATCTTATGAACTGCGCGCTGAATTGCTTCATATCAGCCTTTATTCTGACCTTATTGAACGTTTTTACGGACAATGGGAGCAGGAGAAAGTAGTCCTGCATCTGGACAAAATCAGAAAATCCGTCGATAGCCTTAATTACCTCATAGACAAGGCACTTGTGCTGAATGGTACGGGATTAGGGAGTATACCATTTAATCCTGAAATCATAGACCTTCCTCAGGTTATGAACGAATGTATTGATGCCTCCAAACTGTTCAACGCATGTCATCTGGCCTTTGAGTATGAATATAATTGTCCCAGAAAGAACTTTGTGCTGGACAGGCTGCAGTTCAGATTTATACTTATCAACCTCATAATGCTGATCAACGATTATTCGGATATACAGGGTAAATGCTTCCTGAGCGTCGACTGTTTGGGCGATGTATTGGAGATTAGTATAAAGGGTGATAAAATGAATATAGGGCTGAAAGAACTTGAATGCCTCACGGATTTTTTCAGCCGCTCGGTTGAAAGCAGTGAGATCGGGGAGTTTTGGTCAAACAGGGCGGTAATCAAACACGCACTGGATGCACTTAAGGCAAAGATCAGATTCGAAGAGGAATGCAGCAGGTGCTTTGCGATTATTCTGACTATACCGGAATTGCTGATATGAAAAAAATAGCATTGATCGATGACGATAAGAAAGTCTGCGAAGTACTGCAGACACTTCTGGAGGAAGACGGATTCCAGGTCAGAACAGCTCATGATGGAATAACGGGACTGGAAGTGATACGCGAATACATGCCTGACCTGATTATCTGCGATGTAATCATGAAAAAAATGAACGGCTTTGAGCTGCTGTCTCAACTTATGGGTGATAGTACGACGAGCACAATTCCATTCATTTTCCTGACTGCAAAAGCCGAGAAAGAAGATCTGAGAAAAGGGCTTTCGATGGGTGCTGATGATTTCCTGTTTAAACCGTTCCGGTACGAAGAACTCGTTCAGTCGGTCAACATAAGATTGAAAAAGAATGAGGATCTCAGAGCATCACTTATCAACAACCCGGGGAATTATAATAGTGATCTTGTCAGGCAGTACGATGTCAACGATAAAATCATCATCAACTCAACAAGCAAACCTCAGTTGATAAAAATAGGCGAAATTAAATATATCTGCTCGCAAAACCAGTATTCCTCTGTCGCAATGACTGACGGTAAAACAAGTATAATCAGAAAATCAGTATCTCAGTGGGAAAAACAGCTCCCTGAAAAAAGTTTCCTGCGAATTCACCGGTCCGCAATTGTTAATCTGGAATTTATATCCAAAATTGAAAAACTCTCTTCGAGTTCATTCCTCATTTCTCTCACAGGTGAAAGAAATCCCTTCATCGTAAGCAGGAGATACGCTGCCAAAATCCGCAGCATATTTTTCTGATTTTTTCTCATCGATTATTATTCCGCTTGCAACAAAAATCGACCGCTTGCAACAAATTGGCAATTCCATAATAATTAAATACAAATATTTATTATTAGTAAAATTTTGGAACCTGGATGAAATCTGTTTTAATATCCGGGGGTTCCGGCGGCCAAAACAGAATATTGACCGAATTCTTGCGGGGTAACTATGAGATCAGTTACATCGAGTTTGACAGGTGTCTGCAAAAAATCGAAGACGAACTTCCGGATCTGCTGCTTCTGAGCTCATCTCCTGATGAAACAAGTGCATCGGACTTACTTTTGTCGATAAAGAATAATGAGAACAGCAATCATATCCCCGTTATAGTAATAACTGAGAGATATGAATATGGTGTATTCAGGAACTTTATGAATCATGGTGCCGATGATGTCTTACCGCTGACATCCGGGTCAACTTCTGATTTACTCCTGGCGATCGAAACCCAGTTATGGAAAAACAGCACGGTTAAGAATTCTATACTTTCTTTTCAAGAAAAGGTCCTGGAAAAGATTCCCCACGATCTCAGAACTCCTCTTGTCCCTATGCTGGGATATATTGATCTTCTTGATGAACAATTGGAAGAAGAGGATATCAAGGGCATTGTTGCCTCCATAAAGCTGTCGGCTATAAAGCTCAGCAGCAGGATAAACAAATTTCTGCTTATGAAAGATCTTTCAGTCGGCAACTCACAAATTCATTGGCGGGACAGAATCCGGAGGGAGTGCGAATTGTCTCCGGAGATGATCAAAAAGACGGTCTTCAATGCTGTCGGGCATCTCGATAGGTGTACAGATATCGCAATTGATGTACAGGAGGCCGATATATTTCTGGATAAGGAATATCTGCAAAGAATAGTTTCAGAACTGACGGAAAATTCATGCAAGTATTCGGATAAAGGCTCGCCGGTGCTGATAAACGGAAGGCAGAATGGTACGCACTATGTCCTGAGATTCATCGATTATGGCGTCGGAATGAGATTATCTGAGATCAGATCACTTTCCGCATTCATTAAGTTCGGGGAAAATTATATGTCAGATTCAGGAATGGGGCTGGGGCTCACACTGGTCATGATGATACTGGAATACTGCAACGGTTCAGTGGAATTTGAAAGTGAGCCCGGAAATTATACAATAATATCTGTAAAAATCCCTTTGGCAGAAGTTGCGGAAACCGCACATAAAGGGAACAGGTACCTGTTACGTTCAAAATAAATAATATCAAAAGGTGACTAATGTTCAATATTAAGGATATGAAGGTGAGTAAGAAGCTGCTGCTGAGCTTTTCGGTAATCACAGTTCTGATGCTCTGCGTGGGAATTATCGGTTTTATAAATATGGGGCAAATGGTTCAAGCTGATTCAGAACTGTATTTCAGGGTAGTACGTCCTCTGGGGGAGATCGAGGAACTGTCAAGGGTTTTTGGACAGGTTAGAAGTATAGTGATACATACGGGTGATTCAGAAGATGAAGCGCAAATCAGCGACCTGATCGAACAGAGAAAAGAGCTTTCCCGGACAATAGCTGCTCTTGTAGACAGTCTCAGGCCGAATTTCAATTCCAGCGAAGGACAGCGGCTGCTTGCCCGGTTTAATGAGAAACGTGCCTTATACCTGGAAAAAGTAGAGGCGCTGGAAACCATGTCCCTGTCGAAAAGCCCCGGCAGGAAGCAGGTATTAAGTGATCTGAGCAGTACGGCCGACGGAGAGCTGCAGGCAATAAAAGCCATGGCCGATCTTAAGGTGCAGAGGGGATCTGAATTATCTGAAAGGAATTCGGACCTGGCTTCCGGTTCCAGAATCCTTATTGCCGTTTTTACCTTGGTCGGGATCATTCTGGCCGCAGTATTTGCTTTGTACATCACAAAGATCATTACTTCTTCGTTATCAAAACTTTATTTCATTGCTTCAGAACTGCAGAAAGGGCATGTCAGGTACAGGGCAAATATTGATTCCAGAGATGAGATAGGGATAGCCGGCGAACGCCTGGATAAGTTTACAGAACAGCTTGAAGCTTTTGCGGGCGCAATGCATGCCATCGCTAATGGTGATGTTTCTATAACCGTTCCGGCTTATGACAGCGAAGATGTGCTGGCACCGGCTTTGAATGCGATTGCTTCAACTCTCAGAAATCTGCTGGCTGAACTCAATAAAGTTATCGGGGAAGCGATGGAAGGAAGCGTTTATGTAAGGGGCGATGCAGCGAAATTTGACGGCGGATACAAGGAAATAATGAATGGAATAAACTCCACCATAAAAGCCCTGATAGATCCTGTCGAATATTCCTATAAAACACTTGATGCTATGGCAAAGGGCGATTTCACAGTAAGAATGAACGGCTGCAAGGGTGATTATATCAAGTTCCAGAACAATGTTAATACACTTGCTGAATCAATGGAACAGGCAATGAGGGATTTCGGGGCCTCGGTGCATGCGACGGCAAGCGCAGCAAATGAAATATCGGCATCAAGTGAACAGATGTCGTCCGGAGCACAAGAGCAGGCGCAGCAGACTGTGGAAATTGCCAGCGCGGTTGAGGAAATGACTAAAACCATCATGCACGCCACACAGAGCGCAAATGATGCCGCACAGTTGAGCAGAGTATCTCAGGAAACCGCAGCGCGCGGTGAAACTATGATCAGAGGGACAAAAGAAGGAATGAATAAAATCGTAGAGTCCTCAAGCAAAGCTGCTGATGTTGTCTCTTCACTTGCGGCAAGAACCGAACAGATAGGCGAAATTACACAGGTCATAGATGACATTGCCGACCAGACCAACCTGCTGGCTCTCAACGCAGCACTTGAAGCTGCGCGCGCAGGAGAGCAGGGCCGGGGTTTTGCAGTTGTGGCGGATGAAGTAAGAAAGCTCGCTGAAAGAACTACAAAGGCCACAAAAGAAATAGCCGATACAGTGAAATCGATACAGGAAGAAGCTAAAGTTGCAGATGATTCCATGGAAGAATCCAAAGGGCATGTGACCGAGGGCATGAAAATGACCGAAGAAGTCGAGAAAGTGCTGAAGGAAATTCTTGACCATTCGGTAAAAACCAACAATATGGCAATGCAGGTAGCGGCAGCTTCTGAGCAGCAGTCGGCTGCTGCAGAGCAGATAAGCAAAAACATCGAGGGTATATCCGGAGTCTCGCAGCAAAGCGCCGCCGGAGTCGAGCAGATAGCCCGTGCTGCTGAGGACATGAACAGACTTACCGTGAACCTGCAGCAGATAATTGGCAAGTTCAGATTCAATGAAACCAGGGTATATGGGGAAGAAAAACGGCTGTCCGCTTCAGTAAATTTTTAAGCTGAGTTTGGATAATGGGATCAAACGGGTAGAAGCAATTGCCGTGAAACACTAAGAGTTCAGATGAAAATGAAGCGTGGCGATGCTTGATAATAAACACAAAGGCTGGCTCAGAATTCTAACTGTGCCAGCCTTTTTTTGACGATAAAAAATCAACAGGACTAAAATTTTATTGATGCAAGCTCTTCTTTGAATAACGATTCGTATTTTCCGGTCAGTGCTTCAAGCTCGTTTTTGTCCTTCAGCTTCAGCGTGGCTAATTCCTCACTGTCAAACTCTGCAGATTCATCCCAGTAAAAGTGTCCCAGCTGATGTTTCTGCGTCATATAGTCTGCAAGGTGCACTATCGCAGCCAGTTCGCGGTCGAGCTTCGCTTCAGACGGTTTGTGGTGATGCGCGATCGAATCGCACAGCAGTGCAGGCAGATTCCACCTCTCTGCCAGAAACCCGCCTATCTGCTGATGATCGTAGCCGAGTATGCGGATTTCCTCATCGAGACTGGTAACTGAACCCTTCTGGCTTACAGTCTCGAAAATCTCTATAAATGCAGTGTGAAAATACTTGTGTATTACCGGAATACCCAGATCGTGCAGGAATCCGGAAATAAATGCTTCGCCCGGATTTTTGTATCCCAGATCCTCTGCAAGCCTTTTGGATGCATTGGCTGTCATCATAGAGTGTATCCAGAAGTTTTTCTGGTCCAGGTATTTGTCCGTTTTATTCTTAAAAGACTCCATTATAGACAGGCCGATCAGTATCTTTTTCAGTTCGGAAAGGCCTATTACAAGTATTGCAAAATCTATTGTTGAAACTTTTCTGCGCAGCCCGTAGAGCGGAGAGTTTGCAATCGACAGAATCTTTGTGGCTATAGCCTGATCCTTGCAGATAAGCTTGCTTATCTGTGAACTGGTAGAGTTCGGATTTTCAAATGTCCTGAATATTTCATCCATAACTTCAGAACGGCCCGGGAGGTTGTAGATATTAGCCAAGACTAAATCGGTCTTTTTTCTCTTTTCCTGTAAAGTTAAATCTTCCATGGTCATTCCTTTTTTTGAGATATAAAAATATAAAAAATATTATGAAAAAAAAGTGCAGTAAGTTGAATTTTGAATTCTGAATCTACAATTTAAAGGGTCGAATAATAATTTATATCCATATATATTATCCGCAGAACTAATAATAAATATTTTTAATAATTTTCAGGGGGTGTTAAATGATAGCCTTTGTTGTTTTATTCTCGATGGCGGCATTATCACTCGGTTATGTCTTTTATGGTAAGTATCTCGCTAAAAAACTGAACGTCGATGATAAGAATACCACTCCTGCCTGTCAGATCAATGACGGAGTGGATTTTGTACCTGCCAAATCATCACTGCTTATAGGACAGCATTTTTCTGCAATCGCTGCGGCAGGACCTATAGTAGGACCAATACTTGCAGGGGTATTCTTCGGATGGGTGCCGGCGCTCATTTGGATCATACTCGGATCCATTTTTATCGGCGGTGTACACGACTTTTCAAGTCTGCTGGTTTCAGTGCGCCATAAGGCTTCCTCTATTGCCGAAGTGCTGAAACAGTATATGTCGCCAGCCTCGCATATTATGTTCCTGATATTTATCTGGCTTACACTGATCTATGTCATCATAGCCTTTACAGATATCACAGCTCAGACATTTGTGGGGGTGGTTAAGTCGGCTGACGGTACGGCGAGCGTTATGGGTCCCGGTGTTGTTGTGGCTTCGTTTGTATACCTGCTGCTGGGTATCATAATGGGCGTACTGCTGTATAAATTCAACGTGAACCTGAAACTTCTGACCGGATTGTTCATCCCGATACTCATTTTTGTCATTTACTACAGCACCGTTCTGCCTTCTTCTGTAGTTAATGCAATTTCGGGTGTGGACGTGAGGTCCTGGGAGGTCATACTCCTTGTGTACTGTTTTATAGCATCGCTGCTGCCTATGTGGCTGCTGCTTCAGCCCCGAGGATATCTGGGCGGATGGTTCCTGTATCTCACGATTGCAATAAGCCTGATCGGTTCGCTGTTCGGCGGCTTTTCGGTGCAGTATCCTGCCTTCAACCTGGAGGGAATAAAGAGTCTCCAGAATGGACAGTACCTGTTCCCAATGCTGTTTATTACCATTGCCTGCGGTGCATGTTCGGGATTCCATGGTATTGTCAGTTCGGGCACAACATCAAAACAGATCGAAAAAGAGAGCGATACCAAAGTAGTCGGCTACGGTGCAATGCTGCTCGAAGGCCTGGTAGCCGTACTGGCCCTGGCAACGGTAATGATGATTGCAAAGGGCAGCGGTTCGCTCAAAGACGACCCCAATATGATATACGCCAAGGGTATTGCAAACTATATGGGACTGATCGGCGTAAATTATAATGTTGCAATTGCTTTTGCACTGCTCGCATTTTCGACATTTGTCTACGATACACTCGATGTCTGCACACGTCTTGCCCGCTACATACTGCAGGAGCTGTTTGGATGGGAAGGAAGACTGAGTGCAATGGTCTGTACGTTCGTTACACTGGTTATTCCTTGCATATTCCTGATGACAATGCAGGAAAAGGCATACCTTGCAGCCTGGTCCATATTCGGTACAAGCAATCAGCTCCTGGCAAGCCTGGTGCTGCTCGCAGTGACCGTATGGCTACTGAAGACCGGAAAAAGCATTATCTTTGCCGTCATACCGATGGTAATTATGACTGTAATGACGATGTGGTCACTGATGCTGATTGTAGTACCGTTTGTCGGTTCGCTGTTCACATCCTTCGGAAGTATAAAGACGAACGTTATGATATCCGGTGTGGTAGGCATTATCCTCTTCCTGATGAGTCTCTATATACTGGCCGAGGCTTTTATGCTGTTTGTCAAAAACCGCGGCGTAAAACCGGTAAAGGAAGAAGTAGAAGTACAGGAAGCATAATCTTTCACTTAATAATATTGGGAAACACCAGCATGAAAAAACTCCTGCTTATGATACTGATTCCCTTGTTCATTGCCGCTTCTCTGAACGGTGAAGATGGGCGAAAAGGTAAAAAGGACAAGGAAAAGGAAGTCTACGTTTTTACAAACGATATTGAACTGAAAGCCACAGCGATGAAGGATCAGGCTAAAACAGGTACATGCTGGTGTTTTGCGACAACATCATTTCTTGAAAGCGAACTGATCAGACTCGGATACGGGGAGATCGATCTTTCGGAGATGTACTTCGTAAGAGGAGCCTATACACAGAAGGCTGTCAGCTATTTCCGCCAGCACGGAGAGACGGCCTTCGGACAGGGCGGACAGGCGCACGATGTAATTAAACAAATCTCCGTCAGTGGTTTTATGCCCGAATCCTGCTACAGCGGCATGAACATAGACGAGGATAAGCACAATCATTCGGAAATGAAGAGCGTTCTGGATGCAACGCTGAAAGCCGTGATAAAAGGCGACCGGGTCACCCCCCGCTGGCAGGAAGCCTATAATGCACTGCTGGATGTTTATATGGGACCGGTTCCTTCTCACTTTATGTATAACAATAAGGAATATTCGCCACAGCAGTTCCAGAAAGAATTTGTCCGTCTGAATCCGGATAACTACATCGAACTGACTTCATATGCACATCATCCTTTCTATACAAAGTTCCGCCTGGAAATACCGGACAACTGGAGCGGCGATGAATATTATAACCTTCCATTGGACGAACTGGAAGCAGTAATCGACAGCTCGCTTGCCCGCGGAATTACAGTCGCGTGGGATGGCGATATTTCAGATCACGATTTCTCTCAGAAAAAAGGATATGCGGTCATACCGGCAAAAAGCTGGGATGAAAAGAGTGTGGATGAAAGAGAGGAAAAGATCACCGAACCTGAAGCTGAAAAAGTAGTTACTCAGCAGCTGCGCCAGAAATACTTCGACAACTTTACGGCTACTGACGATCATCTGATGCATATTACAGGTCTTGCACACGATCAGAAAGGTACCCGCTATTACCTCACAAAAAACTCGTGGGGCATTACAGGAAAATTTAACGGTTATATTTACATGTCCAGGCCGTATGTAAGGATGAATACGGTATCTGTACTCGTACATAAGGACGCACTTCCCAGATCCATTGCTGAAAAACTGGGCATTAAAAATGCGGCAGTAAATTAGCCATTGATAATTAAACCGCCGGGGGTAAATTATATATAATATTTTATTTCAATTATCAGCCGGATGGTTATGAAAACAACCAGGTATTTTACTCCCGAAGAGGCAAAGAGGACGCTTCCGCTGGTAAGAAGGATCATCAGGGATATAATAAACAGCGGTGAAACCATGCGCAGCTATGCTGCTTCAATGGAGTCTGGAGCTGAGGAAAATCCGGAAGTGCAGCTGCTTGCCGAAAGAATTTCGTCATATATGACAGAACTGGAAGAGATCGGGTGCTACTATAAGGACTGGAACTTTACGGTCGGACTGGTGGATTTCCCTTCAATAATTGAGGGAAAGGAGGTAATGCTCTGCTGGCGGAGTGACGAGGAGGATATCAGGTACTATCACGATGTAAACGCCGGATACGCTGGCAGGAAACTTATACCTGACGAATATTTCCTCGTGCAGCCGGGCGGCAGTTAAAGCCCCGTGCCCCCTAACCCCTCAGATCATCCAGCAGTCTGTTGAGCTGTGCAATTTCTTTTTCGTTAAGCCCTGAAAGCAGAGTGTTGATCCTGTCGCTGCCCTTGTCGAGTTTTTTCAGTATATCCAGCCCTTTCTGTGTAATCAGTATGTCTACCTTGCGCCTGTCCTGACTGCATTCGGTTCTTTCCACGAGTCCCTTTATCCTGAGTTTTTCGACGAGGCGCGATGCATCTGACATTTTGTCGAGCATCCGCTCGCGTATGAGTTTTATACTGGAGGGATTCGGATACTGCCCCCGCAGTATCCTGAGAATATTATACTGCTGTGGAGTAAGTCCTGCGGGTTTCAGTATTCTCTCCTGATGGTTCAGTATCCAGTTGCACGTATAAATGATATTTACCACGGCCTTATGGTAGCCGCTTTTGAATTCCTTCTGATATATTTCATCTTCCAGACGCATTATGTATTTCTCTCTGCCGGTATTAAGCAATTATGATGTTAAAATTCTGAATTTTGAATCCTGAATTAAGGAGTGCTCACTTGAGTATATGTCTAATTACTATGCACATCTCCACAATTCAGAATTAAAAATTCAAAATTCAGAATTTGTTTTCAATTTATTCCCTGACCAGTTCTATATTGCAGACAAGATTCACGTCCTTGCCTACCACTGCCCCGCCTGTCTCAAGCATGTTGTTCCACTTCAGGTTATAGTCGAAACGGTTTATTGTGCCGGTAACCTTAAATCCCGACCTTACCCTTCCGTACGGATCCTTAATCACTCCGCCATAGATGACGTCGAGTGTGATGGGTCTGGTAACGCCTTTCATGGTAAAGTTGCCCGTCAGTTTGTATTTATTGCCTTTTATCTTTTTGAGAGATTTTCCCACGAACTTTATTTCCGGGTAGTTCTGTGCATCGAAGAAATCAGCGCTCTTCAGGTGTTCGTCGCGCTTTTCGTTGTCGGTATTTATGCTTGCAACATGCATGGTCATTTCTACCCTGCCTTTTGAGAAGTCATCACCAGCCGAGGTAATGCTGCCGTCAAACTTCCTGAACTGACCTGTAACATCGCTGATCACCATATGGCTTACCGAAAACTGCACTTTTGAATGTGCCTCGTCTATCTTCCATGCGGTCTGTGCCTGAATAGTCACGCCAAGCAGTAAGAACAATGCTGCAAACAGTTTTATCTTTGTCATGATACGTTCCTTTACATTAGTTTGAGTTAAAATAGATGTTATAACATTAAAAGTTATAACGTAATATATGAAATTTTTCGGAATTTGCAAGTGTGCAGGGAAAAAAATATCTCTATTTTTCAAAGAAATATTTATCTTATATGGAAAAATAAATTTAAGGAGAATGTATGAGAGCACTATTACTGCTTATATTGCTCGTAATCCCTTTAATGTCGCGCACTCACGGCGCACCGGTATTCAATGACTTTTTCATAGATGCCACCATGCGGGTAGACTATTATCACACCGGAAACTCTGCCGACGAGATAATTACTGTCGACCGCATATACAGGCAGGGTATCTGGGCCGGGAGCACGAAAAATCTGGTCGATGAGTTCAACAACGGGCGCTACTATGCAAAAATATACGATGCTAAAACCGGTACGCTCATCTATTCAAGGGGATTCGACAGCTATTTCGGCGAATACAAACTGAGCGATGAAGCTCTGAAGGGTATAAAACGCACCTATCACGAATCGGTGCTCATTCCCTGGCCAAAAGCTCCGGTACTGTTTACGCTTGAGGTGCGCGACAGGCAGAACAGGCTGCAGCGCTTCTTTGAAACACAAATTGACCCGGAAGATATAAGTATTATAAAGGACAGGGTTTCTGATGCGGCGGTAAAGGTCATTGAAAGTTATAGATCGGGCGATCCGCACACCAAAGCCGATATTGTCATACTCGGTGAAGGATATACTGCGAAAGAAACGGCTAAATTCGAATCTGATCTGAAAAAATTCACCGGGGTGTTCTTTTCTCAGGAACCTTACAGATCGTACAGGAATTCCTTCAATATCTACGGTGTCCTGAAGCCGTCAGAAGAAAGCGGGTGTGATGAACCCGACCGCGGAACATTCAGGAATACCGCTCTGAATACTACATTCAATTCGCTTGGTTCCGAACGCTACCTGCTGACAGAAGATAACCGCACAATGCGCGATCTGGCTGCACACGTACCTTATGACGCAATATATATAATGGTAAACCATAACCGTTATGGCGGCGGCGGTATATACAACCTCTTCTGTACTTTTACCACTGACAACCAGTGGTATGAATACCTGTTCCTGCACGAGTTCGGCCATTCATTCGCAGGACTTGCAGACGAATACTATACGTCTGATGTCGCCTACAACGAATTTTACCCGAAGGGTATAGAACCGGTAGAGCCCAATATAACAGCGCTTGCCGGAGGGGCTGAACTGAAATGGAAAGACAAAATTTCAAAGGGCATAGATATCCCCACACCATGGGAAAAAGCCAATTATGACAGCTCCGACTATGCATACCAGAAAATCAGGCGTGAACTGAACAGCCAGATAGCAGATGCAAAACGCTCCGGAGCTCCGAAAAGAGAAACCGATATACTCGAAACTGAGGCCGAGAGACTTTCGCGCGAACACGCAGACAGGGCCGATGAATATCTGCACAAGAGCCGGTACTGGGGAAAAGTCGGTGCATACGAAGGTGCCGGATATGCTGCGCAGGGGCTATACCGTCCAATGCTGGACTGCATTATGTTCAGCAAGGGGAAAAAACCCTTCTGCCGCGTCTGCGAGGATGCCATCGTGCGCGTAATAAAACACTATGAATGAAATTCTGAACATAACGGGTTACAATTCAAAATTTAATATTCATAATTCAAAATTATTGGCCTTGGCCCAGTTATTGTAATATGTAAAGGAAAAGCCTCAAAATAACAAGAATTCAGGGTGTGTCATGGGACAGCAGCAGCTTTTACTGGTAATTGTGGGAGTAATCATAGTCGGGATTGCTGTGATCACGGGTATAAACCTCTTTATGTCCAACGCGGTGGATCAGAAAAGAAACAATATAATCAGCGACTGTATCCATCTTGCTGCGGAAGCACAGCAGTACTATATGCGCCCGCTGGAGCTCGGCGGAGGAAGCGAGCGCTTTACCGGCTGGGCCATTCCGACCACACTCAGGACTAACCAGAACGGCCGCTTCATTGCTACAGTATACGCAGACAGCGTTGTAATATCTGCTGTTGGCAACGAGGTGGTAACCGGTAACGATTCTGTGGAGGTGGAGATTGCAGTACTTCCTAAATCATATAACGTAAGGATTATTCACTGATCCTGATGCCATTTTGTAACTGGAAAACGGCAGATGTGATATTCAATTCACGTCTGCCGTTTTAGTTTTAAACCACCCGGATCCATTTCACCGGAATTACAGAAATTTACCTGTAAAATTTACCTCCCCCGAAAATTTATCGCGAATACAGAGTAAAATAGTGCATTTTCAGCCCAAAACAGAATTGGCACAATTTTCGCCGCATATATACCAAAAGCAATCACGGTAAAAACACAAAAGTTTCTCTAAATAATTTATCAATCAATTTAAGGAGTCATTAAAATGGGTCAGCAACAATTATTACTCATCGTTTTAGGCGTTATCATAGTCGGTATCGCAGTAGTAGTCGGTATAAATGTATTTTCATCCAGCTCTACAAGTTCAAGCAGAGATCTCGTGGTTTCACAGCTTACCAACCTGGGTGCTAAAGCTCAGCAGTATTACAGAAAACCAACCGAGCTCGGCGGCGGCGG
The DNA here is from genome assembly GCA_050258935.1 of Bacteroidota bacterium. GTDB lineage: Bacteria > Bacteroidota > Ignavibacteria > Ignavibacteriales > SURF-24 > JBLMZS01. The sequence goes on from JBLMZS010000039.1 coordinate 51,745, forward strand.
AAATAACTTCCAGAACTTTGCACTGAGTCCTTCTGACACAGGAAACCAGGCAGGTAGCTTCAGTCTTGCAACCAGTGCTCCTTCAGGTACAGCAGCAGTAGCAGGCAGCGTAACAGCTATAGGTAGTGCAGCTACTCAGATATGGATTGTCGGATGCGGTAAAGAACAGGGAAACGATGGCTCTAATCCTGTGAAAGCCTTTGCTCACGTTACAGCTACCAGCATCTCTACTACAGTTCTTAACTAAACAATAGAAATTGCGTTCTGAAAAAACTGCCTTGTTGACTAAATAAGGCAGTTTTTTTTTACCATCTAAAAAAGATAAAAATTTGTGCCCTGCGGCCGGAAGGCTAAAATAGATCGGGATATTTTCGAATATAAGTGTAAATGCAACAGCTTCTTAAAGAAATTTAGATACAAATATGGTTGAATTAAGATTTAATGCGGTAAAAGCGAATGGACAGAATATCAGTGGAACGCTGAGTGCGCCGTCGTACAAGGAAGGTAAACTGAAGGTCCAGAAGTTTGTGGCAAAAAACCAGCTGAAGTTGGTATCACTGGAAAAGAAAGTTACATTCCTGTACAAGATCAGGAAAGGAAAAGAAAAACCCATATCCGGTGAGCAGAAAGCATTTACGAAAAAAGAAGTTACAGATGCTCTTACAAAAATGGGATACGAAATAGTATCTGTAAACAAGAAACTTTTTGATTTCAATTCCAGACCGCCGCAGAACGAAATTGTTACGTTTGTAAAGATCAGCTCGGAACTGCTCGACCAGAAACTGCCCTATAACGAAATACTGACGCTGCTGATGAATGATTCGCAGAACAAGACTCTGAAGGAAACACTCCGCGATATAAACAACGAGCTGAAAAAAGGTACCGACAGCGAAACCGTATTTATGAAGTATCAGAATGTGTTTGGAAAGTTTACAGCCTATATGCTGGGACTTGCTTCCAAGAGCGGTAATATGTCGGAGATATACAAGGCAACCGCAAAATTTCTTGAGCGCAGGCAGGAATTCAAGAAAAATATGAAGAGTGCGCTGATTACACCGTTTGTCACACTGTTTGTCCTTTTCCTCGCTGTACTGTTCTACGTCGGCTATATATTCCCCGAGACTGCAAAGCTGTTCAAGAAGTTCGGCATAGAGCTGCCGCCGCTTACTGCAGCAACGCTCGAGATAAGCGACTTTCTCGTGGAAAATATAGTCTACATAATGCTGATTATTGCAGGCAGCCTGGTGGCTCTAGCGCGCGTGGTCACTACAAAGAAAGGGCGTCTGGTATTTGACAAGCTGCAGTTCAAGCTGCCCATAATGGGCTCACTCATTCATAAGACGTGCATTGAGGTTTTCTGCCGCGTGTTTTATACGCTTTACAGCGGTTCGGCTGAAAGTATTGAACCTATAAGGATAGCAGCCGAGGCTGCAGACAACAAATATTTTGAAGAGCAGATTAAGAACGTCGCCATACCGCTTATGATAAAACGCGGTACAGGCATTACAGAAGCATTTGAAGCCAGCGGCATATTCACCGAAACAGCGCTGTCGCGCTTCCATTCGGGTGAGGAAACCGGTACGATCAAGAATACGGCACTGCAGCTGGCCAATTACTACGAAAGCGAAACAGTCTTCAGACTTAAAAATATAATTGAACTGGTTCAGGTGGTTATTGCAATGGTAATAATGATCGTTATGATTGCACTGACACTGATCTCGGCAGAGACGGCAACAATAAGTCCGAAACCGCCTACAGCTACAGTCGTAAACATTGATACAGAGAGCGATGCGGTATGATCGATACTAATCTTGAAATGACCGACAAGATCGGTTACCTGCTGCTGAAGAAAGGAATTATAGACACTGCCGTTCTGGAACAGGCGCTGCAGGCCAAACAGAATGACGGCGGAAAAATCAAAAGAAATCTGGCGCAGATACTGGTTCAGGACTTCGGTTTTGACCACGATACCATATTCCGTGAAGTCGCCATATTATACGCATTCAGGGAACTGAACATAAAACCCGAAGAAATCCCCGCCGAGCGGATCGAAGAAATGAAAAAGACGATCGGCTCCCAGGGAGATGAGCTGAAGCAGCAGATGCTTGAACATAAAATAATACCGTTTATGTTCGACGACAAAATTAAAGACAAGCTTATACTTGCGGCAATTGATCCGACTGACAAGAGTATTCCCAAGATAGCCTTCGGCCTGAATGCAAAGAAATATGAAGTTACATATATACGCAAGAAAGACTACAACAGGCTCATACAGATAGTCGTTCCTCCCGAGAACCTCTACCTGAAGGCTCTGGAAGAATCTGCTGACGAGATAAATGTAGAAAAAGAAGAAAATAATATAGACGAAGAAGCCCTCGATGCCGAGATCAATAAAAGCGCGCTGATAAACCTGATCGAAGGAGCGCTTATAGAAGGTGTGCGCAAGGGTGCCAGCGATATTCATATAGTGCCGAATTCCAACAGCCGTACAGACATAATGTTCCGTATAGACGGAAATCTTAAACTGTGGCATTCTCAGGAAGGAACGCTCCCTGAGGCAGTGGCATCGGTAGTGAAGGACCGTTCAAAAGGACTCGACAGATTTGAGCGCGAGAAAGCGCAGGACGGATTTATTCAGCGCGAAATTGACGGACACATAATACGCTTCAGGGTCTCGGTGCTCCCGATGGTCGGAACAGAACTGAAGAATAAGTTTGAAAGTACTGTTATACGAATACTTGACGATCGTAAAGTAATTAAGGATCTCGAGAAACTCGGTCTTACCGGATATGCAAAGGAAGCATTTACAAAGGCTATCAATAAGCCCCAGGGCATGGTAATTCTGACCGGACCTACAGGAAGCGGTAAAAGTACTACACTGGTAGCTGCACTCTACCAGGTAATTGATCCGACGGTAAACGTGCTTACAGTAGAAGACCCTGTTGAATACGTCATTGAGGGATCGCGTCAGCTGAAAATTGGACACAAAATGAATTTCGAACAGGCAATCAGATCGATACTGCGTCACGACCCGGATATAGTGCTCGTAGGTGAGATGCGTGATAAGGAAACAGCCGAAGTGGCAATCAAACTGGCAAATACCGGTCACTTGACATTTTCAACGCTCCATACAAATGACGCACCGAGTGCCGTTTCAAGACTATATAAAATGGGTATTGAACCGTTCCTCATTGCATATGCAATTAACATTATCGTCGCCCAGCGACTTATAAGGAGGCTGTGCGACTGCAAGAGACTTGTCCAGAATATCGATGAAGCACTCGCAAAATCAGCACAGATCGATCCGGAAGAATGGAAAGACTACCCCATCTATGAGCCGGTAGGATGCGAGAAGTGCAGCAGAACAGGATACAAAGGACGCCTGGCAATACACGAGGCCCTGTATTTTACAAAGGAGATCAGGCAGATAATTGTAAATGCAGGCGGAGATGTCGACGAGGAGAAAATAAGAAATCAGGCAAAACTGGACGGCTCACTTTCACTCAGAGAGGCGGGACTGGAAAAAGTAAAACTCGGCCTTACTTCCATTCAGGAGGTTCTGGCTTCAACAACGGAAGACTAAGTATATGACTGAAGACTTAAATATTACGGAAGAAGCAAAAAATATACTTGCGGAATTTACCGAACGGATACCCAGGACCGTCTTCGGGCCCGACCGTGTAGCCCATATGATCGAGCACTTTGATGAAATTGGTAATGAAGAAAAGCTCATACTGTGGAATCTGGTAAACAGTTTTCTGGAACGCATGATCGAACGCGATGCTTCGGATATTGAGATTGGCGGACATGGCGCGGCAGACCGTATATGGCTCAGAATATTCGGCAAGAAGGAACCGGTGAAGGATCTGCCGGAATTCTCGGCAGACGAGGCGGCACTGCTCATACTTAATCTGATGAATAACAATCAGAGAAAGTACCTCATGAATAACCGCAACCTGGATTTTTCCTATACCTTTTATTTTGAAAAAAGGAAAGAAGATGTGCGCTTCAGGGCAGATGCATATTTCGACCTGGATAAACTGGCACTGAACATGAGATCGATTTCATCGAACCTGCGGCCCATGGAATCACTGGGATTCCATCAGAATGTACTGAGGGTGATGAGCCACTTTTACGTAAAACAGGGACTCACACTGATTACCGGTATTACCGGTTCGGGTAAATCCAGTACGCTCGACGCGATAGTCGACTGGCACAATAACAGCGATCCTGCACACGTGGTTATTATTTCTGCACCTGTCGAATTTGTGCACAAGTCAAAGCACTGCATCATCCGTCACCGCGAGGTAGGACGCGATGTTCTGTCATTCAAGGACGGAGTTGTTCAGTCGCTGCGCCAGGATCCCGATATTATTATTATCGGCGAAATGAGAGACCCGGATACAATAATGTCCGCGCTCGAAGTAACCGATACCGGACATAAAGTTTTCTCCACGCTCCATACGTCCTCTGCAGTCGAATCAATCGACAGAATCATAGCCGAGGTTGATGCCAGCGAGCAGGAACGCGTACGCAACCGTCTTGCCGATGTGTTGGTATGTGTGGTTTCACAAAAGCTCGTTCCGAGTCTGGACGGCAAACGAGTACTGGCAAAGGAAGTTCTGGTGGTAACCCCCAGCGTGCGTGCAGCAATAAAGAACAACAATACGAGCGAAATATATATGATGGTCAACCAGGGCACGCAGAGCGGTATGATGACCATGGAACAGGACCTGAAGAGACTCTACCAGGCTAAAAAGATTTCCCTGGAGAATGCAATGGCGTATGCCAACAACAAAACAAGGATGCAGCAGATAATATCGGCGGTTTAGCGAATAAAGTGAGAATAGTGTCAAGGAATAGAAAATGAAATCATTAGTATGTTTATACAGCGAAGGCAATGATACAAAGGTAGCCGTTGTATCGAAGGAGAAAGACAAGTTCAGGATACTGAGAGTTGCCGACCTCGATGCGTTGAATCCCTCCGGAGTCGAAGCAGAAGCCTTTGCTTCACTCAGCCTGGAGAATACGATGGGAGATATTTCCATCGGCGGCATGGACCGGCCTCAGCAGGAAACACAGAATATTTCTGACGAAAGCATTCTGAGCTCGGCACTGATGGGAATAAAACTGAGCGATTGTGAGTTCATCCCTGCCCTTACTGAACCGGCGCTGCACTACCATCTCTATGAAGGCAGCAAAGACGGCAATTCAGGCAAGCTGACAAAGGATATAATAGACGATATACAGAAAACGAAGAACATTTCTGTACCGCGCGACAATCTTGGATATATAGAACTGGCAGGCGGATCGCTTTTAAGCGCATTTGCAGACGGTGACATTGCAAGCATCGAACTGGTCAACGCGCTCGCACAGATAAACGGCAAGAGATACTACAAGGTGCCCGCAGTAAAGAGCGCTGAAATATCGCTGGCATACCTTGTATCCAGAAAGAAAAAGTTTTTCCCCGATGATTTTTCTCTCATTGTATATATCGGCAAGGAATACAGCAAGCTGATATTCCTTCAGGGTAAGAAGCTGAAACATATCGGCGCCACACTCGACGTCGGTACCGTAAACCTGCATTCCTATGACGTGTATTTCTCCAAGATTCTTCTCGAGATGGAAAACGGCGGCATACCGCGCCTGGACAATGTTATTCTCTGCGGTGAGGATGATTCGGAAAACCTGATACTCTCGTTCTACGGCACCTTCCCGGAAGCAAACGTCAGCCGTATTGATTTTGATGATATGGACATCAGCGAAGTGGACGATGACCAGAAGGAAAAACTTTCGTCTTATAGCGTACCTATCGCTGCTGCAATTGACTATTATGATGACCTGAGCGGAGAGCACTCGGGCATCAACCTGCTGCCGAGGTATGTTAAGGATTCGCAGAATTTTCTGAAGAGTAATTTCGGATGGCATACATATGCAATCGTTCCGCTGCTGTTTATAGTTACACTGGCATTTACTTACCTGATACTGATAAATAACCGGCATATAAGTCAGCTGAACAAGGAAGTGCAGAGACTTACAATACTTCAGGTGAAAAACCAGAAGATACTGGATGAAATAAATTATAATCAGAATAAAATAAACAATTTTGGCGCCACTCAGGCTATACTGGATTCCGCTTCAAAGGGAGCCGAGCTGATGGGTAAGATGACGAACAATATGTGTGCTTTTGTAGGCGGAAGAAAAAACATGTGGATCACATCGCTGACCGTGGATCAGAACGCAAACGTTACAGTTGCAGGATACGGACTGAACCGTGCGGTGCTGACGAATTTTGCCGATTCATATGAAGCCTCTCTGTTGAAGAATATCAGTTTTGAAAAGCTGCGCAGCAAGAGTACTTACAAATTCAACCTAAATTTCGATTTGTTAAATTTATCGGAAAAAAGAAAATGAACCGTAAGTTAAAAAATACACTGGTGCTTGCGGGCGTGCTCATACTCATAGCTGTGGCGGGCTCACTGATCACGCTTGTACTGCAAAGAGGAAAAATCAAGGATAAAACGAAAAAACTCGAACAGCTGAAGCTGAATTCCTATGATACAAAAACGCTGAAGGAACAACTGCAGCTCGTAAAAGTAAAGGCTGCAGCTCTCGATTCAATTCTTTCGAGCCGTAAGTTCAATATACCCAAGATGCTGACACAGACCAGGTTCTACGATTTTGTGAACTCTGTAAGCATGGGCTTCTCGGAGGATACTCATATAGATATAGAATTCGCAGACGATAAACATCAGAAGGATTACAATTATCTGACGTATAAGGTATCGGGCACCGGAGAGTTCAATGATGTATATAAGCTGATATATGCTATTGAACAGAGCCGCGAGCTGAAAAAAATAAATTCAAATACACTGACCACCTATGTGTCTGTGGATGATGACGGTGTTCAGCACTATATGGTTAATTTTGCTTTTGTAGTATATGTATACTATGCGAACGATGACAGATTCACTACCGCCAATTTTGTGGAAAATAATCTGGGAACGGGTGATCTTTACAATATGTTCTATCCGCTCATAAGGAACGAACTTCCTCCGAACGTTGACGAGCTGCTGGAAGTAGAAGGCTCCAAACTGCTTGCGATGGTTTCTGAAGGCGCGTACATGGCGGATTCCAAAGGTAATACATACATGCTGTTTGAAGGTGACCCGGTATACCTGGGCTATCTGACAAAAATAGACTATGAGAAAAACCGTGTCACGTTCATACTGAACAAAGGCGGAATAATAGAAAAAATATATCGTGAACTTGAAAAAGAAGAAAATCAGAAGAGAAGAATAAAATGAAGAAAATAATAATATGTTTAGTTGCAGTTGTAATTTCCTTTGGCGCTCCTTCATCTTCTATATTTGCCCAGAGGGATATCGAAAGAACTCTGACCGGTGCCAGCAGCCCGGATGAAATTGTAACTCTTTCGGAGAACCTGTCGTTCAATCAGGCCATCGAAATACTCAGCTCGGTCAGCCAGCGTGCAACCGGAAAGAAGATCGTTTCAACTGTGCAGTCTGTAAATCCCATCGGAGTGCTCATTGAGAAAATGCACTATAAGAAAGCAATGACGATAATCGTGCAGTACGCTGACCTCATGTATGAGGAAGGTGAATCTACAATAATCATAAAGAAGAAAAGCGCAGCTGAAGCACCGCCGTCCAAGGACGTGTATGCTTCGGTCGACTCGCGGGAGATCAAAATATCAGCAGTGTTCTTTGAAGCCGACACATACAATATGCGCGAACGAGGCATCAACTGGCAGAACGTGCTTAAAAGCAGCGATATGGAGCTGGGCGTAAACTTTTCTACGGCAGGACAGTCATCATCGGAGAGCGATGCTGTCACACAGGGCTTTGAAGTAAATGCAGGCGGTACATACAAGATTGGCAATTTTACGGGAAATGCTTTATCTTTGTTTAAGTTTTTTGAATCTGAAAATCTCGGGGAGATTATTGCAAATCCTTCCATCGTTGTGCGCGATAATCAGAGCGGCCGCATTCAGATAGGCAGCGATTATTCTGTTAAGCAAAGAGATTTTGCGGGTAATACTACTGAAAAATTCTTCTCAACGGGTTCCATTATTAACGTCACACCTCACTATTATAACGAGGATAATGTAGATTACGTTCTTCTGAGCCTTGACGTTGAAAGAAGCTCGGCAATACCAAGTGAGGTTTCCACTGAAATCCGTAAAACTGCTGCAAGCACACAGGTGCTTATGCTGAACGGCGAAGAGACCGTAATTGGCGGATTGTTTGTGAACGATGAAACTGTGGTACGTGCGGGAATTCCTGTACTGAAGGATCTCCCTTGGTGGGTATTGGGAATAAGATATCTTGCCGGCAGCGATCAGAAATCAGTAAAGAAAAAAGAAGTGCTGATCCTTGTCAAGACAGAAATATTGCCTACACTAAAGGAAAGGATCAATGGTTCCAGGAATGAAAACAAACTCCACAAAGAGATAGAAAAAAGTAAGCAAAAAATGCAGTATTATAAGTTTAATTCTTTCGAGGAAAAGAAATAGGATATACTATGGAATCCATTTTGATTGTTGATGATGACGTTAACCTTTGTACAGTACTTCAGGAGGAACTCTGTGAGATCGGCTACACTGCTGAATCTGTCTACAATGCAGAGGCGACTCTTGATTATCTGGCCTCCGGGAAAAAGGTTGACCTTATACTGCTGGATCTCAAGATGCCGGGAAAGGATGGTTTTTACGTGCTCGAAAGACTGAGAGCGGATAAAATCAACGTGAAGGTTATAGTCCTTACTGCATACGCAGACGTGAAAAGTGCCATCGATTCGGCAAAGCTCGGGGCAAGTGATTTCATAAGCAAACCTTACGATCTGGACGAGCTTCTGATAGCAATGCGGAAAGTATTGCAGAAGGAAAAAGAAACTGAGGACCAGTTCTGAAAGAGATAAATGCGAATCTGTCCTGCAAACCGTTTATGTCGAGTAGTGAGTGTAACAATGTAAATATGACTAAAGATTTTATAGCAATAAAATGAAGATCAGCTACAGAATACTGTTAATAAACTTTGTAATAGTTGTACTCGTATTTGTCAGTTCAACTCTTGCGTTCTATTCTCTTACCAGGAAGCTGTTGTCCATGCAGCACTCCAGAACACTGCAGTATTCTGCCCACGACCTGATTCCGGCATTCTCGGGCATTATTTCAGAAGCAGATTATGATTTCCTGAAGACTTCCGGCAGGCCTGGACAGTCCTCAAAAGGTTCTTCCCCTTCGGTCATTCCCGACAATATGAATGTGGATTTCATACTCAGGACTGATCCGGACCGCACCATCATCAGGGCGGCTTCATTCCTGAAACCTTCAATACAGATCGATTCAGTTTTTACAGTAAATGAGTTCGCCAAGAACTATCCCGACGCAGTAATCAAGGAATATAAAACTCCGGGAGGAGGTTCGTATTTTTACGGGGTCGTGATAACAGAGGAACTGCTGAATAAACTTTCGAAAAAAATCCGCGCTGAGATTGCATTGCTGCTGCATGATGTGCCTGTCTCAATGTCTAATGAAAAGGCCAACAGCAATTACAGTCTGAATATACTGAATGCTGCCCGTCTGGCCGACAAGACCAGAACTCCCGGTATAGTCAGCGAAGAACACGGCACTGCGGATTTCTATGCCACTTTCTATGAGCCGCGTGAAATAGGACTGATCAACCGCGACGTCAAATTCCTTGTGTTCTCTCCTCTTCCAGAGGCGGCAGAGCTGAGGGGAAACATTACCTTCATACTTGTGTTAATAGGACTGGCGGGTATAGGTCTCTCACTCGTGCTTACACTATTGTTTACCTCCAAACTGCGTCGTCAGATTACTAATCTGAACAGCGCTGCAGTGAACGCCAAAAGCGGCAGTCTGAAGGGCCGTGTTGATATTGTATCCTCAGATGAGATTGGAAGCCTGGGCGCGGCATTCAACAGTATGATGGATGAACTGGAGCAGAACGAAATCACAAAAACAGAGTATACAGAATTCCTTTCGCTTATACACAGAAACCCTGCACTGAATGAGCTCTCGGTAGCGGCACTGACAAAGATCATCCAGGATACCGGACTTTCTTTCGGACTTCTGTCTATAGTCGAAGAGGGAGAACTCAGGCTGGTTTCTTCATACGGCGTTCAGAGCAAACAGCAGATTAGACAGGATACTGATCTCTACCAGCGGGTCATCAGCAATGCTGAAACTACTGAACTGATATTTGACAAAGATCACCCGGAACTGAATTCAGGACTTATTACAGTTAAGATCGGCTACCTGCTGATATGTCCCATAGTCTATAATAAAAATGTAATTGCCGTGCTGGAGCTTGCCGGTCTTAAGCAGCCGGAAAAAGATGTCCGCGGATATTTGCTGAATATACACGATCAGCTTGCAATAGGACTCACAAATTCACTGGCGTTTATGAGTCTGGAAATTCAGAAAGAAAAAGCGGTAGAAGCGACGATACTGAAGTCGCAGTTCCTGGCAAGTATGTCGCACGAACTGCGGACTCCGTTAGTTTCCATACTCGGCCTTTCTGACCTGATAATAAAAGACCGGTTTACCACAGGTGAGAGCCGCCAGAGACTCGAGATAATCAGACGCAATGGCAACAGGCTGCTCAGGTTAATAAACGACATACTGGATTTCTCTAAAGTGGAGGCGGGTAAAATGAGCCTGCATATGGAAGAGTTCAGGCTTTCTGAACTTCTGCAGGATATTGAAAATCATGTGCTTCCTATAGTATCGGAAAAAAATTCGCAGGGCAGTAACTCGATAGCTTATGTGCTCGAGAACAGCATATCTTCTGATATAGAGATCCGGTCTGACAGGGAAAAAATAACACGCATATTGCTGAACCTGCTGGGAAATGCAGTCAAGTTTACCGAAAAAGGAACCATCAGCCTGTCGTCTGAACTTACTGATCAGAATGTGCTTGAGTTTCATGTGGTGGATTCCGGTATTGGAATTGACAGCAAGGATATGGACATCATTTTCGAGGAATTCAGACAGATCGATGGCACCTCGGCAAGAAAATACAACGGGACCGGACTGGGCCTGGCCATTAGCAGGAGACTGGCAACTGCGCTGAACGGAAGTCTGGATTGCAGCAGCCGCCCTGGAATGGGATCGGTGTTTATATTACGTGTGCCTGTGGAAACCTGCATAATCTCATCGGATGAACAGCCGGTTCCGGAATATCTGATCAGGACAGATATACCTGAGCAACCGGAGACAGTTCCGGTGTTTACTGCAGGTCCAGAAGAAGAAAAGGCGCAGAGTGAATTGCAAAGGAATGAAAATCCCGACAGCCGCAGCAATGTACTGATTTTTGAAGAAGATGAAGAGATCTGCAGAATATTCTCTGAATACCTGACTGCAAAGAACTACCATCCTGAGATCTGTGCTGCAGACAATGAAGCATTCAGGCGCATAAAGGAAATAATGCCTGCCGGTATTGTGGTGAACACGGGTCTGGGACAGAATTTTTCATGGGGCCTGCTTAAACAGCTGAAAACGGACGCACAGACACGCACGATTCCAGTAATACCAACCACTGTTATGTCAGAGCTAAATATAGGCTATGCTCTGAATGTGTTTGATTATCTTATCAAGCCCCTTGAAAAATCCCTGATCGTAAATCTGCTGGAGCGGCTGGGCAGAAAAGAGCCGGTGGAGAATATAATAATTGTGGATTCAGAGGATACTGAATTATCGGATTTGCTTGCTGCTATGGGCCTTAACGTTTCCACATATACCGACAGCATTACAGCACTGAAACATGTCTTCCGCAGCAAGCCGGACCTGATTATTGTGGATTTCTTCATGCCGAGGATAGACGGCATTACATTTGCACATAAGCTGAAGAAGTCCATGGATACAAAAGAAATTCCCATAGTACTTACTCTGAAAGCAAATGCCTCGGAAAAGGACTATCTTTATTATCAGAACAGTCTCGAGAAGGCTGCACTGAAGGCAAAAGGCCATCCGATGGATATGCTCAGGATATTGAGGGACCGGCTGAATTTCGAGGAGGGCCGCTTTTCTGAAGATTTTTCGAATGTTTGGCTGGAGATACACGAAGAGAAAGAGGAAGAGACTGCCGTTCATGAAAAAATTGCCAGAGCTAAAGTATTGATAGTCGATGATGATCCTGACACGCTGTTTACTGTGGGTGAAATAGTTCGCTCCATGGGATGTCAGACTGTATTTGCCAAAAACGGGCTGGAATGCCTGACTACTCTCCAGAGTATCAGACCTGACCTGGTGCTGCTGGATATAATGATGCCGCAGATGGATGGTTTTGAAACCATCAGGCGCATCAGGACTGACAAAAAACTTGCCGATATCCCGGTCATTGCTCTCACGGCCATAACCATGAGTGAAGAGAACCAGGTAGTGATCAGAAACGGATTCAATGATTATATTTCCAAGCCGGTTGATCCGGGTATACTATCGTTCAAACTGGAGAAAGTACTGGTTGCTGAATAGCCCGGAAATTACTACATTGTTTTCAGATACTGACAATTATAGCTTAGCTGGCAGACTCTCTGCTAGAACAAATTTTACGGATTCCATAAAATGAAAAAGATACTGATAATTGATGATCATCCCGACAGTGTATTTTTATTGCAGGACAGGCTTGAAAAGGAAGGATATGAGGTAATTACCGCATACGACGGTCAGACCGGAATGCAGAAGGCGTTCAACGAACTGCCCGATCTGATACTGCTGGATGTAGTCATGCCCGGACTCAACGGCCTCGAGGTATGCCGTACAATAGTGAATACTCCCGGGACAAAAGATATACCGGTGATACTGGTGACTGCAAAGGCTGAAGCTGAAAATACCGAAGAGGGTCTGCAGGCCGGGGCGTTCGATTATATACGCAAGCCGGTCAACAAAGTTGAACTGCTTGCGCGCATAAATTCTGCTGTAAAACTGCGCGATTCATATAAGCGTCTTATAGAACTCGAGAAAGTCAATACGTTTGCAGCTACAGTTGTAACGGCTAATCATGAAATCAAACAGCCTCTTACACTGATCAATCTTTCGGCGGCTGCCATCAGGCGCGAGTGTTCAAAGGAAGAGATCTCCAGGGATGCTGTTCTGAAGCGTATTGGTTTTATCGAAACCGCGATCAAGGATATTAACAATGTACTGGAAAAATTCAAATCGATAAAGAATCCGAACTTTTCGCCGTATGTGAATAATATTAAAATGATCGATCTGGATTCTCCTGAAGCGGACACTACCGACAAGTAATTCATATCAGCTGCTGATCATTTCAGCTTCAGAAAATATCAGCTGCTGATCATATCAGCTTCTGAACTGCAGAGAGCATCTGTTCAAATTCATACGGTTTTGTCAGTATGCTGTCTATATGCAGCCTTTCAAATTCCGTATCAGCCTGCGGTGTACTGCTGCCGGTCGACAGGATTATCGGAACGTTCAGTTCGAGTTTCCTGATCTCCTTGATGCATGACAGTCCGTCCATTTCGGGCATTTTGTAATCTATGATAAGCAGGTCTGCCTTAATTTCCTCGGTGAGTACCTGCAGCACTTCCCTTCCGTTCTGCACGCATATTACCTGGAAGTTATACGATTCCAGCAGTTCTGCGAGTATATCCCGGAGCATGAGCTCGTCGTCGGCGAGGAGTATGATCTTTTCTGTCTGAGTTTCCTGCGCATCCTGAATTTTTGTGAATGCGGGAATATACACGTCAAATCTTGTACCCTTGCCCGGTTTGCTGTTAACATCAATGTGACCGTTGTGGGCTTTGATTATGCCGTAGGTTACATACAGCCCCAGCCCTCCGCCTGTTTCCTTTTGCTTGGTTGAAAAGTAGGGGTCAAATATCTTCGTAAGGTTTTCTTCTCTTATGCCTTCACCGGTATCTGCCACGGAAAAGCAGACGTAGCTTCCCTGCCTTAGCAGCGGGTAATCAAATGTATTTTTTTCGTTGATGATAAAATTAACCGCTTCAATCCTGATCTCTCCGGTGTCCCTGATGGCTTCCTTTGCATTTATACACAGATTCAGCAGCACCTGATAGATCTCGGTTGGATTGCCCATGATGTCATAGAGTCTTTCATCGATGCAGCGTGTGATTTTAATTCTGTCCGGAAATGTTTCGTGGACTACGCCTGAAAGTTCTTCGAGCAGATCCAGCGGTTTTATCAGTGTTTTGCGTTTGGGAGTGGGTTTACCGTATGACAATAATCCTTTTGTGAGCTCAGCCGCCCTGACCGAGCAGTTTTCAACATTGTCCAGCAGGTATGAAACATCGGGCCTGTCGCTGAGTTTCCGTTTAAGCAGGTTCAGACTGCCGAATATACTCGAGAGGAGATTGTTGAAGTCGTGAGCCATTCCGCTGGCCAGCTTTCCGATGGTTTCCAGTTTCTGTGACTGCTGCAGCTGGTTCTCGAGTGTGGTATTCAGTTTTCTTGTAAGCGATGTGCTGGCGCTGAAACCGAACAGAGACGAGAGCTGTTCGAGCTGCATAATGTCTTCTCTGGAATAAGGACTGTCGTCTCTGGCAAATATGCTGATGCTTAGTATGTTATCGTTAAAACATACGGGCGAAACAGCTATGTATTTCTGCTTAAGCAGATGACTCAAAACAGATCCGATTGAATCAGGGTTGGAACCGTCGATGGTAAGTATCTTTTTATTAACGTTCAGCCATTTGCCTATGTATGAAAGGTTAGGCCTGATCTCGCCGATAATCCCTGTCTCTGTTTTGAGAATGCCGGCCGGGTCGCAGATCTTATAATCGGTATCGGTAAGGTCGAACTGGTCTTTGAGCAGTTCATCGGTGAAAATGGTTATGCCGAATCTGCTCTTCGACTGTACAGTGCTGCGCAGCAGTATTTCTTCCGAGAGTATTTCAAACGAATCTTCTTTCAGCAGCAGTGAGAGAATATTTTCCCATTCCCTGTACAAAAGGAAATTGCTTCTATCCGATAACTCATTCATAAGACTGAAGGTTATATTTAATAATTTTTGTATATAGAGTCTTCTGACTGATACCAAGTGCTCTGGCAGTATTTTCGCGGTTCCAGCTGTTGTGTTCGAGCATATTTTTTATATGCATTTTTTCCATATCATCGAGCGACATATCCACTGTATATTCTGCGGGCTGTTCGACCGGTGCAGCAGACGTTGAATGGTAGTTCTGCGGCAGGTTGAGGTCCGCTGGTTCAATTGTATTACCCTCGGCAAAAATAATAGCGCGTTCGATAATGTGCTGCAGTTCGCGTATGTTGCCGGGGAATTTATATTCCATCAGGAATTTTTCCGCTTTTGCAGACAATGTTTTAGGATCGCGTATAGAGGTTTTCATTTTCAGGAAATGTTCTGCCAGGGGCAGTATGTCGTCTTTTCGTTCGCGCAGGGGAGGCAGTGTGAGAGTAATGACGTTCAGTCTGAACAGCAGATCGCGTCTGAAAACTTTTTTTTCTGATTCCTCCATCAGGTTCTTGTTTGTAGCACCGATGACACGCACATTGGATTTCAGTGTAGTCACACCGCCTACGCGTCTGTATTCGCCATTTTCCAGAAATCTCAGCAGCTTAGGCTGCAGTGTAAGGCTCATCTCTCCTATTTCATCGAGGAACAGAGTGCCGCCGTCTGCCATTTCGACGAGTCCCTGTTTTGATGATTTCGCGTCCGTAAACGCGCCTTTTTCGTGACCGAACAATTCGCTTTCAATAAGCTGGTCGGGCAGCGATGCGCAGTTTATAATGACAAAAGGTTTATCTTTTCTTTCGGAATTTCTGTGTATAAATTCAGCCATCAGTTCCTTGCCGGTTCCGGTCTCGCCCTCGACGAGTATATTTGAATCGGAGCGTGCCGCTCTCATTGCGAGGTTTGTAATGTGCTGAATTTCCCTGCTTTGTCCTATAATCCTTCCCGGATCTTTCTGCTGAACTTTGGATGTAAGCAGTGTGTTTTTTACAATAAGGTCCTTGTGCTCGAGCGCGCGTGCAACGGTAAGCAGAAGGTGGTCCAGATCGTAGGGTTTGGAAATGAAATCGTAGGCTCCGAGCTTAATACATTCTATGGCAGTGCGCAGTTCCGATTTTGCAGTCAGTATTACGACCTGCAGATTGGGCGCATAATCCTTCACGAATTTCAGCACTTCCTCGCCATCGACTTCCTTCATCTGCAGATCGAGCAGCAGCAGGTCATAGTTTTTATTTTTTACATTCTGTATCGCATATTTCCCGTCGTAAACCGCGTCCACCATGTAGCCTTCATTCAGGAGTTCCTCCTTAAGAAGGTAGCACAGGGTTTCATCATCGTCCGAGATAAGAATGCGTGAGTTTTTGTTCATCTTGAAAAAAGAAATTTTATATACTATTGATTAACGGTATAATCGAAGAAAAAACGCAAATGTTGATATAATGTATTTTTAGTGCATGAATTTTTCCCTGTACAAAATATATCTTTGCCGGAGAATAGGTGCAATGTTTGCGTTCTGGAGTACTGAGATTTATATGCAATAACATACATTATTTTTGAATTATAAACCATGCCAAAAATCACAAAACTCAGGTTTCCCTTTGTTCCGCAATTTCCGGCATGGCCGGGGGAAGTGGTCAAAACCGGTTGGGAAAGTGTCCGGACTTAATTTCTCTGGGCATAATCAGCCGCCAGACTGGCAGTATTTCTGCTCTCCAGAGCGTTGGTGGTGTCGAGTCTGAATTCGGAAACCATCCGCTGCAGGTTTACAGTCAGTCTGCTCAGATCCTCAGCCGCTCTGGCTATCTGTGATGTGCCGGCTGCACTTTCCTGTGTTATATTGGAAATTCCTTCTACATTCTTGCTGATCTGTTCTGCGGCGCTGGACTGTTGTTCGGCCGCTGCTGCCACCTGCATTATGTTGTCGCTGACTTTTTGAGTTTCCATGAATATGTTTCCGAGTGCCTCTGCTACCTCTTCAGTTAGATACATTCCGTCGTTTACAGCTTTTGAGGAGGTATCCATGGACTGGTCGGCCAGTTTTGCTTCTTTCTGAATTTCCGAGATAGTGTCAGCAATCTCCTTTGTCGCTTTCGTGGTACGTTCGGCAAGTTTCCTTACCTCATCCGCTACTACTGCAAAGCCTCTTCCCTGTTCGCCTGCCCTTGCAGCTTCTATTGCAGCGTTGAGTGCCAGCAGGTTTGTCTGATCGGCAATGTCATCAATTACCTGTGTGATTTCTCCGATCTGCTGACTCTTGGCCGCCAGGGAAGTAATGATTTCCGCTGTTTCCGCGGATGACTCTACGATTCTTTTAATGCCGATTCTTGTCTTTTCGACTTTTTCCTTTCCATTTTCCGCCATAGCTCTTGCCTTCCTGGACTGTTCAGCTGCCTCAGTTGCATTGTGCGACGATTCATATATTGTTTTAGTCATCTCTTCGACAGCACCTGCAACTTCGGTGGTTTGCTGAGTCTGTTCCTGCGCTCCTGCAGCGAGTTCTTCGCTTGATGATGTTATCTGATTTGCCGCGCTTGCCGTTGCCTCAACTGCGACACGTACTTCGCTGATCGCTTTGTTCATCGATTCGGCCAGACTGTTGATGCTGTCCTTAATAATCCTGTGATCTCCCACATATTCGCCATCCATTCTGACAGTGAGATCACCCTGTGCAATTATTTCCATAGCTTTGACAGCCTCTCCGATGGGTGCAGATACTGCATCCAGAGTTTTATTTACACCGGAAACTATATCCCTGTATCCTCCCTGAAATTTTTCAGCGTTACCGCGGTTCTTCAGGTTACCCTTCAGTGCGCCATCAGTCAGCTGATTAGCCTCGTTTACCAGGTCTTTCAGTGTACTGCTTATTGAATTCAGTGCCGGAGCCAGTACATCCTCCTTGTCGTATTCAGGAACTCTTACCGATGTATCGCCTCTGGATATAAGATGCATAGCATCGGCCAGATGCTCAAGCTGCTGCGCAAACTTATCGAGCATCTGGGCCATGACGCTGATCTCATCCTTTCCCTCTACATTAGCGCGTAATTTTACGTGTCCTTTCCGGAGTTCGCTTACGACTCCGAAAACCTT
>JBLMZS010000040.1:0-8533 GCA_050258935.1 Bacteroidota bacterium
TAGGAACAGACGGACGCGTATTGAAATATTCAAAAACCACGTCTGTGGCTGAAAGGAACAGCGGAAATCTGCACCAGCGCCTTATAATTGAGCAAAACTATCCAAACCCGTTTAACCCTTCAACTATAATCAGCTATACACTTCCTGAGTCAGGCCGAATAACCCTGAAGGTTTTTGATTTACTCGGCAAAGAAGTCGCGTCTTTACTGGACGAATACCAGGAAGCAGGAGATCATGACATAGAATTTAATACTCGTGTATATAACATACCAAGCGGTATATATTTCTACAGGCTTCAGACTGGCAAATTCATACAAACCAGAAAAATGCTGTTCTTAAAATAGTATCAAATGAGCTGCCTTTGTTCCCGGTACTTTAGGAACAAAGGCTGCATATATTATCTTTCAACGATTATTGATCTATTTCTGAGCAAAGGAATCGCTGATCTCATTTGCCTTCTGAAAAAATACGTCTGCAAAGTTCGGGATAGGAAGAAGCGGCTTTTCCAGAAGAGACATGGTTTCATCGCTTATTGCAGAATTCAGCACTACTTCCCTTCCGGCCTGCCTGACCAGTTCCTTGTATTTTTCGACAAATGGTTTCATTGTTTCATCAGTTGTCCTGAGAAGAGCGCCGCCTCCCCTGTATATCTCACCGGCGAGTGTCATACCTGTATTGCGTGCCATGCGCCGGAACAGTGTGCGCAGCACTGCAAAGTGAGTTTGTTCGGGATAACCGCAGTTGGATATTGCTACAATTTTTTGGGGATTCGGATAGCGCATGGCATGACGGCATTCTCCAAATTCATCCTTCACCCAGTGTGGGTCACCCATCACTATAGTCCTGTCCATAAAATTTTTCATCATACCCGAAACATTGTCTATAAACACAGGTGTGGCATAGCCTATAATCTCTGACTCCTTCATTTTGTCAATCAGTTCGGCCATATCGTCATTCTGTGCACAGACACCCGGGGTTTTCTGCCAGCAGTTTTTGCACGAAGTACAAAAATTGATTTTTTTGGCATGCAGAAACACCTGCTCGGTTTCCGCGCCGGCTTCACCAGCTCCGGCAAGAAAATTTTCGACAATTACGCTTGTGTTCCCTCTTTTACCTTTCGGACTTCCATTAAATACGGTTATTTTCATTGCTGCTCCTAAATTATTTAACAGGACCGCAACATACTCCAAAAATAACTGGAAAGATATTGGAAAAATATAAAAGTTTTCCATAGATTATATTAGGATTTTTTGGGGATATGTACGGAATAATCCCCCGCATTTCTCCTGCGCTTGCTTATACCGGCCCTGCTATTATTATTACCCGAGACATGTACATAATAATTCCATAAATTCCAGATAAATTATGAGTGCATATAAAAACATAGTCATCTATTATTTTTCCGGGACGGGAAACTCCGGAAAAGTTGCTTCATGGATAGCTGAAACTGCCAAGGCTGATAATGCTGACTGTCAGATCATCAACATAGCAGCCATTGACCGGTTAAATATCCCTGTTCCTCAGCCCGGATCACTCGTCATTTTTATTTCGCCTGTGCACGGATTTAATTATCCTCCTGTAATGGTAAATTTTCTGCTGCGCTTTCCTAAGGGCAATTGCAGCGTAGCACTGATGAATACTCGCGCGGGCATGCTTATTGGGAAATGGGTTACACCCGGACTGACAGGCGCTGCATTTAATTTTGCCGCACTCATACTGAAGATCAAGGGATATTCGATAAAAGCAATGTATCCGGTGGATATGCCTTCGAACTGGATATCAGTCCATCCCGGACTCAATGGCAGAACGGTAAAATTCCTTCATGCCAAAAATAAGGAAAGGATCAGCGTCTTTTCAGAAAGGCTGCTCTCTGGTAAAAGTGATTACAGGGCGCTCCGCGAAATAATTCAGGATATTGCCATTACACCGGTTTCACTGATGTACTATTTTGTCGGTCGCTTTATGCTGGCAAAAACATACTATGCTTCGGCTGACTGCAATAACTGCAGCATTTGCATAAAAAACTGTCCCGTTAAGGCAATTGAGCAGGTAAATGGTAAAATGTTCTGGTCATTCAGGTGCGAAAGCTGCATGCGGTGTATGAGCAACTGCCCGAAGAAAGCAATTGAGACTGCCCATGGATTTATTATACTCCTGCTGGCAGTCATATACCCCATAGTGATAAAAGTTTTCTACGATCTGCTTCTGCCTTATGTAAAACTGGCGGAAAACGGCTACATAAGTTTTATTCTCGAGAATCTGGTGTTCCTCGGACTGCTTGCAGTATCATACCGCATTGCACATTATATGCTCCGTTTCAGAATATTCAATAAGCTAATGGTATATACCAGTCTTACGAAATACAGGTTCTGGGGACGCAGATACAAAGCGCTGAAGAATTTCTGAGCAGATGCTAATGAAGCAGGCAAATTCTGAATTGAGGGATGTCCATACTTAAAGCAATTGCTGATATGATAATTTGAACACACCCCGTCTCCCCTATCGGGGAGCCCCCCCCCTCGCAGAGGGAATTTATTAGCGCTATTGCACCGGAAATAGAAGTTTGAAGTATATTGGTTATGGTGGCATGTTGAATAAAAAAACACCGTCCCAGATATTCCGGGACAGTGCTGATTATTCTGAAAAGTATTAAAACTCGGCATGTTAGCGGTATTTAGAAGCTATAGCGTACACCAAACTGCATCTGATAGCGCGAAAGCAGGTTATCCTTCTGGTAAGGATCCGATTTATCCTTGAAGCTGAATACATTTACTGTTTTCTCGTCGGTTGTACCAGCATTGACTTTTGCGCTTCCTTCCAGTTTCAGCAGATTATCGCTGAAGTTGACTGTTCTTACCCATCCCCAATCGGAATTGATCAGATTAAGTACATTCAGCACATCAAATGTAACCTCGAATTTATGTCCCTGAAACAGCGGAATTTCCTGGGTCAGCTTCAGGTCCATCTGATTAACCCAGGGCTCAACATTGCTGTTGCGTTCTGCAATCTGTCCGCGATGATCTTTCAGATATTCATCCCTGTTGATATATCTTTCAAGTGCATCGTAGTTCTCTTCAGAGGCGCGCACGTATGCTTTGGTGGTCTTATCAATTGTACCCAGGTAAATATCATTTCTGTCCCTCGGAATATATATCAGGTCATTTGCATCATGCCCGTCTTTATTTACATCACCCAGATAAGTGTAAGAGAATGGCCGCCCGGACTGCGAATTGAAATAAAGTGACACTGTGGTGTTCCAGTCTTTCATGAAACTTGCAGTATAAGATACCGCTGCAAATACGCGGTGACGCACTTCAAAACTGGAGCGAGCAAGATCAGGATCATTCGGATTGCCATCGATAGGATTATACCTGAACTGCGAACGCGCCTGGCTGGATGCTACGCTGTTCTGATCAAATGCCCTTCCGTATGTGTATCCCATATTTGTGTAGAATCCATCGTCGGCAAGGCGCTGCAGCTGTACTGTAAAGTTGTACTGATATCCCCTGCTCGTGTTCTTTATTATCATCGCACGTGTAAAGTTAGCTGAACTTACAGGTTTTCCGTAAACCGGTCTGCCACCGTCAGTAGTACCTGTTGGATTTCCGATATTAATATCCTGATAGATCATATCATTTATGGATTTTGAGTACAGGAATTCTACAGTACCCAGAAAGTCAAACGGGAGTTTCTGGTCGATACCAAGATTGTACCTCAGGACCTGAGGCATCTTTAGTTCCGGATCAGAAAGGTTGATTTCAGCTTTCCTGCTCGCACTTACTCCGCCCTGTCCTGCAACCAGAAGGTTGTTTACATCCGTAACGAATTGTGTACCTGCACCGCCGGAAGCTTCGTATAGCATCACTCCTGTATTGCCGTACTGGTTAGAGATCCATACGTACGGAATGCGGCCGGTAAAGATGCCAACGCCGCCTCTGATAATAGTTGAACGGTCTTCGAAAGGATCGTAGTTAAAACCAACTCTCGGTGAGAACAACAATGATGTCTTTGGAGCTATATCAGTTCCGTATCCCAGGTATCCGAAATATTTTGCGACAGAGTCGTTCCTTGCCGGAGTGTCGGGAAAGGTCGGAATGTCGAGACGAAGTCCAAGAGTAAGTTTAAGGTTCGGCATTGCTCTCCACTCATCCTGCAAATAGATACCATACTGGATGGCACTGAACTCGGCGGCAGGTTTTGAATTTCCGGTCGCAGAATAGGAATGTTCATAGGAAGCGACCTTCTCGGCCTCGAAATCATTCAGACTGTTGAAAGAATAATAGCCGTAGTAATTACGAATGAAGAGGTTGGAAAACGAAAAGAACTCATTGTGCGTTCCAACTGTAAATACATGATTACCGGTGTAGAATGAAAAGTTGTCTGTGAATTCGAATACATCCTGATCGAGTGAATTTGCACCCGAGAACTGCTCTGTGCCTGCAGACAGGACAAGATTTGAGAACTGCTTGATGTCTATCTGCGGAAACAGTTTACCCGGCACTTCACGTTTGTCACGGATTGCAGTGTACCCGAGAGTCAGTTCATTAGACATTGTATTGCCAAAAGTGCTGGTCAGCTGCAGAACAGTGGAATTGGTCTGACTATTGAACTTGTAGTTTCTGTTGGAAAACACCAGGTTGGTGATACTTGCACCGGTTATATCATCGTGAGCATCGACAAGATTGTGCCTGAGAGTCAGTTTATGATTTGCAGCCAGGTTATAATCCAGACGCGCAAATATTTTTGAAGATGGTCTCTCCAGTGTTGTACCCGAATAGCTGCCCGGATCGTATCCGTATTTGCTCATAAGTATCCGCGAAAATCTGTAAGCCAGACTATCGGCGTTATTTACAGAACCCTGAGTGATTGACAGCTGTGAGGCAGGAGATTTTCTTTGGGTCATTTCACCGCTGACAAAGAAAAACAGTTTATCTTTTGCAATAGGTCCGCCGGCTCTGAAACCGGACTGATACTCGCTGAATTCATCGTACTTCTTTTTTGCGTTATCAGGACTCTTACCCATAAAGTTTTCATTACGTCCGTAATAGTACAAAGAGCCGTGATAATTATTGCTGCCGCTGCGGGTAATGGCATTGATTCCGCCTCCGGTAAAGCCGCCGTAGCGGACATCGAACGGAGCAATCACTACCTGGAATTCCTGTATGGCATCCAGACTTATCGGATTAGAACCTGCCTGTCCACCCGGTGCACCGGTCTGTGCGAGTCCGAACAGATCGTTGTACTGCGTTCCGTCTATCTGAATATTGTTATATTTGTTATTTCTTCCGGCAGCACTGTTCCCTCTTTCAACATTTGCGCTTCCGGAAAACTGGGGAGTAAACTTCTGGAAATCCTGGAAGCTTCTGGATATTGTCGGAAAGGCGGTGATCTGTGAAAGATCGACATTTGTCGAAGCACCTGTACGCCCGGAATTCAATATTGAATTCTTCTTTCCGAACACCGTCAGCTCGTTCATCTTAAGTGTATTCTCACTCAGCTGGAAATTCAGCTCAAGATTCTGTCCCAGGCTAAGGTAGATACCCTCAGCAGACTGGCCAGCATAACCTACGAAAGAAATCTTTATAATATAAGGCCCGCCAACTTTCATATTCTGAATATTATATTTCCCGTCGGTTCTTGATGTGGTTCCAAACCTGGTACCAGAGGCTACATCAATGGCAAGTATTGTCGCACCGGCGAGCGGCTGGTTCTCAGTATCCGTTACTCTTCCATTCATTGCAGCAGTAGTAACTCCCTGTGCAAATGTCAGATTTGATATACACATTACAAACAAGGTCTGCAGTAGTAATAACCTTGCAGTTTTCAGCATCGTTCTTCTCCTGATTAGTTGCATGCACGCTGCGGTCGACAAATACAATACCGCAGCTATGAATAAATTACAATGACAAAATTCTCATTTCTATGTATCTAAAGCAAGTCCCGGAAATTTAATTTTATCGAATTAACGTAGATTTAACACTGTACAGAATCGCTGTAAATAGTTTGTGTACCCTGAACCCGTGACATTTCCCGGGAATTGTTTATTTTTACATGAATGATTTGTTATTCACTATCTGACGGACATACAAATTGAAAATCAAAAAACTGTTCCTTCTTATATTTCTACTGATGCATCTGTTCTGTTTTAACGCAATTGCAAAACCCTATGTGCTGCTGGTCTCGTTTGACGGATTCAGATGGGATTATCTGCACCGTGGTATCACGCCTAATCTCGATTCACTCGCCTCGGCAGGAGTCAAAGCACTGTCGCTGAGGCCCTGTTTTCCATCGGTGACTTTCCCGAACCATTATTCGGAAATCTCGGGAATGTATCCTGAAAATCACGGGATAATACTGAATGATTTTACCGATCCGGCTACCTCATCCAGATACCGAATCAGCGACACCGCAGAAGTAAGAAAGTCCTCATGGTATAAAGGTGAAGCATTCTGGGAAACCGCAGAAAAGAATGGAATAACAGCTGCAAGCTATTTCTGGCCCGGATCCGAAGTCAACAATCCTTCGCGCAGGCCGCGCTATTTCGAAAGATATGAACACTCACGCGATTATGGAGTACGCATAGATGGAATTATAAACTGGCTAAACCTCCCGCAGGACAGGCGTCCTCATTTTATGACATTATACTTTGATGCAACCGACAGTTACGGTCACCGTTACGGAACCACATCAGCTGAAGTAAACCGGACTATAGCTCAGCTCGACAGTATTACCGGACTGCTGTGTTCGAAATTAAGACAAATCGGCATGGGTGACAGTGTCAACCTGATAATTACCTCCGACCATGGTATGACAGATGTAAGTCCTGAGCGCGTTGTTTTCATCGCCGATATAATTAAGCAGTCAGCTGACTGGAAAGTCAGATACAATGGCGAGGGCGGAATAGTAATGATTGATGCCGGAAGTGAGAGGCTGGATACTATTTATGACAGACTGAAGAGAACTGAAAATCATTATCGTGTCTACCGGAGGCATGAAGTACCGGAGTATTTCCATTTTTCAAAGAATTTACTTATCAGTCCGATTGTAGTGATCGCTGAAACCGGCTGGATACTCACCGGTTCAGAAAGGAGGGAAGATTTTTTGAAGAGAGCATACGGAGGCAAACACGGGTATGATAATAATGAAATGGATATGCACGGAATATTCTTAGCATCGGGTCCGGCATTCAAAAAAGCATACAGCACCGGAACTCTGTGGAATGTCGACATCTATCCTCTGCTATGCAAAATATTCAATATTATCCCGCATCATCAGATCGATGGTAACCGCGAACGGATTGAATTTGTTCTTGAATGAACACCATTGTATATTTTATGTCCATTATTTCACGGAGTAAAAATGAAAAGACAAATACCAGTTTTGTTCATTGCCGCAGTTTTGCTTATCGGCGGCTGCAGATCTGCAGAGATGAACCTGAACACCTGCAAAAAGACTGTCAGGGAAATATACAGTTCCGGGCGCTATGAGGCCGAGCTGAAGCAGGCTGTTGCAGACGGAGAATCCGAAATTGATTTTTCACCACAAGACAAACCGGCGGTGGTATTTGATGTTGACGAAACTGCTCTTTCCAATTACTCCTACCTGAACTCGATGGATTTTGGTTATGTACACGACAGCTGGAATCAATGGATACTGGAGGCTAAAGCCGAACCCGTTATTCCTGTTCTCGAATTATACAGAAGGCTTGAGACTAAAGGAGTTCACACTATATTTGTTACCGGGCGAAGTGAAAGCCAGTACTCAGCCACATATAAAAATCTCGTTGAAGCCGGCTATACAAAATTCGACACACTAATCGTAAAACAGAAATCTGATGCAGGTATGACTGCAGCCCGAATCAAGGAAACTGAAAGACAGAGGCTGACAGAAGCTGGTTATACCATTATTGCATGCGTTGGAGATCAGTGGAGCGATATGGCTGGTAAATTTACGGGTACCAAAATCAAACTGCCCAACTATGTTTATCTGATCGACTGAGCAGAATAGCCACTACCCGTCATAAATTTCAGGAACCATTATCTGCTCACTTACATTGTTTATATAACATCATTTGTTTGAAGTTGAGTTGCGATATTTGTTAAATTTATAGGCGTTTTTATTTACTCTTTAATGAATACCGAAGGACTCTTTGATGAATATGCCGTGTCACCCTCCGCAGACACTTTTTCCACTTTCCTCTGTTCAGCGCGAGATCTGGTTCGATCAGGTGTTATATCCGGATACACCAGCATACAATACTGGCGGTTATCTCCGAATAGACGGGGATATTGACCCTGATATATTTCACAAGGCATTAACACAGCTTGTAAAAGAAAACGACATACTGCGGCTCAGACCTGTACTGAAGGATGACCTTCCTCTTCAGTCGTTTCCTGAGATGATTCATGTCGGCATGGGATATTTTGATTTTTCACAAGAGGCTGATCCTTTTCAGTCTGCGTTAGACAGTATGACACAGTTTCATGTGCGTCCTTTCCGGATATTTGAAGAGCCATTATTCCGTAATAACCTA
>JBLMZS010000041.1:0-28890 GCA_050258935.1 Bacteroidota bacterium
TTTCAGACCAGCCGGTGTCGGTTTTTTCGACATACATGTAAGCGTTGAAGAACAGGGTTTTGCCGTCGTAAGATATGTAAGGATCAATGGCATACTGGTTCTCAATACCCTTGACCAGTACAGGTTCACTCCACTTTTCAGGGGCGAATTTATGCGAATATTGACCGAATAAATCGCAGGAAATGAACAGGAGTAATATCCACTTCAGAACAGAGTTCATACGGCCCCCGGGATGAATTATAGTTTTTAGGAAACGGAGAGAAACAGGAAATAGATTAGTACGAATATAAATAGTTTAAATTTATAGTCAATAGAAGGATACCGGTCGGCTCG
Organism: Bacteroidota bacterium; assembly: GCA_050258935.1. GTDB lineage: Bacteria > Bacteroidota > Ignavibacteria > Ignavibacteriales > SURF-24 > JBLMZS01. Next base: position 334 of record JBLMZS010000041.1, read on the forward strand.
GGAGAAAACCAGAAACTTCTTCAGTTGTTATCCTTTGATTATTTCGCTATTTTTAAAGTTCATATTCACAAATATTGACAGAGAAAATGAAGTTAAGCAAAGCTTTTATCCCGACACTAAAAGAAACACCAAACGACGCAATTATTCCGTCGCATATACTCATGCTGCGCGCCGGACTGGTACGCATGCTGTCTGCCGGTATATATTCATTCCTGCCCGTTGGCTATAAGGCGGTTAAAAAGATCACTCAGATCATACGCGAGGAAATGGATGAGATAGGCGGACAGGAATTCCATCTGCCGGCACTGAACCCGCGCGAGATCTGGGAGGAAACAAACCGAGTTGAGGCATTCGGCGATACCATGTTCCATATAAAGAACCGCGACTATGTGCTGGCTCCTACTCACGAAGAAATTATGACTTACCACGCCAAAGGAGCTGTAAAATCATACAAGGATATGCCCCAGATCTGGTATCAGATACAGACCAAATTCCGCAATGAAGCACGCCCCAAGAGCGGTGTTATACGCGGCAGGCAGTTTCTTATGAAGGATGCATATTCATTTGACTCGTCGTACGAAAACCTCGACAAATCATATGCCCTGCACGATAAAGCTTACAGAAAGATATTTGACCGCTGCGGCCTGAAGTATTTTGTCGTGGGCGCTTCATCCGGTGCAATGGGCGGAACAGGATCAGAAGAATTTATGGTCAAGTCAGATGCCGGTGAAGATACAGTAGCATACTGCGAAAAATGCGGGTATGCCGCCAATGTCGAAGTAGCAGCTTCTGTTGCACAGCCCGCCCAAAGATTTGAACTGTCAGAAGATATCAAAGAGATATCAACTCCTGATGTGAAATCTATCGACGAGCTCTGCGGTTTCCTGAATATAAACGAAACAAGCTGCGCCAAGTCCAGAGTGTATATACACGAAGGAAACGCGGTACTTGTGCTCATGCTCGGCAACGACGAGGTCAATGAGACAAAACTTGAAAAAGTGCTTGCCGGACATTTCAGACCCGGTCATCCCGAAGAGCTTAAGGAAATAACCGGTGCTGATGCAGGATCTATAGGACCCGTCGGATTCAAGGGCCGCATCATTGCCGACCTCAGACTGAAGGATGCAAACAATCTCTATAGCGGTGCAAATAAAAATGATTATCATATAGGCGGCATCGACCTTAAACGCGATGTCGAAACCATCGAATACTTTGACCTGAGGACCGTTGCTTCCGGCGAAGGATGCCCGAGGTGCGGCGAAAAAATGGATGTATTCAAGGCTATTGAACTTGGACATATATTCAAGCTGGGTACAAAGTACTCGGATGCAATGGGCGCAAACTTCCTGGACGAACAGGGCAAGGACAATCCGATTGTCATGGGCAGCTATGGCATCGGAGTTGAACGCGTACTGGCCTGCTACCTTGAGCAGAACTACGACGAAAAAGGTATCGTATGGGATAATACTCTGGCTCCGTATCAGATACACCTGATCGCACTTAATATGAAGAAACCCGATGTCGTGGATGCAGCTGAAAAGATATATCATGACCTGCAGTCAAAAGGTTATGACGTGTTGTTTGACGACAGGGTTGACGCTCAGGCAGGATTTAAGTTCAACGATGCAGACCTTATGGGCTTCCCGGTTCAGGTAATCGTGGGTGAAAAGGGCCTGAAGGAAAATAAAGTTGAAGTGAAGATCCGCAAGACGGGTGAAAGATTCTCTTGTGAACTTTCAGAGCTTTACGATAAAGTTTCAGGAATAATAAAATAATTATGCCGTCAGGAACGCTCTATCTTGTCGCCACTCCAATAGGCAACTATGACGATATAACGCTGCGCGCGCTGAACATACTGAAATCCGCCGATATCATTATCTGCGAAGAGTATAAGGAGGCGCGCAGGCTGCTTTCGCGTTATGAGATATCTCCGAAGGAACTGCTTTCGATAAATGAGCATAATGAGAAACAGGATGCCCAGGAAATTGCCCTGAGCATACTGCAGGGGCAGAATGCAGCACTGATCTCCGACTGCGGCACTCCCCTGTTCAGCGACCCGGGACATGTGCTCGTGGATTACTGTATCTCTATGAATATAAGCGTGGTGCCGGTACCCGGCGCCAGCTCGCTGCTTACCGCACTTACCGGATCGGGGATGGATTTTGAAAAGTTCTATCACTACGGGTGGCTTTCTCCCAAAAAAGATGAGCGGAAAAAAGAGCTCCTGAAGCTGAAAACGATCCATGAAGTAATAATACTCATGGATACCCCATACCGTCTTAAATCACTTCTGGCCGATGTTGAACTTGCATTCGGCAAAGGCACCGATGTCGTACTTGCATACCAGCTTACTATGCCCGGCGAAAATTTCTACCGCGGAAAAATAAAGGATGTGCTGAAGACGGCCAACGACAAGAACCTCAAGGGCGAGTTTGTCCTTATAGTAGACAACAAAAAATCCCGCAGATAAAATTCAATACTCTACCGGCAGATACGCACAGACGTACAATAAAGTCCCTTCTGAAATATTTACGGAACCACTGCCGCATTTTCTGCGTTGGAATATTACTGATTTAAGTGGTATTTTTAACTATGATGAATTAAAATATGACGGAGGAAATATGCTGAGAGTGCAGGACGTGGATTTAACTCCCAATCCGCAGGCTCTGAAGTTTATAATAAATGAAAGATTGCTCGTAAAGGAAAGCAGACACTATAAAGATGTCGCTGAGGCTGCAGGTGATCCGTTTGCAAAGGGCCTCTTTGAGATCGAGGGTATCTGTTCGGTTTTCTATATGGAGAAATTTGTTACCATAGAAAAACAGCCGGAAGCCGACTGGGGCAAGATACAGAGGAAACTGATTTCATTTATCGAAGGTTTTGACCGCTCGATGATCCCTGCAGAAAAGGATATTCCGGTGCTGGATCATGCACAGGAAAGTGAACTGCTCAAGAACATCAACCGGTTTCTGGATCAGCGCGTGCGCCCTGCCCTTGCGGGTGACGGCGGAGGTCTGGAAGTGCTGGGTATGGAAGGCTATACGCTTACTATAAGATATCAGGGAGCGTGCGGAAGCTGCCCGAGTTCTATTTCCGGTACACTCAATGCAATTGAAAACCTGCTGAGGCGCGAGATCAATCCTGCAATTGAAGTGATTCCCGGTTAAATTACTGCCGGATATCAGACGGGCGGATATTAAACAAAAAAAGCGGCTTAGGGCCGCTTTTTTATTGCTTCATAAATTTCTATTCAGCTATTACTTTATTTCAGTAACCTTGCTGATGTCATCCAGACGTACAAACTTTTCGTTGAACTTATAGCTGCCGTTCTGACCCTTTACAGCTTTGATGCATTTAACGTTCACACCCGAAGACTTTACTTTCTTGGATTTATCAGAAAATGTTTGAGTTTTAGCCATTTTTTTCTTCTCCTGTTTTTCTAAGTGTACAAATATAAAAATATTATTGTTAAAAAAAAAGAACATCGGCGTACACAAACTGAAAAAATACCCGGTCGTAATTTTCCTCCTCGCCGGATGCTCCTATACCGGTATACATCTTATGAATTGCTTTATGCGCGGGAAATAGTTAAAATAATTATATACCCATAATTTCTGAGATAACATCGGGATATGGCTGATATTCATCAATACGGGGATATGCAATGGCTACACCGGAAAAGACTTATCTTTTCAGCGAGAAATTTGAAAATGTCAAATACAAAAAACTTGGAAAAACAGGCTTCCAGTCGTCTGTCTGCGGCTTCGGCACATACAGGGTCGACTACAGGGTGAAGGAACACAATGAAGCCCTCGAACTTGCACTGCAGAACGGTATTAATCTTATAGATACTGCAGCCAATTATTCGGACGGCGGAAGCGAAACTCTTGTCGGAACGGTGTTAACCAGACTGACAGAGGAAAACAGACTGGAGCGCGATGAGGTAATAGTTGTAAGCAAGGGCGGGTATATACAGGGAGAAAACCTGAGAGATGCGATGCAGAGAGAGACTGAAGGCCGCGGATACCCGGAGGTGGTAAAATGCGCTCCGGATCTGTGGCACTGCATTCACCCGGACTTCCTGTCGGACCAGATAACTCATTCGCTCGAACGGATGAAACTCGATAAAATTGACTGCTATCTGCTGCATAACCCGGAATACTTCCTTTCATATACAAATACTTCGGATCTTTCCGCACTGAGAAAAGAATACTACAGGCGCATATGCGAGGCATTCATTCATCTCGAGGGAGAAGTGATAAAAGGCCGCATCTGCTACTACGGTATTTCATCCAATACTTTTACAGAGGACAGCAGGCGCTGGAATTACACTTCGATAGACGAAATATTCAATATCGTACGCGACATTTCGCCGGATAACCATTTCGGCGTTATAGAACTTCCGCTCAACCTTTTAGAAAAAGAAGCAGCACAGAAACCCAAAGTTCCGGCCGTGACAGATTCACTTCTCTATAAAGCACACAAGGCGGGATTAGGAGTGCTGGTGAACCGGCCGTTGAATGCGATTGAAAACAACAAAATAATCAGACTCGCCGACTTTCCTATCCGCGAGAACAGAAAACCGGAGGAAATCAATCAGCTAATAGAAGAACTGCAGCAGCAGGAAGAGAGTATTAAAAATGAATTTGTAAAGAAAATGGAGGCAGAAGGCCAGGATATTGATACCATCAATGAGGCGCTGTCGCTGTCTGTAATACTCAAAAGCACTATCTCGAGATTTGAAAGTGCAAATCAGTTTATAGAAATAAAGAAGACATACCTGATACCGAGGGCCAACTTTGCAATAAATGAAATTTTTACCTATTATAATCAGGATGAACAGATTGCCGACAAACTGAATTTTTACGCTACAATTGTAAATATTGTGCTGGATTCGATAGAAAGCATGTATGCAGTAAAAACCAATGAGGCCAACAGGAAATATCACGATATACTTTCAGGATATACGACAGCGGAGTATGAAAAGCTGACCTTGTCGCAGAAGGTATTCCTTATGATTAATTCACTCTCCGAAGTAAGCTGTACCCTGGTGGGAATGCGTTCGCGCGAATATGTGCTTGATGTACTGAAAGTAATCGGAGCACCATCTGTTGAAAATGCTAAAGAATACTGGGAAAAACCGAATGAAAACAAACACGATCAATAGTCTCCTGCTGCTTCTGACGGCACTGATATCCGGCGGCTGTACCGGACATTTGCCTGAACAGGGAGATATTTCAAAGACACGGATTAAACTTTTGGACCAGGATAGCTCGGAGGTGGTATTCCCGGCCAATATGTACGGGAAAAATTATTTCGTCACATTTTTCTTTACTCACTGCCCGGATATTTGCCCAATGACAACTAATAATATGCAGCAGATAGAAAAAGCAATGGCAGGAAAAGATATGAAGAATTTCGAGTTTGTCGCCATATCCTTCGATCCGCAGCGTGACCGCCCGTCGGTGCTTCAGCTGTATGCCGATATGCACGGTATAGACCTGAAGAAATGGCATATGCTTACCGGCACTCCGGAGAATGTGGATTCGCTGAGAAAACTGCTGAATATTGTTGCAGTGAAGGGTGATACGGTTCTGCTGGATAACGGAATGCCCCAGTATTACTTTGTACATACAGACCGTATAACTCTGGTGGATGCAAACGGAAAAATTCGCAAGCGCTATAAAGGCAGCCAGATCAGTCTCGAAGAGATAATTGCCGATACACAGAAACTTTAACTAATCAGGGGAGTCTGCACGATATGTTAAATATAATTGCGGCGGTGATGGTGATGTTTGTCCAGGGTGCGTCCGGAGATATAATCATCCGGGATCAGTGGATGCGTCCCGGAGCCAAAGATATGAACACGGCGATGTATATGAACATTGTCAATAATAATACTGAAGCCGATACACTGTACCGGGCGGAATGCGGCGCAGCATACAAGACCGAACTGCACGAAACCTTCCGGAGCGGGGACGAAATGGGCATGCGTCATACACCAGCTATTGCTATACCCGGTAAGTCCACATACAGATTTGCACCTGGCGGGCATCATGTGATGCTGATCGGACTGAAGGCGAAAATATCTCCTGGCTCAAAGCAGGAAGTGACATTGTATTTCAGAAAAGCAGGTAAAATAAAGATCAATGTACCGGTGAAAAAACAGACTTAGCAAATACAGTTGTTTACCGGATAATAATCTGTGCTTATCGAATGTTTCCGGAAAGCAATCCTTTTTCGGAATTACATAATGGCTGAAAAAGAAGAAGAGTGCAGCTGATGGTCTGAATTATATGCCTGCAGGTAAGGATTTGCTTCCGCTGCGGTGGTGTTCCTCAATTCTGACTGGGCCTTTCTGGCCATTTCAGAGGCTTCTGCAGCTACTCTCAGATCCTGAGAAGAAGGATGAGCAGGGGCAAGCGCAGCTTTCCTGATGGCATTGGCTTTCCTAATTGTAGCAGCAGGGTCACCTGGAACCTCACCGGTATCAATGTTTACATTTCCGGCGACCGCATACCTTTTCCCGTCGGGTCCGATTGTAAAAGTGTAATTGGCTCCGCCCTGGATGAAGGCTCCGCCTGCGGTAATATGATCCCTTTCGTGCTGCTTAACTTCAGCATCCTGCTTTTTCAGATTCTCTAACTCAAGCCGGTCTTTTTCGGAGGTTTGGGAGTCGGTGTCCGGCAGACTTTTCTTGTTGTATACCGGAGCGGCAGATTTTGGCATAGAGTCAGGAGAAAGATAATATTCTTCTCTTAACTTATTTAAGGTAATCATTGTCTTTCAAATCAGATAATTTCTAACTCATTGGCAATAACAGCGCTATGACAGTTAAAAATCTTGATTTTAAACCTTTCTTTTGGCGTACAGTTTTGTGCTAAAATAAAAAAAGAAACCCTAAAAAGCAAACTTTCCAGCTTTTGGGACTGGACGGACCACCAGCTACTCCTATTATCGGCAGAAATCGTTTATTGTTTAATTTCGGATACCGGTGTAAATCTGTTGACCATGTTTTTGACCGGCTTCAGCGTTCTGAGATATTCATATATTGCTCCCAGTTCTTCTGTCGTCATGCCGGCAAACTGTGTCCACGGCATAAAAGTATTGAACTCATTCGTCTTTACCGGCCTGTGCATTGCGCTGTCAGATGCGAAGGATTTGAAATGAGCGATGAATGCCTCTTTCGTCCAGCTCCCGATTCCGGTCTCATTGTCAGGAGTGATGTTGGCAACCCTGACTATGCCGAAGGGTGTTTTCAACTCACTGCCGCCGGCAAATGCCATTCCTGCAACCGGCTCGCCTTTTATACTTTTTGTGTGGCAGTCGGCGCATGCAGCAATGGTAACCAGATACTTGCCGTAATTCACAGGATCATTTTTATCCGGCTCCTTTCCGAAAGAAACCGGCTGGGGAATAGTTTTAACTATCATATTCATCGGAAAGTTCAGACTTCTTTCGGGAATTTCGTTTTTAATGGGTGCGAGTGTTCTGATGTAGGCGATGACCGAATATACGTCTTCCCTGCTCATATTCCTGTAGTTCATATAAGGCATCAGCGGGAAAAGAGCTTCGCCTTTCTTATTGACTCCTGAGACCATAGCCCTTACAAGCTCCCCGTCGCTCCAGTGTCCAACAGCTGCCGGAGTGATATTGCGCGCATAAATATCTCCTGGCAGTCCCAGATTTTCACCATAGCGTTCTCCTCCCATGCCCTCCGTTCCCGGTTTTACCGGACCGGCAAACATAGACCAGTCGCGTGTCGAATGGCAGTCGATACATACAGTAACATGCCATGCAAGGTGTTTCCCTCTTTCAATGCGCTCCTTAGTAAGTGCGATCTTAATATCTGGGGGTGCACCCGCTTTGGGGAATGCGGAGTTGAAATATATTATTCCTCCGGCAACAATTATTATCAGCACAAGAATTACTATACCTGCAATCCGTGCAAATTTTCTCATGTCTTTTCCTTTCAGTTAAAAATATCTCCATATATTTTATTTATAATTATTTTTTTAAAGATCAAGTATGCCGATATTATTTGATAAGCATCAGCTTTTTTGTCACAGCATATTTATAGCTTCCCTGCAAGACTGACTGAGCTGTCAGTCTGCAGAAATAAACCCCGCTGGATAATCCGGCTTTCCCTGCATCAAATTTTGCAGAATATGAACCTCTGCCGTGGAGTCCTACTGCCAGAGCGGAAACTTCCCTTCCGGTTATATCGAAAATCTTCAAGCTTACAAAACATTCTTCCGGAAGATAATAGGTGATAGTTGTGGATGGATTGAACGGGTTGGGATAATTCTGGCTGAGCAAATATGAAAGAGCCGGGTGAAATGAGGCGGTATCGACGGACAGAGCATTGTTGAACGGATCGTCTAATGCGGCGAGAGAATTATGATATTTTCCAGAGACTTTTGCGAATTTTCCTCCTGCAAATACCGAAGCGCATCTTCCGGAGATTGCCACTGAATATACTTCATCGTCACAGCCGGGATTCCACGGTGAAACGTCTGCCTGACCGGAGAGGCTGAGAGCCGCGAGCCGGCGTCTGGTCTTCCCGCCTATGGTGGTGAAGTTACCTGCAGCATATAGTGTGGAGCCGCATATACGGAGTGAATGCACTGCCTTGTCAGCTCCGGGATCCCATGCGGTAGCCTGCCCCGTCTCAAGGTCAATTGCAGCAAGATTATTCCGGCTCATTCCTCCGGCATAAGAAAATGATTCACCTCCGGCAATAAGAGTGTTTCCATAGAGTGCAATGCAGTTTACAGATCCGTTTATGCCCGGATTCCAGTCGGCTGTTTTCCCGGACAGCTCTGCCTGATCCGCAGTATAGAATGCCGCGATGTTCTCTCTTGGATACGGACCGGAAGCCGAGAAGCTGCCGCCGGTATATATCAGAGAGTCTGTGCAGGCGATTGTCTTTACCGGACCGTTTAATCCGGGATTCCAGGAAAGTACTGATCCGGAAGCTATATCTGCAGCAGCCAGTCTGTTTCTTGCTGATTCGTTGAAAACCGAAAAATGTCCTGCCAGGTACAATGTACCGTTGTGCACGGCAATACTGTTGACTGTACTGTCAGTATTTAGTATCCACGGTGAAGCCCGCCCGGAATAAATATCTAATGAAGCAATATTATTTCTGGATTCCCCTGCTGCAGTTGTAAAGCTGCCTCCTGCAAAAACATTTTCATCATGTACGGCGATGGTTCTGATTTCTCCGTTTATACCAGGATTCCAGGGCAGTACTTCACCGGTGGATGCATTTACAGATAATATATTGTCTCTGAGTATTCCTCCGGCACTGCTGAACTTCCCACCGATAAAAATCCTCTGTCCACTATATGCTGCCGTGGTTACAGCGTGGCTGACATTACATTCCCAGCTGCTGATCTGTCCGTCGCCGGATATCAGTGCTATATGATTTTTTCTGATACCGCTTACGAAATGAAATTCTCCGCCTGCTATTATTTTATTTCCTGCAGATGAAATAAAACTGACTGTTGAATCGGGATGTACATTCCATGGAACGGCGGTGCCATCGTTTGTGCTGAGCGCGGCAATATATCTGCATTCACTGCTGCCTCCGATGCTTCTGAAATTGCCACCGGCTACTATTGCGTCGTCATATGCAAAAATGGACAGAACCTGATCATCAGCCCCCGGATTCCATTCATCCGGACCTGCATTGACTGCTGTATCCGAACGGGCTATGTGTTTCCTGCTAATCCCATCCACAGTATGGAAATCACCCCCGAAATATACCATACCCTCAGAAATTAAAATTGTTCTTACAAAGCTGCTGGGACGTGGTGCCCAGGCAGATACTATCGCTGAAGCAGATGTATCTACTCTTGCCAGGTTTTTTCTTGCCGAGTCACCAACACTGTTAAACCGTCCGCCTATATAAATATGATTTTTCAATGCTGTCAGAGCATAAATGGAAGGGGCTGAAGATGCAGTGTAGGCAACCGCAGGATTCCAATCATATGCAATGCCGTCAGCAGCACTGAGCGCAGCAATGCAGGTGCGTGCTTTACCGCCAATATTTCTGAACTTACCGGCAGTATAGAGTCTGCCGTTATAATACAAGACTGAATTGATACAGTCATCGGGTTCGGGTTTGAAACATGTGTCCAGAGAATTGGAAGCGGTAATGTGTATGAGGTGGCGGAAGGAGGTGTTACCCGGCAGAATAAAATCACCGCCGATATACCAGCCGCCATTACTGTCAGGAGCAGATGAATTCACCTGTCCTGTAATTACCGGAAATGATGTATCGCGCGATCCGTCCTGAAGACTGATCACCGCACCAGATCCTGTATATACTCCGCAGTAATCAAATGATCCTCCGATATAAAGGACACCTGAGTTTTCATCGGCACAGATAACCTTTACAATCCCGTTTGTGGCGGGAAAGTCAGGCCGGCAGTTCTGTGACAGCTGTGTTTTCGGCGAAATATATATCATGATGGTCAGCAGTGTAAAGTGCAGGTAAAAGTTTTTCATTTAAGGTCCCCTCCTTTTCAGAAAAACCATGTAAATATTGCACGACTGGGCTGTATACAGGTCAACAGAAGAAATGTAGTAATTGTTGCTCAATATACAATACCAAATGCCGGTGTATCAGGTGAGATCGGCAAATGTGGCTTCGGAGAGCATAGCAAGATCAGAGGGAGAAAGTTTTACCTGCATACCGCGCAAACCGGCTGAAACATAGATCTCGTCGAACAGCTGGGCGGTCTCATCGATATATGTAGGATAATGTTTTTTCATGCCGATGGGAGAGCATCCGCCGCGTATATACCCTGTAAGAGGGAGCAGGTCTTTCATTTTGATCATTTCTACTTTTTTATTCGAGCTGATTGCGGCAGCTTTTTTCAGGTCAAGTTCGCTTCCGGCCGGGATGCAGAAAACCGTGATGCCGGTTTTGTCACCCTGGGTAACTAGTGTCTTAAATACTGAATCGTAATCTGCACCTATTTTATTTGCCACGCTCAGGGCATCGAGCTCATCCTCGTTTACATCGTAAGTAAAAACCGAGTGCGTTATATTCTTAGATTCAATTATTCGTATAGCGTTTGTTTTAGACATTACCGGCTTATCAGTTACATGAATACAATATTGTACTGAAATATAGCAATTCCGGCAAAATTATCATATTAGCATAAGCATATATACTCTTATTTAAGCACAACCGCTTTTTTTACACTGATATAATCGCCGGCAATTATATTGATGAAATAGACGCCGCTTGAAAGTGCAGATGCATTGAATTCAACCATGTGGAAGCCCGGCGGAAAATCTGTGTCTGTAGCAACCGCAGCCTGCCTGCCCAGTAAATCATATAGACTGATCAGGACGTGTGATTTGACCGTGAGAGAAAATTTGATCTTAGTGGAAAGATTAAAGGGATTGGGATAATTCTGATAAAGCATAAATTTGTCCGGCATCAAAGCGGCACTTTTCTCTGCGAGTATATTTTTCTTTCCGTCGATGGTTACTTCGATGAGTCTGTATACTACTGTCCTTCCCCCAAATGGTTCGGTGTCGCAGTAGATGTAGTCAAGAGGAGAATTGGTCCTGTCGGCAGACTCAATAAAGACCATTGTTTTCCACTCTGTGGAAGGAACAGCCCTTTTTTGTATCTCGAAACCGAGCACGTTAATTTCAGTGGCGGTTGACCATCTTAGCTCAACCAAATCATTCAGCGGTACAGCTTCGAATGAGATCAGTTCGACCGGCAGCGGTGGAGAAGTTGATGACATGACGAATAAAAAACCGCAGGAAAGTTTGTAACGGTCAGAAGAAAATTCACCGGACAAGGTTTGTCCAGCCACAGAATTAGAAGCATATAGTCCGCCGTTCTGAAATGAGCATCCGGCGGGGAAGTGGCTTAAAGTGATCCTGAAATCCTGTGCCCCGGTGTTGCCGGCGAATATGGCCAGCAGTATAAAAGCTGTCCTTAGCACCGTATCCCCCTTTGTTTTGTTGCACTAAAAAATTATTTGCCGGCTGCAGCGCTGAAATTGCATCCGCGTCTGGCAGAAAAACCCGGCCTTAAAATAATACAGTTCCCTGCTTCGAGACTGGCCTGTTTGCCTGCGGGCACGATAAAACTATGCGGGAAGCCGGCTATAATGGATTCCGATGCATAGTAGTTATCATTCGTATTATTATTTACGATAATGTCACCGAAAACAGCATTGCTGTGATCAAAGGTGCCGGGGATCGAATCCCTGTATTTCGGCCCGACCATTTGCTGCCTGTAAAGAGCTCCGTCGTGCATTTCATTTCTGACCTGCTGAAAGTAAGTAAGTAAATATCCTTCAGTTGCTGCAGCTTCGCAGAATTTTAAAATATTTGCATTATCATCGCTCAGTTCCTGCAGCTGATACAGCCATACTCCGCGAAGTCCCAGGTTCTTTGCATGCCCCAGCAGCTTGGGATAGTCTGAAAGATCCTTGTGTGCGCCTATCCACACCATTGAAAATTTATCACCGAATATATTTCTCATGTCAGACCAGTCAGATCGCTGGTCAAAGTTTTCCGGACAGCAGGAAACCCAGTATCCAAAGATAGTCCAGTAGTGCTGGTAACTGCTGAACATGACAATGTCCGAATAATTTGCGACATAGTATTTAAGTTTATCAGTACGTTTGTATCCCCCTATGACTTTTTTCATATCCGGAGAATTCGTGTTGTACCAGTCAGTTATATTTTGCATTACATCAGCTGATATGTCCCTTTCTGCAGGCTCATCATAATAATATCCCCATGGTGGAGCGGTATTTAAGCCTGAAAGCCAGTCATAGTTTGTGGCAGTGATCTGTAGGAGCAAATTTGATGCATCGATTCCCGCGGATTTTGTCAGTGTAAAAAAGTTTTGTTCCGGGTAGACGAGGAAATAGTTAAATCCGTATTTATACTTTAATTCTTTTACACGTTCCAGCGTCCAGCGATTACTGTGCGGCCAGATTCCTACGACCTTTTCCTGCGCTGTCTCGAAGTATTTTTCCCACCGGTATTCAAAGGTGACAGTCTGGCCAGGCATGTCAGTCTGAAATGCAGCAAAGGAAAAAGCAAGCACTATGATAATATGAAGTTTCATGTGTGTGTCACTTACTGTTACTGATCCGGGTTTCAAGACTGTCAATGCGGTCGTTCAGTTTTATTATGTGCAGGGTCAGTTCCTCAATTTTCTGAAGCAGCATCAGCTGCACGGAAGAAACCGGGAGCCCTGTCTGGCTGATTTCATTTCTTGAAGGTACACCCGGCAGATGTTTGTTCTGCTGCGTATATTTTTTCAGCTGTGCCGGTGAATCAAGTTTGTAATTTTCATCAAACACATAATCCGGCCAATCTGACTGCAGTTTAACTACTATTTCTTCGGCTGCAATGCTGCCGGCTACTGCGAGCTTGTGGTTTTTCGTGTCGGTTGTTCCTATGCCTGTATTTCCGTCTGAGCTGATATAAAGACTGTTGTCCGGAGCTCCAGGTTCGATTTTCAGAGGATGATAATAAGTATCGTTCAGGCGGCTGAAGAATACAAGTTTGTTTTGGCTGTCGTTAAGGATTCCCCACATTCTTCCCGTGGAGTTATCGACCAGTTCGAGTTCTGATGAAGAATAATTATTCTGGTTTACGACTCCTCCAATGGATATTACCCCGCGACCTTCGGCGTTATTAACGCATAATCCATTGAACCAGTATCCGTTTCCCTTTACCAGAATGCTCCCGTTTTCAATCTGTAATTTGCTTACCGGGTTCGTTACCCCTATACCCACATTACCTGAGAGTCTGGAAATATTGCCGCTGCAGAATTGCCAGAGCGAATCAGTAGAGCCGTTGAGTACATACGATGCAGTATCACTCCTGAACGAATGAAAGCTGTTGGAAACACTGGTGAAAGGGAGTCTGGGATTCATTTCCGGTTCGCCCTGTACGGTGATGCCGAGCCACAGGTTTGTATTCATAAACACAGCAGAAGGAAATGGTATCAGGTCCCCTAAATAAGTACTGAACAGTCCCTGCCTGGTTTTGATAGATTTGTTTTCTTCCCAGATGTAACCCGATTCGGTGCATCCTTCATAGAGCCTGAAAATAAACCGATAGGTGTCGTCGGGTATAGGTGTACCCGAGGTATCTGACAGGTATCCCTGATATGATATGGTTTTGTAATATTGTGCAGATGAAACAGTCAGGCTTAAGAAGAATACCAGAAATAACAAGCGCAAAAAATACATCTCCCCCTCCTTATTCGTTTTTTACTTTAATTATTATTTGTCAAATATTCAAGCCATATTCAGGTACATATAGGGGCGGCAGTTGGCAATGTGCCTGGGTGATGATTCGGACAAGTCATGGCAGGCAGGAAAATAAATTGAAATATTTTGAAAAGATTGTGTACTTTAATTTTGATCAAAACTGAAAATTATTTAATATTTTCTATGGCGCAGATTACAGATGATACAGATTACAGGACTATATAAGTCGTTCAGAAACAAGCCGGTGCTGCGTGGTGTGGACCTCCAGATAAGCAGCGGAGAAACAACTGCCATAATTGGCCGCTCAGGCAGCGGCAAGAGCGTTCTGCTGAAGCATATTGTAGGACTGCTGCAGCCGGATGCTGGAAAGGTAATTATAGAAGGAAGCGATATTGGCGAACTTTCCAAAAGGGAGATCTACCAGATAAGGAAAAAGTTCGGATTTCTATTTCAGGGTGCTGCACTGTTTGACTCAATGACTGTCGGCGAAAACGTAGGACTTCCCATAGTGGAAAACAATCCCGGTGTTTCGCAGTCCGAAGTTGAAAAAATTGCCGAAGAGAAACTGGAGCTGGTTGGCCTGCCCGGCATTCAGAATCTCAAACCTGCTGAATTGTCAGGCGGCATGAAAAAGAGGGTGGGACTGGCGCGCGCACTGGTGACGGATCCGTCTTACATATTGTACGATGAACCGACAACGGGCCTTGACCCGATAATGTCTGATTCTATCGATATGCTTGTAAGGGAACTCAGCGGTAAGCTGAATGTTACTTCAATAGTAGTTACACACGATATGGTAAGCGTGAAGAATGTTGCTGACAAAGTGGCCATGATACACGAAGGACGCGTTTATTTTCACGGATCACCGGATGACCTGCTGAATTCGCAGGATGAGGTAATAGAAAATTTCATTAAACGTACGGGATTCTGATGGGAAAGACCAGAACTAAATATGTATGCTCCAGCTGCGGATTTGAAACACTGAAATGGCTGGGGCGCTGCCCTGAATGCGGAGAATGGAACACGTTCAGCGAGGAAGTAGTGGAATCTTCGCCCAGGAAAAATCTATCAGTACCGCGGGCAGGTGCCGGTGTTTCGCGCCTGAAGCAGATAGAGGCAACGGAAAAAGAACGCATACTGACCAATATAGCTGAGTTCGACCGGGTCTTAGGCGGAGGGCTGATGCCGGGCTCAATAATTCTTATAGGCGGTGATCCGGGGATTGGGAAATCCACACTCGTGATGCAGGCGGCTGCAAAGATAGACAGCTCGGTACTTTATGTTACCGGTGAAGAATCCAACAGACAGATAAAACTTAGGGCATCAAGACTGAGTATAGAATCCGAGAACTTCCTGGTTCAGTCGGAAACAAACCTGGATATGATTATGTCCGCCATTGACGAGTATTCTCCCAGCGTCATAATCATAGATTCAATACAGACTGTCTACAAGCCGGATCTGGATAATGCACCTGGTACGGTTACTCAGATCAGGGAGTGTACCGCAGCTCTTATGCAGAGGGCAAAGTCTTCGCATCAGGTAGTAATACTTATAGGACATGTGACAAAGGAAGGAATGATTGCCGGTCCTAAAATACTGGAACACGTGGTTGATACAGTTCTGCAGTTTGAAGGCGAACGCCACCACAGTTACAGAATACTGCGCGCGCAGAAGAACAGATTCGGCAGTACGAATGAGATCGGCATTTTTGAAATGCACGATACCGGACTGAGCGAAGTGACAAATCCCAGCGAGATATTCCTTAGCGAGCGTGATTCCACTACATCCGGTTCGGTGGTTACTGCCAGCATGGAAGGTACGCGTCCGATACTTCTGGAAGTGCAGGCACTCGTAACACCCTCCAGCTACGGAAATCCTCAGCGTGTAGCCACGGGATTCGATTACCGCAGACTCTCTATACTGCTGGCTGTTATTGAAAAACGGGCAGCATTAAGGGTGTCGGCAAATAATGTATTCCTGAATATGGCCGGCGGGGTGAAGATAGATGAACCTGCCGTCGACCTGGCGGTCTGCTGCGCCATTGCTTCAAACCTGCTGGACAGAAGTCCGTCAAAAAGCGTGGTTGTAGTGGGTGAAGTCGGTCTGGGCGGTGAAGTCAGGAGTGTCGGCCATATAGAGAAAAGGATACAGGAAGCAGAAAAACTCGGGTTCGAAAGGATAGTTATTCCAAGGTATAATATGAAATCTGCGGGTAAATCCAGGAGTATAGAAATCGTTCCCGTTGATACACTGCAGTCCGCATTGCATCAGATTCTGTAAATCAAAATTCAGGAATGCGGTCAATAAAATATTTGCTTTTTAAAAATTATCCCTTATATTTAACAGTGCTTAAAAAAGCACAACTTCTTTTATAATATTTTTTTAGAGGTGTTTTCGTGAGTACTAAGCTTTTCGTGGGAAGTCTTCCCTGGGCAGTTAATGACGATTCTTTAAGGTCTGCTTTTGAATCTTATGGTAACGTTGTTTCAGCCAAAGTCATCACCGATCGTCAGACCGGTAAATCTAGAGGATTCGGTTTCGTTGAAATGGAAAACGAATCTGACGCTAATGAAGCAATTAAAGCACTTAACGGTAGCGTTATGAACGGACGCAATATTATCGTTAATGAAGCCAAACCGCAGAAGTAACAGATTTTAGTTGCTGGGCGTTAAAAGCACTCTGGAATTGAGTGCTTTTTCTTTTTTAAATCATTCAGTAACCAGCAGAGTGGAATTATACCATGCATGTCGCTATAACCGGTGCAACCGGACTGATAGGAACGGCCCTTTACAATGCGTTTGTAATGAGGGGAGACAGTGTATCGGTAATTACGCGCAACACTGATCAGGCTTCGCGCATATTCAGCAACGCACTAATGGCAGTATCGTGGGATAACCGGGATGAACTGGTGCGGTGTCTGGACAGCGCAGATGTTGTAGTAAATCTTGCAGGCGCTTCACTGGCCGGAGGATTATGGACCAGGAGCTATAAAGAAAAGATACTCTCAAGCCGCATAAAGTCAACGCGCAGTTTAGTAAATGCCATTTCTGAGACGGACAAAAAAGAACGCAGACTTATATCTGCCTCTGCAACAGGATACTACGATCAGAAAAGTAGCGTGCCGCTGGATGAAAGCAGTCCCAGGGGACAGGGTTTTCTCTCCGATGTTTGCGAGGCCTGGGAAAAAGAAGCCTTTCTGGCCGATACTTCCCGTGCTCAGCCGGTAATACTAAGGATAGGTGTGGTTCTGGATGCCAAAAAAGGAGCGCTGCCCAAAATGATACTTCCGTTCAGATTCTTTGCAGGAGGATATACCGGAAGCGGAGAACAGTGGCTGTCGTGGATTCATATTGAAGATCTGACTTCGGTCTTTCTATTTCTTTCCGGACTGAAAGGAGCATCGGGAGTATACAACGCAGTTGCCCCGCTTCCCGTCAGTATGAAGGAGTTTTCAAAAACTGCAGGCAGTATACTCAAACGTCCCGGCTGGCTGAACATACCCGAACCGGTTCTGAATACTGTACTCGGCGAAGCTGCGGTCATGGTGACCGAGGGAGCACAGATTCTTCCGGTAAGGCTCACAGAAGCCGGTTACAGATTTAAGTTTGAAGACCTGAAGTCGGCGCTGTCTGATCTGCTGTACAGATGATTTTCTCTCAGCGGCTATTTAAGTATTTCTCTATCCATGCATATTCATTCCTCATCTTTGCCAGCTGGTGCCTGATATCGTTTATGTAGTGTCCTTCCTTCGGAAGAACCATCAGTTTTGCCGGCACGTTGTTTCTCTTCAGTCCGTGATACATTTCCAGTGTCTGCGCAAAAGGAACGCGTGTATCCTGATCTCCGCAGTAGAAGAATGTTGGAGTCTGGACATTGGTGACATGACTGATGGGTGAAAGCTTCATCCACTTATCCATATTGGTATAGGGATTGCCAAGCCATATTTCCCTGAGATACTGCACTTCGTTCTGCGCATAAAAACTCACCCAGTTGGATGCTCCGGCACCGATGCACGCGGCTTTGAACCGGTTTGTATGCGTGATTATCCAGTTTGAAAAATGTCCGCCAGCGCTGAAACCCATTACACCAAGCCTCTCCGGATCTGCAATTCCATTCTTTACCAGATGATCTACTCCGGCCATTATATCTTCGTATCCGCTGTGAAAGAAATTGCCTATAATGCTGCGCATAAATGAATTGCCGTATCCCGACGATCCGCTGTAGTTCGGCTGGAAAATCACGAAACCCCGTGAAGACAGAAAGTTCGGGTAAGTTGCCCATGAAAATCCAAAACTGAGCTGATAACTTGCATTGGGTCCGCCGTGCAGCTGAACAAGCAGCGGATATTTCTGATGCTGGTTATAGTTGTAGGGATATATTAGTATACCTTCCACTTCCCTGCCGCCGCTGCTTTTATAAATAAATGTTTTATACTTGCCGAGATAATAACTGTTCAGCTGCGGATTTGTATTTGTGATACGGTGCGGATTCCATTTGCCTTTCTCTGTTATATAGAAATCTTCCGGATTTTCCGGAGTGGAGATCAGCAGTACTATGCGCCCGCTTTTGGATATCAGTGAAAATGATCTGACTACGCCTTTGACAAAAGTACACTGGGAAATCTTACCGGTCTTTACCTCTAAACTGAACAGCTGCTGCGTGACACCCTTGTTGGCCAAAAAGTATATGATGTGATTTTTACTGTCCCACTGGTGATCAAGTATCTGGTATGGAAAATTGCGTGTCATCTCGCTTATACGGCCGGTTGATAGTTCTATCTTGAAAATGGAATCCTGATAGTAAGGTTCGAGTTTTTCGTTGGCGTCTGAGACAAAAGTGATGTATGATCCGTCGGGAGACCAGCCGATCTGCTTTTCCATTATATTATTATTCGTGATCTGCTTTAGTGAACCGTTCTCTACACTGTATATATATATTTCGCTTTTATTTTCGTCATTTGTATCAGGGCCTGGGGCTGCAATTATTGCCATATGTTTTCCGCCGGGTGACAACCTGTAGCCTCTTACTGATATCCGCCCGTTTGTAAGGCGCTTTTCTTTTCCTGAACGCGGATCAAATTCCCAGAGCGATGTGCATTTTTTATTGTCACCGTAGAAATAAGCATTCCCGGCTTCTTTGAGAGAGTTTGCCTCGAAATCACCTATGCCTTCCTCGGCAGTAAAAAGGATTTTTTCCGCAGATATCCATGCATACGATTTTATTGAAGTATTGTGATTTGTAAGTCTGCGCGGATGTGCGCCTGATTTCAGTTCCAGAGTGTATATCTGTGACTTCTTTTCATCTCTTTTGGTAAGATACGATATCATGTTTGATGAAGGTATCCATGCTGCGGCCGAGCAGCTGCTGTCACTGTATGTAGCACGGTATGGAATGTTGAAGTTGTAGAGGTCTTTTATCCAGTACTGTGTAATGGTTTTATTCTGTGCAATTGAATATTCGGTTTTCTGAAACAGAAGCTTGCTTGCATCAGGGGATACAACACCTGAACCGACGATTTTTATATTGTACATGTCCTCGAGCGACATTACTTTCTTTGCCTGCGGGAAAGATGTAGCCGCAACGAGTACTGAAATCAGCAGAGAACTGAAAAATTTCATATCTATTCTGAAATATTTATTTAATGATTGACTCATGTTACGCAAAACCATTTTCGCACACTTTCAGCGTGCGATTTTGGGCGGGATCTCTTGACGCAGAGCGTCAGCCCTACGTCCTCCGGGTATCCACCACCATTGCCCGTGCTGTAAGTACATGGAGAAGAGACCAAGTTACATAGACCGCGAAATTCATGCGGCGCCTTAGTTTGTTGTTATCAAATTTCCATAGTGTGCAAATAATCAATTGTACAAAAATAGCAAAAAATAGACACGCATATAGTCCATTATTTGCGCAAAGAAAAAAAATAACCTAATTTATAGAAGATATTTTCAGGAGAATAAATGTATCGCTCTGTTTTATCTCTTCTCTTTGTGCTGTCATTCCAGCTGGCGGTCGCTCTTCCGGCATATGCGCAGGTCCGCCCGGCGTATTCACAAATATACTTGGGACAGCAGCCTGCAAAACACCGGACTTCTGTTTTTATACCCCGCAAAAATGAGATAAGGAATCATGCTTTTTCCGGTACATTGGTCCTGTCGCTCGAAGCCGGAGCAACAGCAGGTCTTACCGATTATGATCAGGATAAGCCCAAGGCCGATTATGCAGCCAAAGGGATGCTCGAATATTTTTTCCCCTCCATTTCTGCGAGTGTCTTCGGACTCCGTGCATTTGGCGGCGGCGGGTATCTGGCCGGGCAAAATCCTCCTGCAGATTCCAGAGCACCATATGAGTTCAGAACAAAAATGGCATACTACGGCGGCGGACTTGTTTATGCCCTTTCGCTCGGTGATGCATTTTTCCCCTATGTATTTGCCGGCCTGTCTGCCATGGATTTTACTCCCAGGAAAACGAGTGAATATATTATCCCTGAATACAGAGATAAAACCAGAAGCGTACTGACATATAACGGTGAGCTTGGATTCAGGGTGCTGCTTGCACGTGATCTTAGCTTCAATATGAATGCTGCGGTGTATCTGCCGCAGAACGATAAGGCAGACGGACTTGACCGCGGAGTAAAGGATGACATATTTTTTACTGCAATGGCCGGTCTGTCAGTTTCATTCTTCGGAAGCCGGGATAATGACCATGACGGTATCTATAACAGTGAGGACGCCTGTCCCGATGAACCCGAGGATTACGACGGATACAAAGATGAGGACGGCTGCCCGGATACAGACAATGACTCGGACCAGATAAGAGACGCCGACGATGATTGCCCTCAGCAGGCAGAAGATTACGACGGATACAGGGATGAGGACGGCTGCCCCGATCTGGATAACGATAAGGACGGAATACTCGATGTGGATGACCGCTGCCCTAATCAGGCGGAGGATTTTGACGGATTTGAAGACAACGACGGCTGCCCCGATAACGATAATGACAAGGATGGAATTCTCGATTCTCAGGATAAATGTCCCCGCGATGCAGAAACATATAACGGATATGAAGATGAGGATGGGTGCCCGGATGAAAAGCCCCAGCCCAAAGTTGAAGCACCCAGGGAAATAATTCTTTCATCAGGAACCAACTTCGCTCCCGGCAAGGCAGAGCTTCTGCCGTTTGCATATACTCAGCTCGAGAAAGTAGCACACGTAATGAGAGAGAATCCGGAAACCCGCTGGCGTATTGAAGGACATACGGATAATACCGGCAGTGCCAGGAAGAACAAGGCGCTGTCTCTGCAGAGAGCACGTGCAGTGCTGAATTATTTCATTTCTGTGGGACTCGATCCTGAAAGATTCGAAGTATATGGCATGGGTCAGGATATGCCGGTGGCTGATAATAAAACAAAAGCCGGGCAGGCAAAAAACCGGCGCGTGGTTATACTGAGAATCAATTAGATGATTATAAAAATTTTATAAACAGCAATATAATAATGCTTTCCCGGATCTATTTAAATCCTTTGCGGAATTGATACATATTGACTGGTGCGCCCCGCAAGTCACGCGGGGTGCAACGCTGCCTTATTATGACTAATAGATTCATTCCCTGCCTGACTCCCAGCTTCTGCTGCAAGCAGTTTACTACAGATTTACCGGTAAATATTTCCGGTCATACCCTCTGCTTAATGCTGCAAAGTGTGATTAAAATCACAAATTTTCTGGTTTTTCAGACTAATCTGTCTGGTATGATAATTGCGTAATAATTTAGTCAAAACCAGGAAAAACACATGAATTTGGGGCAAACACTCCTTTCGATCGGTTCGATATTGCTTCTTTCGGTTGTCATTTTGCGTGTGAACGCCAATTTTCTGGCTACAGGGGATGTGCTTCTGGCCTCTAAGCTGCAGGTGCTTGCCGTATCTCTTGGCACCTCTGTGATGGAAGAGGCTACTGGAAAGGCGTTCGACTCACACACTGTAAACAATGATGTATCGGCAGTTTCAGGACTCGATCAGCCTGCGTATCTCGGAAAAGCAGCGGGCGAAAACTATCCTGATCTGGATGATATAGATGATTATAATAATCTGGTTATAATGGATTCCTCGCTGATGAAACCGGCATTCAAGATAATCTGTAAAGTCAATTATGTCAATCCCGCCAGTCCGGATGTTCCGGTTACGTCAGTTGCTACCTGGCATAAAAGGCTTTCGATAATGGTGACCAGTCCATCGATGATTGTAAACGGCAGGCAGGATACCGTGAAGTTATCGACAGTCTTCAGTTACTGGCATTTCAGATAAACAAATTTAATATTACAGGCGGGCGCTATGGGTTTCAGTACTCTGATTGATTTATTCGGTTCGGCCATAATAGGCGGTGTGATATTTCTTATACTGCTGCGCATGAGCGATGCTGCAACGGAAAACACCTACTTCTATGCAGGAGAACTGTTGGTGCAGGAGGATCTGGTGGCGGTAGTCGAACTGATGGAGTATGATTTCAGAAAGATCGGTTACTGTGCAGATTATACACAAATACCAAATCCTTCCGAAGCGATACTGCAGGCCGATTCGACGAGCATCTCGTTTCTTTTCGATACCAATTACAACGGGACTCCGGATACACTCAGGTATTACCTCGGCACAACAAGCGAGCTGAGCAGTACTCCTAATCCCCGCGACCGGATGCTTTACCGTGTCATCAATAATGCCGTTCCTAAAGGTGCTAATCTGGGAGTTACAGAATTTAAGATTACCTACTTCAATGCTCTGGGTGACAAACTTACTTTCCCCATATCTGATACGAGGGAAATATATTCGCTGCTTATCAATATAAAGGTTGAGAACAGCGCTGCATACGACGCGAAATATTCGAGAGCTTTCTGGAGACAGCTCAGGCTGGCAGCGAGAAATTTACGCAACAGATAACATAAAAGGTTCAAATGTTTGGCAAGGCCACTTTACTGCTGATACTCGGTTTTACGATCACCTTCATGGTTGTTGGCTATAACTTTTCGGGTGTTACTTTGAGAAGTGTTGACAATATGTCGCGCTACTACGAGGAAACCACTGCGCACAATATTGCGGTCAGCGGTGCCAATGTTGCATCCAGTCAGATATTTTTTAATAAAAGCTGGACACCTGGTTCTGCATACGACAATATTGATTACATGGGCGGAAAGCTTAAAGTCACACTGAAGGATACTCTGACGGATAAAAAAGTCCTGCGCTCGGTGGGAACGTTCGCCGGAGTCCACAAGGCGATCACCATACTGCTTCAGCCCAGCAACTTTGCCAAGTTCGGGAATTTTTATAATGTATTCTCCGCCGCCGCGGCTACCGGCGACACTTTCTCGGGTCCCTTTCACGCCAACGATTACTGTTCGGTGCACGGCAACCCGGTGTTTACCGGAAAGACTACATGTCTGAAAGGATTAAAAAAGAACTTCAACCCGAGTAATCCTAAATTTCTCGGCGGCTTTGAATCCGGTGTGCAGATACCGCTTGAGTTCGATACTACGGGTATGCGCTCAAATGCATTTACCGGGGGTACTATTTTTAAAGGCACTTCTTCAAAACCGTATGTGGACGCAAATTTTATTTTCAATGCAGACGGTACGGTTACATATAAAACACGGCTCGGTACCAGCAGCACTACGTGGGGGACGTGGAGTGCAAGTCAGACTGTCGCACTGAATGCTTTGACTCCTAACGGGCTTATATATATTGAGAAAGGTAATGCTACCGTTCAGGGAACTCTGAACGGAAAAGCCACAATAGTGGCTACAAAGAAAGGCGCCACCGGGGTAGGCAATGTCTATATACCTGATGATATTGTTTACCATAGCAATCCCCTGACAAATCCTGCCAGTACGGATATGCTGGGTATTGTTGCTGAACAAAAAGTTGAAATTACTTATAACAACAGCAGGGGCGATATCAACATACATGCATCCATATATGCCCAGAAAGACGGCCTCAGCATAGAGAATATCAGCAGTTACAGCACAATACACAATATGCGTATACTGGGGGGAGTGATTGCGTATCAGACAAAAGGTACTGCTGAATATCAGGGAGCCAATCCGGTCAGAGGCTACAGGTTTGTGCACAAGTTTGACGAGCGTTTTTTGTTGAACGTTCCTCCCTATTTCCCGAAGACACGGTTCTACGAAATTATTTCCTGGCTGGAATAATGTCAGTTGGTCAGGTTTAACATCTTTGATATCTTTGTCACTATTGCCACTGCAAACTTCAGCTTAATTATTTCGCGTCTGATACTGGTGCGGGAATGCTTCATGAGTTTTTCGAAATATGGATCGCTGAAAGACTCCTTGGCCCGTAACGCCAGAGTATAAGCAAATCCGTGATGCTTCAGTACAGTTGCAAATACCCATCCCAGCAGATAATCACGTTTGCTGTACTGTCCGCCTGAAGCGAATTTATTCAGGTACGTCAGCTCGCCCCAGCCAGGGGCTTCCTTAAGCGAGAACATTGCCAGCTTACGCATTTTCTTATTCGGGTATAATCCGGCCAGTACACTTTCCGGTATCCTCGGAGATCCCTTTACGATTACATCGGCCATCCAGAATGAATTTGTTTCATCCATATAGGAAAGCACCTCGTGCAGTTTATTTTCACCGATGTAGGCATCTATTATTCCGGGCTCAAACTCAGCCGCGAGCACACGGTTTATTTTTTCCGGCCCCAGGCTTCTGAACAGCCTGAGATCTATACCCTGCGAGTCGGTCTTGAACCAGTCTACACTCTCAATGCCGAGTTCCTTCAGCACATCAGGCAGTGCAGCGGTTTTGATTGCAGCCACTTTTTCCACTTGAAACAGCGATGAGTATGCCAGGTCCTTCAGCTTCTCATTATCCGGATGCAGAAGACTCGAACAGTATGGAGACTTTGTAAGATAAAAATCGGAGTGCTCGGAAGCAGTGTCTGAAACTATACAGTTATAGATATACAGTTTTCTGAATTTGCCAGATTCCTCTTTTATGTACTGGAACTCGCGCTCGTCTGCATCAAATGCCACGCAGAGTGAATAGCGCGCAATTCTTTTCCAGTTTCTGTGTATGTTCTCCGAAGCACCGATATCTACCAGTACCGGAGGTTCATCGGCAAATTCCCTGCGGGAAAGGATCTCATCTATTATATTCATGAATGTAAATCTTTTATTGTTTCGCTGTTTTTGACACTAAAATATAAGTGTTAATCAGTTCATATTGAAATTTCGCGTGCAGAATTTTTTCAATTCTCATCACATACATGTTTACAATGTGATGATTTTTTGGAAATGAATTTGGTATATTTGTCAGAACAATTCCGGCTTATTATGAAAATACTCCGTTGTTTGGTAGTACTGCTCCTGGTATTGTGTTTTTCCTCGTGCAGCAAAAAAAGTGATGAGACTGTCGTTGAATTCTGGACGCTTCAGCTGAGTCCTTCATTCAATGATTATTTTCACTCTGTTATCAGGGAATACGAAAGGAATCATCCCGGTATAAAGATCAGATGGATCGACATTCCTTATGATTCGGCGATACAGAAACTGATGTCTTCGGTCGCCGCCGGTTCTCCGCCCGATGTTGTAAATCTTTCTGCCGACTTTCTGGCAAAGTTTGCGGGAATGGGTGCACTTGCCGACATATATAAGATCATTCCGCCTGACTCACTCAAAAATATTTATCTGCCGAATGCACTTAATAACTGTGTCTTCAACGGCAGGCTGACTGCGTTTCCGTGGTATCTGAATACGTATGTAGTAATATACAACAGGAATCTGTTTGCAAAGGCAGGATTCGGTGATAAGGACGTACCGGCAACCTACGATCAGCTGCTGAAGTTTGCAAGAACATATAAAGACCGTACGGGTAAATATGCATTCTTCTGGAATATTGGCAAGGAAAGTTATCTGCCAATGATGCTCGGAAGTGAAGGTATCAGCATGCTCGATCCTTCTCTGGGCCATGCTGCATTTAATTCAGCCGAAGGTGTGCGCCTTATAGAACAGTGGGTGGATCTGTACCGGTCCGGATATATAGAAAAAGAATCCATTATAAAACCTGCATCCACTACGATAGAGGCTTACCAGTCGGGTCAGGCCGCATTTGTATTTACGGGTCCTGTGTTCCTGAGAAGCGTCAGGGAAAATGCACCGGCAGTTTATGCAAATACAGGCATAGCACCGGCTATAGTCGGCAGGACGGGCCGTCATGAACTGGCAGAAATGGTGCTGACCATAATGAACACTTCGGAGCACAAAAAGGAGGCTGCCGACTTTGCATTGTTTGTCACAAATAAACAAAACCAGCTGAATTTCTGCAAGCTGGCTACCATATATCCTTCCGTTTCCGAAGCATTGAAGGACAAATATTTTACGCATGATGAAGGGACACTTGAAAGCAAGGCCCGCATAATCGGTGCCTCAGAACTGCCGGGAGCCGTGCCTCTGCGCAATCACCTGCTGCATCCGCAGTTCGACATGCTGAGGGATTCTTTCGATGAGGCCGTACAGAATGCATGTCTCGGCAAACAGTCGCCGCGAGACGCTCTGAATTCGGCGGCAGACGAGTGGAACAGAATCATACAGGAGTATTAGAAAAGAATATGAAAAACAACAAAGCCTGGCTGTTTGTGCTGCCTGCATTGCTGCTTCTGACGGCATTTGCTTTTATACCGATGTTTCAGGTGCTGTATTACAGCTTCCTGAAGTATAATATTTTTGAAGAACCGGTGTTTGTAGGAGTTAAAAATTATACTAGACTGTTTCACGACCCGAAATTTTTCTGGACGCTGCTTAATTCACTCATCTTCATTCTTGTGACTCCGGTAATGATGGTCGTATCTCTCATGCTGGCGCTATTGGTACGACAGAATAAGACCATAAACAAGTTCTTCAGATCGGTGTATTTCCTGCCTGTGGTTACTCCTATAGTAATTGCCGGTATAATCTGGCGATGGATATTTGCAGAAGATTCCGGACTGATGAACTATCTGCTTGCAATTATTCATATACCGAAAGTTTCGTGGCTTACGAGCTATCCTACAAATATAGTCAGCATCATGATACTTACCGTATGGCGCGGTATGGGCTATTATATGATGATCTTTCTTTCCGGTATCGCACTGATTCCGAAGGAAGTCGAGGAAGCGTGCAGGCTAGACGGTGCCAATAAGTTCCAGCAGGTTATTCATATAATAGTGCCGATGATAAAGCCCGTACTGGTGCTGGTGTTTGTTACATCTTCAACTGCTGCGGTAAAGATGTTTACAGAATTGTATATAATGACTCCCGGAACGCCGATGACAAACAAGACTATGGTCTACTACCTGTTTTATCAGGCGTTCGAAAGGTTTGATTTCGGCTATGGCAGTGCGGCGGGTGTTGTTTTATTCCTGCTTACACTGGGATTCTCCTACACAAATATTCGTCTAATGGAAAAATAATCTGCTATGAAACAACTGAAAAAAATTCCGCGTTACGCCATACTGGTGATATTTGCAGCTATTGCCGTTACACCGTTTCTCTGGCTGCTGGGTACTTCTCTGAAGGGAAGCGAAGAGCTGTTTACATATCCTCCCACTATAATCCCCAAACAGTTTGTTTTCGCGAATTATTCGGGTGTGTGGAATGCGGTGCCCTTCGGCATGTACTATCTTAACAGCGTTATAATTGTTGTGCTCACCGTACTGATGAACGTTGTATTTTCTTCATTTGCTGGTTTTGCGCTGGCCCGGTTCGATTTCAGGTATAAGAACCTTATATTCTTTATGGTCATAGGCACCATGATGATACCGAAGGAACTGATCATAATCCCGGTTTATACGACGATACTGAAAATAGGTTTGGCTGATACGCTTGCCGGGGTGATACTTCCTTTTGCAGTGGAAGGATTCGCAGTATTCATGATGCGGCAGGCGTTCCTGGCAATACCAAAGGAAATAGAGGAAGCCGCTATAATGGACGGCTGTTCGCTCTTCAGACTGTGGTGGAATATCATGACGCCCATGACTAAACCGACTCTTGCCACTCTCGCGGTTTTTTCTTTCATAAGTTCGTGGGGCGATTTTCTCTGGCCGCTAATCGTACTGAAAAATCCTGAGAATTATACGCTTCAGGTGGGCCTGAGTTATATGACGGGTACATTTGTAAACAACTACCGCTATATTGCCGCAGGTGCCGTGCTGGCAGTGATCCCGGTGCTGGTGGTATTCCTCTTTGTGCAGAAGTATTTTGAACGGGGACTGTTTGCCGGAACGGGGAAATAATAGTTC